>NZ_CP071839.1:1200000-1500000 GCF_017526105.1 Streptomyces cyanogenus
CCCAAGGCCTCCCCGCCACCTCACTCGCCTGGGGCCTCTGGCAACAAACCAGCACCATCACCGCCCAACTCACCACCCAACAACACCAACGCCTCACCGAGGGCGGCCTGGTCCCGCTGCGTACCGAGGAGGGGCTGGCGGCGTTCGACGCCTGCCTGGGCGGCGCCCTCCCGTCGTACGTCCCGGCACGATTCGACCCGAAGGCGTTGCGGAACCTGGCGAGCAGCGACGACCTGCCGGCCATCGCCCGCCGACTGCTGCGGACCGCGCCGCCACGTGCAGTGACGGCCGGTGGCGGCGGTTCGGCCCTGCAGCACACCCTCGCCCGGCTACCGGAGGGCGAGCGGGACCGTCACCTGCTGGATCTGGTGCGTGGCGACATCGGCGCGGTGCTGGGGCACGAGACGCTGAGCACCATCGCCGCGGACCGAACCTTCCAAGACCTCGGCTTCGACTCGCTGACGGCCGTGGAGCTGCGCAACCGGCTGAACGCTGCCACGGGGTTGAGACTGCCCGCCACCCTGGTCTTCGACCACCCGACCGCGGCGGCGCTGGCGGCGCACCTGAAGTCCCAGTTGCTCGGTGCGGAAGAGACGAGCCCGGCCGTCGCGGCCGCTGCGCGGCCGGCGGAACCGCTCGGGAACGAGGACCCGATCGCGATCGTCGGCATGGCATGTCGCTTCCCCGGTGGTGTGGCCAACCCCGAGGGGCTGTGGGATCTGGTGGCGGCGGGCCGGGACGGCCTGTCGGACTTCCCGGACAACCGGGGCTGGGACCTGGAGCGGCTCTACGATCCCGACCCGCAGCATGCGGGCACGTCCTATGTGAACCAGGGCGGTTTCGTCTCCGACGCCGACGAGTTCGACGCCGGGTTCTTCGGCATCAATCCGCGCGAGACGCTGGCCGTCGATCCCCAGCAGCGACTGCTGCTGGAGACCGCCTGGGAGACGATCGAGAGTGCCGCGATGCGCCCGGAGGCCCTGCGCGGCACACTGACCGGTGTGTTCGTCGGCATGGCCGCCCAGCACTACGGATTGGGCGCGGAGCGGTCCGCGGACGCGTTGGACGGGTACCTGCTCACGGGTACCACGAGCAGTGTGGCGTCGGGCCGGGTGTCGTACACGCTCGGCCTCGAAGGCCCGGCGATCACGATCGACACGGCCTGCTCGTCCTCGCTGGTTGCGATGCACCTGGCCGCGCAGGCACTGCGCTCCGGCGAGTGCGAACTCGCCCTCGCCGGCGGCGTCACCGTCATGGCCACCCCCGGCATCTTCGTGGAGTTCAGCCGGCAACGCGGGCTGGCACCCGACGGCCGCTGCAAACCCTTCGCCGCGGCCGCCGACGGCACCGGCTGGGGCGAAGGCGCAGGCCTCGTCCTGCTGGAACGCCTCTCCGACGCCCAGCGCAACGGCCACCCCGTCCTCGCCGTCATCCGCGGCTCCGCCGTCAACCAGGACGGCGCCAGCAACGGCCTGACCGCACCCAACGGCCCCTCCCAGCAACGCGTCATCCACCAGGCCCTCACCAACGCCCGCCTCACACCCGACCTGATCGACGCGGTGGAAGCACACGGCACCGGCACCACCCTCGGCGACCCCATCGAAGCCCAGGCCCTCCTCGCCACCTACGGCCAGAACCGGACCACCGACCAACCCCTCTGGCTCGGCTCCGTCAAATCCAACATCGGCCACACCCAAGCCGCCGCAGGCATCGCCGGCGTCATCAAAATGGTCCAGGCCATCCGCCACGGCGTGCTGCCCAAGACCCTCCACATCGACCAACCCACACCCCACGTCGACTGGGAATCAGGCGCAGTCAGACTCCTCACCGAGCAAACCCCCTGGCCCGACACCGGCCACCCCCGCCGCGCCGCCGTCTCCTCCTTCGGCATCAGCGGCACCAACGCCCACCTCATCCTCGAAGCAGCACCCCCACCCACCACCAACCAGCACACCGATGCCCCTGGTAGGCCCGCTCTCGGCGCGCCCGTCACACCATGGGCGCTGTCGGGCCGTACCGAGGCCGCTCTGCGGGCGCAGGCCGCCCGGCTGCATCAGTACGTCACCGAGCATCCGGAGCTCGATCCCGCAGCCGTCGGCCATGCCCTGGCCACCACCAGGTCGGCTTTCCGGCACCGGGGCGTGGTGCTCGGCGCGGACGGTGCCCAGTTGCTGCGGGGCTTGTCGG
Organism: Streptomyces cyanogenus; assembly: GCF_017526105.1. Lineage (NCBI taxonomy): Bacteria > Bacillati > Actinomycetota > Actinomycetes > Kitasatosporales > Streptomycetaceae > Streptomyces > Streptomyces cyanogenus. Next base: position 1,202,188 of record NZ_CP071839.1, read on the forward strand.
CGCTCACGGCGGGCGAGCCCGCGGAGGGGGTCGTAGGCGGGGTGGCCGACGGGGCCGGAACGGTGTTCGTCTTCCCTGGGCAGGGTTCGCAGTGGAGGGGCATGGCGGAGGACCTGCTGGAGAGTTCGGAGGTCTTCACTGAGCACATGGCCGCCTGCGAGCGGGCGCTGGACCGTTACGTCGACTGGTCGCTGCTGGATGTCCTGCGCGGGGCGCCCGGTGCTCCGGGTCTGGACCGGGTCGACGTCCTGCAGCCGGCGCTGTTCGCGGTCATGGTCTCGCTGGCCGAGTTGTGGAAGGCGGCGGGTGTGCGGCCGGACGCGGTGATCGGGCACTCGCAGGGCGAGATCGCCGCCGCGTATGTGGCGGGCGCGCTCTGCCTGGACGACGCGGCCGCCGTAGTGGCGTTGCGCAGCAAGCTCCTGCTGCCGCTGGCCGGTTCGGGAACCATGGCGTCGGTTGCGCTGCCCGCGGCGGACCTGGAGGAGCGGCTGTCCGGCTGGAACGGCCGGGTCGGTACAGCCGCGGTCAACGGACCCACCGTCACGGTGGTCTCCGGGGACGCGCAGGCCGTACGGGAACTCGTCGACGCCTGCGTGGCCGACGGCGTCAGGGCGCGGCTGATCCCCGTGGACTACGCCTCGCACTCCGACCACGTCGAGCGGATCCGGGAAGAGCTGCTGAGCCGCCTGGCCCACCTCACCCCTCGCACGGCGGGCATCCCGTTCTACTCGACCGTCACGGGCACGGAGATCGACACCAGCGGCCTGGACGCCGACTACTGGTACCGCAACATCCGCCGCCGGGTGCTGTTCTCCGAGACCACCGGCGCCCTCCTGGACGCAGGGCACTCGCTCTTCGTCGAGATCAGCCCGCATCCCGTGCTCACCGTCGGGATCGAGCAGACGGCGGAGGCACGGGAGGCCGCCGCCACGGCGATCGGGACACTGCGCCGGGACAGGGACGGCCGCCGCGAGTTCCTCACGGCCCTGTCCCTGGCGCACGTCCACGGGGCGCCGGTCGACTGGGCCGCCGCCTGCCTGGGCCGGCACCACCCGGCCGTGCCGCTTCCCACGTACGCGTTCCAGCGCACCCGCCACTGGGTGGAGTCGTCCCGCGGCGCCGGTGACGTGACCATGGCTGGGCTCACCGAGGCCGGTCACCCGCTGCTGGGCGCGGCCGTGGAGATCGCCGGAAGGGGGCACGTGCTGACCGGCCGCCTGTCCCTCCGTACGCATCCGTGGCTCGCCGATCACGCGGTGCTGGACACGGTGCTGCTACCCGGTACCGCGTTCGTCGAGCTGGCGGCGCACGCCGCGGCCCAGGCGGGCTACGGCGGGGTCGCCGAACTGGCCCTGGAGGCGCCGCTGATCCTCCCCGAGCGGGGTGACGTACGGATCCAGGTGGTCGTCGAGCCAGCCGACGAGGGCGGGCAGCGGCCGGTGGCCGTGTACTCGCAGGCAGCGTCCGCCCTGCCGGACGAGTCGTGGACCCGACACGCACACGGACTGCTCGCGGACGTCGCCCCCGTCTCGCCCGAAGCACTGTCCGACTGGCCCCCGGCCGGAGCCGAACGGGTCGATCTCTCGGACGTCTACGAGCGGTTCACCGCCTCGGGGCTGGCGTACGGCCCGGCCTTCCAGGGGCTGCGGAAGGTGTGGACGCGGGACGACGTGGTCTACGCGGAGGTCGGCCTGCCCGAGGACACCCCGACGGCCGGCTTCGGTCTCCACCCCGCTTTGCTGGACAGCGCGCTGCACGCCCTGGCCGTGGCGGGAGCGGAGCCGACCGGGTCGGAGCTGCGGCTGCCGTTCGCCTGGGCGGGCGTGTCGCTGTGGTCCGACGGCGCGCGGGCGCTGCGGGTGCGGCTGTCGCCGGTGGACGGCGGGGGCACCGCGCTCCATGTCGCCGACGCCACGGGGCGTCCCCTCGGCTCCGTGGGCTCGCTCAGCTTGCGGCCGGTCCGGCCCGAACAGCTCGCGGCCGTCCGCAACGGCAGGCGGGGAGCGCTGTACGAGCCGGGCTGGGTGCGGGCGTCGGCCTCGGTGGGGCCGGCCGACGGGAAGGGCGTCTGGGCGGTCCTGGGCGATGTGCTGCCCGCGGTGGGCGCGACCGGTGACTCGCCGGTCCGTTACGACGGCCTGGAGACGCTGCGCAAGGCGCTCTCCGAGGGCGCTGCCGTCCCGGAGTTCGTCGTCGCGCCGGTGATCGCCGGTGGCTCGGGCGACTCGGGAAACCTCGGCGGACCTGCCGCCGCCGCGTCCGCGACCGTGCAGGAGGTGCTGTCCCTGCTGCAGGGCTGGCTGGCGGAGCCCGCTGTCGCGGCCTCGCGGCTGGTCCTGGTCACCCGCGGTGCCGTCGCCGTACGCGCCGACGAGGATGTGCGCGACCTGGCGGCCGCCCCGGTGTGGGGCCTGGTGCGCAGCGCGCAGTCGGAGAACCCGGACCGGTTCCTCCTGGTCGACCTCGACGTCGACCTCGGCGCGGACGACGCGGCGACGACCGCCGTGGCGGCCGCCGTCGCGGTCGGTGAACCCCAGGTCTGCGTGCGCGGGGGCGAGTGGTTCGTACCGCGGTTGTCCCGCTCCGCCGCCGAAGGTGCCGCCGGCTCCTCCCCGTTGGACTCCGGGGGCACCGTGCTCATCACGGGTGGCACCGGCACGCTGGGCCGCCTGGTGGCCCGCCATCTCGTCACCCGGCACGGGGTCCGGCACCTGCTGCTCACCAGCCGCAGCGGTGGCAACGCGCAGGGGGCGGCGGAGCTGGGTGAGGAACTCGCCGCGCTCGGCGCCCAGATCACGTTCGCCGCCTGTGACAACGCCGACCGCGAGGAGCTGCGCGGGGTCCTCGCGGGTGTTCCCGCGGAGCACCCGCTCACCGCGGTGATCCACGCCGCCGGTGTGATCGACGACGCGATGGTCGGCTCCCTGACCGGTGACCGGGTCGACGCCGTCCTGCGTCCCAAGGCGGCCGGGGCGTGGAACCTGCACGAGCTGACCCGGGACCGGTCCCTCGCGGCCTTCGTGCTGTTCTCGTCGGCGGCCGGTCTGCTGGGCAGTCCCGGTCAGGGCAACTACGCGGCCGCCAACACCTTCCTGGACTCGCTGGCCGCTCACCGGCGTGCCCGGGGGCTGCCCGCCACCGCCCTCGCCTGGGGGCTGTGGGAGGAGGGCAGCGGCATGACGGCCCATCTGGAGCGGACCGACCGGGTGCGGATGAACCGCAACGGGCTCGCGCCGCTGCCGACCGAGGACGCGCTGGCCCTGCTCGACACCGCCCTGTCCGCCGGCCGTCCGCTGCTGCTGCCCGCGCAGCTCGACACGGCCGCACTGGCCGCCCAGGCTGGTTCGGGTCTGCTGCCGCCCGTCCTACGCGGTCTGGTACGCACCCCGGCCCGCCGGGCGGACACGGCGGGACCGTCGCTGGCCGAGCGGCTGACCGGGCTCGGAGACGAGGAGCAGCTGGATCTGTTGCTGGACGTGGTGCGGGGTCAGGTCGCCGGGGTACTGGGGCATGAGGGTGGCGCCGCCATCGACCCGGACCGGGCGTTCCAGGAGCTCGGTTTCGACTCGCTCACCGCGGTGGAGCTGCGCAACCGGCTCAACGTGATCACCGGTCTGCGGCTGCCCGCCACGCTCGTCTTCGACTACCCGACGGCTCGCGTGCTCGGCGAGCACCTGAAGCGGTTGACCGCGCCGGAGCCCGTACGGAAGTCGGTGCTGGCCGAGTTCGACCGGATCGCGGCCGCCCTGTCCGCGCTCGACCCGGACGACGGCGAGCGCGGTGAGATCGCGCGCCGCCTGCAGTCCCTGACGGCGCAGTGGAAGGAGTCCGCCGGCGGCACGGCCGTGGCGGAGCAGATCAGGGCAGCGTCCACCGACGAGGTCTTCGCCTTCATCGACCGTGAGTTCAAGCGGAGTTGAACGCCGTGAACAACCGCCGGGAGGAACACATGGGGATGGATACGGCATGACGAACGAAGACAAGCTCGTCGACTACCTCAAGTGGGTCACGACGGACCTGCACGAGACGCGTGAGCGGCTCGCGCAACTGGAGTCGGACCTGCGGGAGCCGATCGCCATCGTAGCCATGGGCTGCCGGTACGCGGGCGGCGTGCGGGGCCCGGCGGACCTGTGGCGTCTGGTCGCCGCGGGCGACGAGGCGATCGGGGGTTTCCCGTCCGACCGGGGCTGGGATCTGGCACGTCTGTACGACCCCGATCCCGATCACCGCGGCACGTCGTATGCGCGGGAAGGCGGGTTCCTGTACGACGCGGGCGAGTTCGACGCCGAGTTCTTCGGCATCAGCCCCCGCGAAGCCCTCACCATCGACCCCCAGCAGCGCCTCCTGCTCGAAACCGCCTGGGAAACCCTCGAACGCGCCGGCCTGGACCCCACCCGGCTCCGCGGCAGCCGCACCGGCGTCTTCACCGGCGTCATGTACAGCGACTACGGCGCACGCCTCATGGACGCGGGCGGCGCCGCGTTCGAAGGTCTGCTGGGCAGCGGGAGCGCGGGAAGCGTGGCGTCGGGCCGGGTGTCGTACACGCTCGGCCTCGAAGGCCCGGCGATCACGATCGACACGGCCTGCTCGTCCTCGCTGGTTGCGATGCACCTGGCCGCGCAGGCACTGCGCTCCGGCGAGTGCGAACTCGCCCTCGCCGGCGGCGTCACCGTCATGGCCACCCCCGGCATCTTCGTGGAGTTCAGCCGGCAACGCGGGCTGGCACCCGACGGCCGCTGCAAACCCTTCGCCGCGGCCGCCGACGGCACCGGCTGGGGTGAAGGCGCAGGTCTCGTCCTGCTGGAACGCCTCTCCGACGCCCAGCGCAACGGCCACCCCGTCCTCGCCGTCATCCGCGGCTCCGCCGTCAACCAGGACGGCGCCAGCAACGGCCTGACCGCACCCAACGGCCCCTCCCAGCAACGCGTCATCCACCAGGCCCTCACCAACGCAGGCCTCACACCCGACCTGATCGACGCGGTGGAAGCACACGGCACCGGCACCACCCTCGGCGACCCCATCGAAGCCCAGGCCCTCCTCGCCACCTACGGCCAGAACCGGCCCGACGGACGACCGTTGTGGCTCGGCTCCGTCAAATCCAACATCGGCCACACCCAAGCCGCCGCAGGCATCGCCGGCGTCATCAAAATGGTCCAAGCCATCCACCACGGAATCCTGCCCAAGACCCTCCACATCGACCAACCCACACCCCACGTCGACTGGGAATCAGGCGCGGTCAGACTCCTCACCCAGCAAACCCCCTGGCCCGACACCGGCCACCCCCGCCGCGCCGCCGTCTCCTCCTTCGGCATCAGCGGCACCAACGCCCACCTCATCCTCGAAGCAGCACCCCCACCCACCACCAACCAGCACACCGAACAACCCCCCGCACACACCCCCCTGCCCTACCTCCTGTCCGCAAAGACCCAAACCGCCCTGCGCGCCCAAGCCACCCGCCTGCACCACCACCTCACCCACCACCCCCACCTCGACACCACCGCCGTCGCCCGCACACTCGCCACCACCCGCACCCACTTCGACCACCGCGCCGCCGTCATCGCCACCGACACCACCGACCTGCTCAACCGACTGGGCTTCCTGGCGCAGGACCAGCCCGCGGGCAACGTCCTCAAGGGCACGGCCTCCCGCGGGGGCCTGGCGTTCCTGTTCTCCGGGCAGGGATCACAGCGTCCCGGCATGGGGCAGGAGCTGCACCGGGCGTTTCCTGTCTTCGCGCAGGCCTTCGACGCCGTGTGCGCCCACCTCGACCCGCATCTCCCGCATCCGCTGCGGGAGGTCGTGTGGGCGCAGCGGGACAGTGACCTGGTGGGGCTGCTGGACCGGACCGTCTACACACAGGCGGCGCTCTTCGCCGTCGAGACGGCCCTGTTCCGTCTGCTCGAACACCACGGGTTGCGGCCGCACGCCCTGCTCGGGCACTCGCTCGGTGAGATCGCCGCCGCCCATGCGGCGGGCGTGCTGGACCTGCCCGACGCCTGCGCCCTGGTCTCCGCGCGCGGACGCCTGATGGAGGCGCTGCCCGAGGGGGGCGCCATGGCGGCCGTGCAGGCCGGCGAGTCGGAGGTGCGCGTCGTCCTGGCGGCGTACGGGCCCCGGGCGGCGCTCGCGGCGGTGAACGAGCCCGCCGCCACGGTGGTCTCCGGGGACGAGGACGCGGTCGAGGAGATCGCGGCGGAGTTCCGCGGCCGGGGCCGCAAGGTGTCCCGGTTGAAGGTGAGCCACGCCTTCCACTCGCCCCGGCTGGATTCGATGCTGGCCGAGTTCGGTGCGGTCGCGCGCGGTCTGACGTACTCCGCTCCGCGCATACCCGTGGTGTCGAACCGCACCGGTCGCTTGGCCGGGCCCGGTGAGCTGACGGATCCCGCCTACTGGGTCGGCCAGGCACGCGACTGCGTCCGCTTCGCCGACGGGGTCGCCGCACTGGAGCAGGCGGGCGTCACCGCATGCCTGGAGCTGGGCCCCGACGCGGTGCTGACGGCAGTGACCGGTACCTGCACCGAGGGGCGCCTCGTGCCCGTGCCGGTACTGCGCGCCCGGCGACCCGAGGCGCAGACCTTCCTGTCCGCGCTGGCGCACGCGCACATCCGGGGTGCCGCGGTGGACTGGCCCGGTTTCTTCGCCGAGCGGGCCACGGGGACCGTGGAGCTGCCGACGTACGCGTTCCAGCGGCGGCGCCTGTGGCTGGAGGCGGCTCCGTCGGGCGCGCGGTCCGGCAGTGCGTCGGACGCGGCGGAGAGCAGGTTCTGGGAGGCCGTCGACAGACAGGACCCGGAGGCGCTGGCCGCGGCCCTGGGGGTCGGCGGGCAGGTGCGGTCCGCGCTCGAAGCGGCGCTGCCGCTGCTGACCGACTGGCGCCGCCGGCGCAACCGCCATTACCGGATCGGCTGGGAGCCGGCTGGTCCGGCCGAGTCCGGCGCCGCCAAGAGCTGGCTGCTGGTGGTGCCGGAGCGTGAGGTCTCGGGCGGCGTCGTCACGGCCCTGGCGGCGGAAGGCGTCGAGGTGACGGTGCTTCCGGTGGGTGCCGGCCCGCGGGGTGGTGCGGATCTGGCCGGCCGGCTCAGCGCTCTGCTCGCCGCTTCCGCGGCCGTCGACGGGGTGCTGTCCCTGTTGGCGTTCGCCGACGACGGGGCGCCGGACACCGGTGCCGGGGGTGCCTCGGCAGCGGACGGTACGGCACCGACCCCCGCGCTGACCGCCACCCTGGACCTGGTGCGGGCCCTGGACGAGGTGACGGGGCCACTGCCGGTCTGGATCGCCACGCGCGGCGGTGTCCGCGTGACGCCGCAGGACGGTCCGCCGGACCTGCGCCAGGCTCAACTCTGGGGACTGGGGCAGGCACTGGCCGCCGAACGTCCCGAGCGCCGTCTCGGACTGGTCGACCTGCCGCCGGAGACGGGGGCGGCGGCAGGGGCGGAAGCGGACACCCGATACGCCCGGCTGCTGGGCCGGGTCCTCGGCGCAGGCCTCGGCGAGCCGCAGGTCGCGCTGCGTTCCGGGAGCGTGTTCGCGCGCAGGCTCCTGCCCGTGGCGCTGGACGAACTGGAACCCTTGGAGGGGCCCGGTGAGGACGCCCGGCAGGTCTGGCGGCCGGAGGGGACGGTCGTCGTCGCGGGGGCGGGCACCGCGACCGGGCGGGAGCTGGCCCGGAGCGTGGCCGGACACGACGGCGTGCACGTCCTGCTCCCGCTGGACGAGCGGGACAGGGACAGCGACGCGGTCGACGCGCTCCTGGCCGAGCTGGGCGACCGTGTCACGACCGTGCCCGGCGATCCCTCCGACCCCGCGGTACGCACGGCCCTGGTGGCCGCCGTGTCCGCGGAGCGCCCGGTGACGGCCGTACTGCACGTCGCCCGTGCGGCGGAGGGGCAGTCGCCCGAGCCGCTGGACCGCAAAGGCATCGAGCGGGACTTCGGCGATCTGGCCACGGCAGGAGCGCTGGAGGCGCTGGCCCGTGCGTGGGGCGCGCCCATGCTGCTGGTCGCCGGCCTGGCGGGGGCCCTCGCCGTGCCGGGCTTCGGCAACGCGGCCCCCGCACACAGCGCGCTGGCCGCGCTGGCGGACGCCCGCATGGCGGAGGGGCTGCCCGCGCTCTGCCTCCAGGTCGTGCCGTGGCAGGACGGCGATCCGCGGGCACCGGTCACGCCGGGCCTGCGCGCGGCGCCTCCGACCGCGCCGGCCGCACTGCTCGGCGGCCTCGCCGGGGCCGCGGCGGGACGGCCTCGCTCCCTCGTGGTCGCCGACGCCGACTGGGCGCGCCTGGCACCGGCGCTGGGCGGGGACGTCGCGCTGCTGCGCGGTGTGCCGGGCGCCCGGCACGCGTCGGAGCTCGACGCGTGCGCGGACCACGTCCCCCTACGGCTCGCGGACGTGCCCGAGGAGGAACGCCTCGACGTCCTGCTGGAGCTGGTGCGCGGCCGGACCGCCGCCGTGCTCGGCCACGCCTCGGCGCAATCCGTGGACCCGGACGGCGAGTTCACGGATCTGGGCTTCTCCTCCTTCACCGCTCTGGAACTGACCACGCTCATCCGTGAGGCGGGGCTGCCCATGTCCCTGACGGCCGTCTACGACCATCCGACGCCGACCGCTCTCGCCCGCCATCTGCACGCCGAAGCGGCCGGGGCGCCCGTCCCGGATCCGCCCTCCGGTCGGCACCCCGACCCCACCCGAGTACAGGCATAGGAGCCCGTCATGAGTAACCCCATTGTCATCGCAGGCGGCGGTCCCGTCGGGCTGATGCTCGCCTACGAGCTCGGTCTGGCCGGGGTGGACACGGTCGTCCTGGAGCGCCGCGACCAGCCGAGCACCCGGTCGCGCGGGATGGCCGTCAACGCCACCGTGGTCGAGCTGCTGACCCAGCGCGGCCTGATGGAGACGCTCCAGGGCGACGGCTTCACCTTCCCGGCAGCGCACTTCGCTCACCTTTGGCTCGACCCGACGCGGCTGCCGGAGTCCCGGGCGTTCGCGTTCGCCGTCGCGCACTCGCAGCTGGAGCGGCGGCTGGAGGAGCAGGCCGTGAAGCTGGGCGTCTCCGTCCGGCGCGGCGCCGAGGTGGTCGGCATCGACCAGGACGAGAGCGGTGTGCTGGTGACGGTGCGCACCGGGTCCGGCGAGGAGACGGTCCGGGCCTCGTACGTCGTCGGCTGCGACGGCGCCGACAGCAGTGTCCGTACCCTCGCGGGCATCGACTTCGTGGGCACGGACAACGAGTTCCGGGGCATCGTGGGCGACGTGGAGGTCGCGACGGACGATCCGCTCTTCGCGAAGCTGGGGGTCAACCAGACCGACACCGGGTTCTTCACGGTCTCGCCGGTCGGACCGGACGTGCTGCGCGTCGCCACCGGGGAGTTCGGTGCGGGGACGGTGGCCGAGGACGTACCGGTGGACCGCGCGGAACTGGACGAGGCGATCCGGCGCATCACCGGTGACGTGTCAACGTCCGGCACCGCGCGCTGGCTCGCGCGGTGGAACCCGCCGACCCGCCAGGCCATCGCGTACCGCAGCGGCCGGGTGTTCTTGGCCGGCGACGCGGCGCATGTCCATTTCCCCCTCGGCGGGCAGGCGCTGAGCACCGGCATCGAGGACGCGGTGAACCTCGGCTGGAAGCTCGCCGCCCACCTCCAGGGCCGGGCCGCTCAGTCGCTGCTGGACACGTACCACGAGGAGCGGCACCCGGTCGGGGAGCGCGCCTGCCTCACCACGCGGGCGCAGCTGGCCCTCCTCCACCCCATGAAGCAGGTGTCGCCGCTGCGGACCGTGCTGACCGAGCTGTTCCACATCCCCGAGGTCAACGCCCACTTCGTACGGATGGTGGGCGGTCTCGACGTGCAGTACCCGTTCCGGTACGCGCAGCTTCCCGAGACCGTGGCCGCCCACGCGCTGCAGGGCAGCAGGCTCGGCGACGTGCCGCTCACCGCCGGCGAGCCGACCTCGCTCGGCCGACTGCTGCACGGCGGCCGGGGTGTCCTCGTCGACTTCACCACGTCGGGCGCCCACAGCGGCCAGGCCGGTCACTGGGCCGGCCGGGTCGACGTCGTGGCGGCCGAGGCGGCGGCCGAGATCGACGCCACCGCGCTGCTGCTGCGCCCGGACGGCCGGATCGCCTGGGCCACCTCCGACGACACCGCCACCGAGAGCAGCGCCGCGGGTCTCGACGCGGCACTGCGCACGTGGTTCGGCACGCCGGTCGGCTGACGCCGGCATCCGATGCGGTACCTGCGTACCGCGTCGGACCCTGATCGCAGGGCCGACGGGCTCCGGGAACCCCCGCCCGGAGCCCGTCGGCCCTGCTTCACGTTCACGTGCCGAGAACGGCTCGAATCCCGAATCCCGACTCATGTAAACCTGGGTTGACACCCACCCGGTTGTCAATGTAGATTGACATACGTGACTCGAGCTACCGATCTCGCCGCACAGGCGGGCGACAGGGATCCGAGAGTCGGCCTCCGCGCGGTCGTCGCGCTGCGGCGTCTCCTGGAGCAACTGGAAGCCGTCCAGGTGCGCAATGCACGCAATCAGAACTGGTCCTGGCAGGAAATCGCCGATGAGCTCGGAGTGAGCAGGCAGGCCGTGCACAAGAAATACGGGAGGCACTGATGTTCGAAAAGCTCACCAAAGAGGCGCGCGCCGTCCTCCGGGCCGCGGTGCAGCGCTCCGAACGGGCGGGTGCCACCGGACTGCGCCCCGAGGACCTGCTGCTGTCCCTCTTCGACCTGCCCCAGACCGCCGCCGGCGGCGCGCTCGCCGCACTCGGCGTCGTCGAACAGCGCGACTCCGTCGAGCGCGCGCTGGCCGAGGCCGCCCGGCGCGCCGGGTTGTCGCAGGCCGACGCCGACGCCCTGGCCGATATCGGCATCGACCTGTCGGCCGTGCTGGAGCGGACGGAGGCTGCGCACGGCGATGACGCGATCGCCGTCCGCGACAGCACCAAGCCCGGCTGGCGCCCCGAGTACCGGCCCTTCTCCGAGGGCTCCAGGACAGTGCTGCAGCGGGCGCTGCACGAGGCCGCGGAGAACGGTGCCAAGAAAATCGGCGACCAGCACCTGCTGCTCGCCCTGGCCACCCCGCCCGGCGTCGTGGCCGACGTCCTGGCCGCGCACGGCGCCACCTACACCGAGATCCGGCGCGTCCTGTCGCGCCGCCCCGAGGCCGCCTGACGCACGGGCGAAAGCGAAGAACGAGAAGAGGGGATCCCCGAGGATCCCCTCTTCTCGTTCTCTTCCTTGTCTCGCGAAGGTCGGAACTGGGGCGCCACGCTCAGAACTGGGGCGCCGCGGTGGGTGCGCGCAGGGTGCCGAGGAACGGGTACCAGACATGCTCCGGATCGCTCTCGACGGCGTTCACGACCTCCCGCATCGCCTGCAGCGCCTTCGGCTCGTCACCGTCGTACACATCGCCCTGCAGCATGCGCAGCACGTCGATCCGGTACCGGGGGTCTTTCGCGAACGCGGTGAACAGGACGTTGAGCCGGTAGAAGATGGTGATGAACTCGTACCAGTAGCCCACGGCCTTGCGCAGCTTCTCCTCGTACGGGGCGAAGCTCTTCTTCGAGAAGTCACCACCGGCCTTGTGCGCCGCGATGATGTCCTTGCAGGCGATCCGCGCACTGTTGAGCGCGACGCTCACTCCGCTGGAGAAGATCGGGTCGACGAAGCGGGCCGCGTCCCCGATGAGAACGTAACGGTCGCCACAGATCTGCCGCATCGCGTAGCTGTAGTCACCCTCCGCCTTGAACGGACGGACCCGCTTGGCCTTTCTCAGCATCTCCGCCAGTTCGGGCCGGGTGTCCACGAAGTCCCAGAAGAATTTCTCGCGGTCGGCATTGGCCTGGGCGAACCGCTTCTTCTGGGTCACGATTCCTATGCTCGTAATGGTGTCCGTGATGGGAATCTGCCACACCCAGGTGTCCTTGACCGGCAGCCAGTGCACGAAGATGAAGTCGGTCTCCTGAGGGTTGCTCGCCAGCGCCGCCCGGTCCACGTCCTCGAACCAGGTGTGCAGCGCGTACTGGTCGAAGACCGGGTCGCTCACCTTCAGTTTGAGTTGCCGGCCGAGCGTGGTGCCCCGACCCGACGCGTCGACGACCATCTTCGCGCTGAAGCCGACCTCCTTGGACCCCAGGCGGCAGGTCAGGCCGACCTGCTCCGGGTCGCTGAAGTCCACCTTGAGCACGCGGACACCGGAGAAGACCTTGGCGCCCTTCTCCTCGGCGTTCTTCAGCAGGAGCAGATCGAACTTCCCCCGGTCGACATGGAAGGTGTAGTCGCGGTCGACCCCCTCCTGGTCGCGCTCGACGAACTGGACGTCGGCGGTGAGCCGGTGGCCCATTCCCACGAAACCGTTGCTCGGCACGCGCAGGGCGTACGACGCGGTCCACGAAGCGCCATACTTCTTGGGGAAGTTCGCCGCATCGACCGCTGCCATGGCGCCGGTCTCGTGCAACACCGGCGTCGTGGCCGGCACCAGGGACTCACCCACGTGGGCCCGGGGGAACATCTCGCTCTCGAACACCGCCACCGAGAGTCCCGCCATGGCGAGATACGCCGCGGCCGTCGACCCCGCGGGGCCGCCACCGATCACTACAACATCGAAGTCGGTCGTCATGGGCGGGCCTCGCGAACTGCCTCTGACACCATCCAGGGCTCCTCACCTTGTCGACAGCAGGCGCATGGGTCCTTGCCCGCAGGGCGCCGAGTCTTGTCAGGACCGCTGAAGCCGGACTAACCCGCGGCTTGGTCCGAGGAGTGGCATCCCGACAGCCCAGCCGAGGCAGAGGCGACGGCCGCCCGGCGCACGCGTGCGCAGGCCGCGACGACCGGCAGACAGTGGTGGACACCTGAGGCCCACCGGTAGCCGAGGTTGCCGCGCTCACGGGTCACGCTCTTGACGTACAGGTCGGTGCCCGCGAAGCGGAGCAGGATCAGCAATGAGACGCCACGCCTCGCCGGGTCCTCCGCCGCCGGCCAGGAGGGCGACCGGCAGCGTGCCGCAAGCCGGGACGATCGCGGCGGCCCCCTTTCCGCAGGGTTCCTGACGCCGACGTTACGCGGGAGGCGCGCCCGACCAGCTGATCCGCCCGTAACACGCACCTCGTCGCCCTCGTCCGCGCCGGAGCCCGCTTCGAACGCGGACACCTCGTCGAACGCCCGGCAGCCCGCATCGCATGAGGCGCGTATCGGCGGGACGGGAAACGCGATGGACACGGCGATCTCGACGCCCGTACCCTCGGCCGGTCCCGACCTTCCCACGTTCGAAGAGGTGCATTTGATGACGTTTCAGGCAGTCGCGGCCCACTCCCGTCGGCCGCTTCACCCAACCGTTGTGACCTCCCCGGACCGAAGGAATCCCCGTAGTGGACCTGCCACGTAGCTTCACCATCCGCGAGAGCAGCCATCGCCTCTGCAACCCGTTCACCGGCGAGAAACTGGCCATCCTGGGCCAGGCCATCAGCCCGTCGCCGGGCACCCACGTGCTCGACCTCGCCTGCGGCAAGGGCGAGATGCTGTGCACCTGGGCCCGCGACCACGGCGTGACCGGCACCGGGGTGGACATCAGCACAGTCTTCCTGGACACCGCACGCGAACGGGCCGTGGAGCTGGGCGTCGCCGACCGGGTCGGCTTCGTACACGCGGACGCCTCGGGCCACGTTGCCGACGATCCGGTGGGCATCGCCGCCTGCGTCGGCGCCACCTGGGTCGGCGCAGGCGTGACGGGCACCGTCCAACTCCTGCGGCGCAGTCTCCTTCCCGGCGGCATGATGCTGATCGGCGAACCGTACTGGCGCCGCGAGCCCCAGGACCAGGCCACCGTCGAGGGCTGCCACATGACCCGCCAGGACGATCTGCTCCCGCTGCCGGAACTGCTCGAACAGTTCCGCACCCTGGGCTGTGACGTCGTCGAAATGGTCCTCGCCGACCAGGACAGCTGGGACCGGTACGCCGCAGCGCAGTGGCTCAACATCCGCCGCTGGCTGGATACCAACCCCGACGACGAGCTCGCCGACGAGATGCGCGCGGAACTCGCTGCGGCACCCGTCCAGCACGCCAGGTACCAGCGCGAATACCTCGGGTGGGGCGTGTTCGTCCTGATGGACCGCTGACACACCACTCCATCATCCACGGATCTTGATCTGGACTGGGCGGGCTGGCAATGAGTCGACTCATCGTCCACTCGTGACCGGCGTCGACGGACAGCCGTGTGGCCCGCCTTACCTGCTGTCCTTCGTCGACCATGGCACGTACGGCCTGGGACGCAGCTGGGCCACGCCTTTTCCGCCTCGCGTCGGTGCATCCTCGCCGAGCCCAGGCAGGCGAGCTGACCGGTTCTGGTCGAAGTGGCTGTCTCTGCCGCCTTGCCGCACCAGTCGACCCATCCGGGCGGCTTCGGCTCTGGGCATGAGAGTCCACCTGCCGTCGCTACGGCGCAAGGCGGCGGAGTGCCAGGGGGTCGTCCAGACGTCGGGGGCGTCGAGGAGGCGGATGCCGAATTTCGGGGCGCCGACGGGCTGAGGATGGATGGAGAGGCGTACCGCGCGGGGGTGGTGTTCGGCGATCAGGGTGCCCCAGGCGCGGCTGCGCTGGATGACGCCGTAAGCCCGTTGTCGACATGCGCGTTGGAGGGCGGAGCGGGTGCCGGTCCAGTCGGCGGTGTCCTCGACGAGGAAGCGGGTGATGCCCCGGTAGAGGGCCAGGGCCTGTTCGTCGGCGCGTTTCTCGGCCCGGAGTGCTTCCAGGGTGGGGGCGTGGCGCTCATGGATGTGGGTGCGTTTCGTGTCGTGCGGGAGGTCGCCGAGGACGTCGCGGAGATCGAAGACGGACAGTCTGTGGAGGCCCATCCGGCCTATCTGTATGCGTAGGTCGTCGGCGTAGGCGTCGATGTGGTCGTCGGGGACGCCGATGAGGTCGCCGAAGACATGGCCGTCCGAGCAGATGATCAGACGGGCGCCGGGCGGGTAGATCCGCTCGATCTGGGTGCACAGGGTGTTCAGGAAGGTCAGGGAGAGGCGTTCACCCTGGTCGGGGAGGTGGCCGAGGACCTTGGCCGGGTTGGGGGACTTACAAGGGAAGCCGGGCAGCGTGAAGACGATGTGGGCGCCATCGCGTACGAAGGCGGCGATGCTGCGCAGCTGATGCGGGAACGCTTCCGCGGGAGCGGGGGCGGGGTCGGTCGTGCGGTGGTGGGGCAGGAGCAGGTTCAGGATCTCGGTGGCGATGCTCGTTGGGAGGGTGTCCGGCGTGGTCGTCAGGGGCATGTCGTTCCTCCTGGGGTACGAGGGGGTACGAGGACACGTCGACATGGCGCCGTGGCGGGAGGGGAAGCCGGGCGCCTGGGGTCAGTGGGCGTGGGTCAGCCGGGGCCGGGTCGGCTGGTGGGGCCGGACCCGGTCAGCGGTACGTCGGTGTCAGAGGCGGCGTTCGTAGCCGACGGGGAGGTGGTTGGTGCCACGGCCGAGGACGGCCGGGATCCACTCGATGTCCTCGTCTCTGATGACCAGATGAAGGCCGGGCAGGCGGGCGAGGAGTACGCCGAGGGCGAGCCGGAGTTCGGCGCGGGCGAGGGCGGCTCCGGGGCAGAAGTGGATGCCGTGGCCGAAGGCGAGGTGTGAATTGGGCGAGCGGTCGAAGTCCAGGATGTCCGGGTCGGGGAAGCGGCGCGGGTCCCGGTTGGCCGCGCACAGGGAGACGATCACCGAGTCGCCGCCGGGTACGCGCGTGCCGTGCAGGTCGCTGTCCTCGTCGAAGAAGCGCCAGGTGGTGAGCTCGAAGGCACTGTCGTAGCGGAGGAGTTCCTCGACGGCGCGGGGCAGCAGGTCCGGGTTGCCGCGTAGACGGGCGAGCTGGTCCGGATTGCGGAACAGGGCGATCAGGGCCGTGGTGATCTGGTTGGTGACCGGCTCCTGGCCCGCGACGAGGAGCTGGAAGATCATCGAGTCCAGCTCCTCCTGTGACAGTTCCCGGCGGTCGCGGGCCACGACGAGGCGGCTGAGCAGGTCGTCGTCCCAGTGTTCACGCTTGTGGGCCACGACATCGGCGATGTAGCTCTGCAGGCCGTGCAGGCGGGCCTCGTAGAGGGGGCGGCCCGGGTCGGTGGGGCCGACCGGCTGGACGACTTTGCCCCAGTCGCGGTCGAAACGGGCCGCGAGTTCCTTCGGGAGGCCGATGACTTCGGCGAGGACCTGGAAGGGGAAGTGGGCGGCGAAGCCGGTGACGAGGTCCGCGGGGCCGTGCTCCGGCAGTGCGTCGACGAGGGCGTCGGCCAGTTCCTGGAAGCGGGGGCGGAGCTGCTCGATGCGGCGCGGGGTGAAGGCGTCCGTCACGAAGCGGCGCATCCGGGTGTGCTTGGGCGGGTCCTGATGAAGGAGGTGCACCTGGAGCTGGGAGTGCTGCGGCTCGGGCATGATCGAGGCTCGGGCGCGCCAGCGGTCGTTGCCTCGGTCGTGGTCCTTGCCGAGGCGGTCGTCGTTCAGCGCGGCGTGGGCGGCGTCGTAGCCGGTGACGAGCCACGCTTGGACGCCGCTGGGGAAGAGGACCCGGTGGACGGGGCCGGCCTCGCGCATCTGCTCATACAGGGGGTAGGGGTTGCTCTTGTAGGGGCAGCCCGTCAGCGGCACCGGGTCGGGCAACGTGTCCGGATCTGCTACTGGATGCTGTTCCTGGAGGGTCATGGGAGGCTCCTCAGAAGGCGAGTTCGGGCCGGTAGTGGTCCAGCCAGAGGGCGAGGTCGACGACGCGTTCGAGGCGCAGGCGGTGACCCCACTCCAGTCGGTCGGGCGGGGTGTCGAGGCAGGGCTTGATGCGGGTCTCGTCAGTCAGGGCGCGGACCTGTTCGGTGGCGAGCGCGTCGCGGGCCAGGCCCTGCAGGCCGCGGTTGTAGTCGGGGTGGTGGGTGGCCGGGTAGTGGTTCTTGGGGCGGTGCAGCACCGAGTCCGGAGCGAGGCCGGCGCCCATCGCTCGCAGCAGGCTCTTCTCCCGTCCGTCGAAGCTCTTCAGCGCCCACGGGGTGGAGAACGCGTACTCGACGAGCCGGTGGTCGCAGTACGGCACGCGGACCTCCAGTCCCTGCGCCATGCTGAGGCGGTCCTTGCGGTGCAGGAGCTGGCGCAGCCAGCGGGTCAGGGACAGGTGCTGCATCTCGCGTTGCCGGTGTTCGGCGGCACTCTCGCCGTCCGTATGAGGTACGGCGGCCAGCGCGGTGCGGTACGTGTCGTCGCGGAACTCACCGACACGCAGGTCCAGTTCCGGGTTCAGGGGCATGGCCGCCTCGTCGCCCGTCACCAGCAGCCACGGGAAGGTTTCCGCTGCCAGGGCCTTCGGGTTGTGGAACCAGGGGTAGCCACCGAAGACCTCGTCGGCCGCCTCGCCGGAGAGGGCGACGGTGGAGTGCCGGCGGATCTCACCGAACAGCAGATACAGCGAGGTGTCCATGTCGCCGACACCGATGGGTGAGTCGCGGGCCACGACGACGGCCTTGCGGTGCTCGGGGTCGAGCAGGGCGCGCGGGTCGAGGACGACCGTGCTGTGGTCGGTACCGATGAAGGCGCCGGCCTCGATGGCGTAGGGCGTGTCGTGGCCGGTGCGCAGGACGTCGCCGGTGAACTGTTCCGCCTGGTCGCTGTAGTCGACGGCGTAGGAGCGGATCCGGGCCTCCGGGCCTTCGCGCAGGCGGAGTTCGCCGGCGAGCAAAGCGGTCAGGACCGTGGAGTCGATGCCACCGGACAGCAGGCTGCACAGCGGGACGTCCGCTTCGAGCTGGCTGCGCGCTGCGGTACCGACCAGGGTGCGGATCCGCTCGATGGCCGTGTCCTGGTCGTCGGTGTGGTCGGTGGCCTCCAGCCGCCAGTAGCGGCGTTCACGGATACCGCCCCGGTCCAGCACGAGCACGCCGCCCGGCTCGACCTCCCTGACTCCGGACCACACGGTCGGGCCGGTGTTGAACAGCAGGCTGTACGCCTCTCGCAGCCCGTCCGCGTCCACCCGGGGCCGTATCTCCGGATGGGCGAACAGGGCCTTGGGCTCGGAGGCGAAGGCGAGGCCGCCGTCGACAGTGGCCCAGAACAGGGGCTTCACCCCGAGCCGGTCGCGGACCAGGAGCAGTCGCTGGGCGCCCTCGTCCCAGACGGCGAAGGCGAACATGCCCTCCAGGTGCTCGGCCACCGCCTCGCCCCACTCGGCGTACGCGCGCAGCACCACCTCGGTGTCGCTGCGCGTGCGGAACGCATGGCCCCGGGCGCGCAGTTCGGTGCGCAGTTCGTGGTGGTTGTAGACCTCGCCGCTGTAGCTGAGGACGATGGACGGGTCTTCGGGCCGGTCGGTCATCGGCTGTACGCCGCCTTCGAGGTCGATGACGGCCAGGCGTCGGTGGCCGATCGCGGCCCGCTCACCGAGCCAGACGCCTGCGGCGTCGGGGCCCCGCGGGGTGAGGGTGGCGGTCATGACCTCGATGACCGGGGCCTGGGGACGGGCGTCGCTGTGGAAGGACGCCCAGCCGGTGATTCCGCACATGGGGAGGACTCCTCGGTCAGGGATGGCGAGCGGTGGCAGCCGCGTCGGTGGTCTTCTCGGGGACGGGCGCGGGCCTACGTCCGTCCAGGGCGAGCAGGGGTACGGCGATACAGGCGGCGGCCGCCGCCAGGGTCAGCCCGGCCATCGCGCCGTCATCGCCTCCGGCCGGACCCCAGGCGGCCGTGGCCAGGGCCGGCCCGAGGGTGAAGCCGAGGCTGCGGGCCAGCTGTACGGAGGAGCCCACGGTCGCCGTGCGGTCCGCCGGGGCGGCGCCCATGACGAGGGCCTGGGTCGGGCCGCCGTTCAGGCCCATGCCGAGGCCGGCCAGCGCCAGCCGCCAGGCCACGTCCACCGGTGACCAGTCACCCCCCAGCGGAACGAGGAGGAGCAGACCGGCGGCGGTGAGGGCAGCGCCGATGACCGCCACCGGCCGGGCCCCGGTGGGGGTCCCCCCGCGCGAGCGGAGCCGAGCGTGGGGGATGTCGGCGAGGCGACCACCGACCGGCCCGGCCAACCCCATGCCGAGCGGGAAGGCGAGCACGGTCAGACCGGTCGTGGTGGCGCTGACGCCGTCGTCGCGCTGGAGGTGCAGGGCGACGACGTAGTGCATCGCCGCGAACCCGGCTGCCAACGCCAGCACCGCTGCATGCGCCCGGAACAGGCTCGCCGCCTGCAGTGCGCCGACGACCGGGCGGCCGCCCGGGCCCCGCAGCCACCACCACAACGGCGGTACGGCGGCGAGCGCGAGCACCAGCCACCCTGGGCTTCCCGACGCCAGGGTCAGCGCCAGCAGCAGGGCGGTCACCCCGGAACCCACCAGCAGCACATCCGCCGCCGACCGCCGGTCGGGCAGGCGCAGGCCGCCGTCCCTCGGCATCGCCCTCCACGCCACGACCAGAGCCAGCAGGCAGAAAGGGATCTTGACCAGGAAGACGGCGCGCCAGCCCAGGTGGTCCAGCAGCAATCCGCCCATCGCCGGACCGGTCACCGCGCCCAGCGGGCCCAGCGTCGCGGGCACGCTCATGGCCCGCCCGCGCAGTTCCGGCCGTACCGAACGCAGGGCGAGAACCGGCATCAGTACGAAGAGCACTGCCCCGAACGCGCCCTGCGCGAGGCGGGCGCCGATCAGCCAGGACGCCCAGGGCGCGGCGGCCGCCAGCGCGCTGCACAGACCGAAGCCCGCGGTCGCGACCAGCAGGGCGGAACGCATCCCCACCCCGTCCAGCCACCGGCCGACAGGCAACAGCAGAGCGACCACGGGCAGTTGATAACCAAGAACCGCCCACTGGGCGGCCGCGGCGGAGACGTGCAGACCGTCGGCGATGTCCGCCAGGGCCACGTTGACGATGTTCATGTCCAGCATCGCCACGAACGACAGCAGGCCGGCCACCGCAACGAGCAGCCAGCGGTCCTCACCGCCGGCGGGTATGTGGTCGGGCTGTTGGGAACCGGGACTGTGGCCTGTCACCGTTGCCGCCCCTCACGGTCGTGGGTGGGCTGCCGGACGGCAGCCTCGTCCCACAAGTCGGGTGAGATCGCACACGAGTTCCCGGGCGCGTCCAAAAATCCTGGCGGGCAGGCTGAATCCGCCCGCGTCGATCAGTCGCGGCGGCCGCCGCGTGCCGGCTTGCCCGACACGGCCGACTCCAGCAGTAGGTACAGCAGCGCGCAGAGGATCAGCCCGGCGGCACAGCCGACAGCCGCGCCGAACGCTCCGTCGACGACGGATCAGCCAGCCATACCGGGCTACGACAACGGCCACGGTGGCCGTGAACAACGCCAAGTTCCCCCGTTGATCCCCGCCCAGCCGCGCCGGATCGTCCTGGGCTCAGGGTCCCGAGGCCATTCCGCGTGGGAGCCGCCGTGCACGTCGCGCCGGAGCCGCGCCATCCGGCCGCCCTCCCCCGCAGTGCTCAACACGCCCGCTGTCCGGTGCGTGCCGCGGAAGGTTCCTTCTCTGCCGCCGGACATCGAATCGGCGTGCGTACGGGGGAACTCCGGGCTCCGCACAGCCGACTGCTGAGGCGACGGCGTCTGCCTGAACGTCCGCCGTCGGCCCTGGAGTTGCGCCATGGACCAGAAGCAGTACAACGTCACGGCAATGAACTGCGACCTCGCCGCCGACGCCGTCACCGTGCACGGCACGGACCTTGAGGACGAGCGGCTGCGCGCGGTGATGGTCGAGGCCGGGTACGCCATCGCCGCCTGATCACGGCAGACGGCCGAGCGGGCAGGACGCGATGTCGTCCTGCCCGAGCCCGTTCATCAGCCTGTTCATCCCCGGGTGGGCGTCTCCAGCGGCACGGCTGGCGGTGCCTCGTCCGCCGGTGTCCGGTGGTCGAAGGCGATGAGTGGGTCACCGGTCAGGGGATGGTCGACGACCGCCGCTCGCACTCCGAACACCTCCGCCATCAGCGCGGGCGTGAGGACTTCCCGCGGCGGGCCGGAGGCGACGACCGCTCCGTCGTGCAGGACGTGGAGGCGGTCACAGACGGAGGCCGCGGCATTCAGGTCATGCAGCGACACCAGGGTCGTACGGCGCTGTGCGCGCAGGAGGGCGAGCAGGTCGACCTGGTGGCGGATGTCGAGGTGGTTGGTCGGTTCGTCCAGCACCAGGATGTCCGGGTTCTGTGCGAACGCCCTTGCCAGCAGGACGCGTTGGCGCTCACCGCCGGACAGGGCCGTGAAGCGGCGTCCGGCTCGTTCCGCCATGCCGACGGCGGTGAGCGCCTGCGCGACGATGTCCCGGTCGGCGTCGTCCTCGCCGGCGAAGGCCCGCTTGTAGGGCGTACGGCCCATCGCGACGACCTCGCGCACGGTCAGCTCGAAGTCGCTCCCGCGCTCCTGCGGCAGGGCCGCCACGTGCCGCGCCGACTGGAGCGGGGTCATCTCCCGCAGGTCGGTACCGGCCAGAAGTACTCGCCCGGCGGTGGGCTTCAGGTGCCGGTAGACGGTGCGCAGGAGCGTGGACTTGCCGCTGCCGTTCGGGCCGACCAGGCCGGTGATCTCGCCCTCGGCGGCGACGAGATGGGCGCCCGCGACCACCGTCCGGCCGGCGTAGGCGACGTGCAGGTCCTCGATCTCGATCCTCAACTGCCGCTCCCCAGCCGCCGGTCCAGCAGATACAACAGGGCCGGAGCCCCCAGCAGAGAGGTGACCACGCCGACCGGCAGCTCCTGCGTGTCCATCGCCGTACGGCACACGATGTCGACCACCACCACCAGCAGAGCGCCGAACAACGCGGAGACCGGCAGCAGGCGTCGGTGGTCGCCTCCCACGACCAAGCGGCAAACATGCGGCACCATCAATGCGACGAAGGCGATCGCGCCGGAGGCCGCCACCAGGACACCGGTCAGCACACTGGTGACGGTGAACAGCTCGCGGCGCAGCCGGGTGACGTCGATGCCCAGTCCGGCCGCCGTCTCGTCGCCCATCAGCAGGGCGTTCAGGCCCCGGGCGCGCGCCTGGAGCCACAGCAGTGCGGCGGGTACGGCGACGGCGGGCAACGCGAGCAGTTCCCACGTCGCTCCGCTGAGGCTGCCCATGAGCCAGAACAGGACGCTGTGGGTCTGCTGCTCGTCCCCGGCCTGCAGCACGAGGTAGCTGGTGAACCCCGAGAGGAACTGGCCGATCGCGACCCCGGCAAGCACGAGCCGCAGCGGCGCGAACCCGCCACCGCGCCGGGCCACCGCCCACACCAGCGCGAACGTCGCCAGCGCGCCGGCAAAGGCCGCTCCGGACAGGCCCAGTCCCAGTGCCCCGCCCGCGCCGAGGCCGAGGACGATCGCGGCGACCGCGCCGAGGGAGGCACCGTTGGAGATGCCCAGCAGGTAGGGGTCGGCCAGCGGGTTGCGCACCAGCGCCTGGACGGCCGTGCCGACGACACCGAGTCCCGCGCCGACGAGCGCGGCGAGCAGGGCGCGCGGCACCCGCAGTTGCCAGACGATGAGGTCGTCCGTGCCGGGGCGCGGAGCCTCGCCGGACAGCCGCCGCCACACCACGCTCCACACCTCGCCGGGCGGGATCGACGTCGAGCCCCAGGCCACGGCGGCCGTCAGCGCGGCCAGCAGCGCCACGGCCAGAACGGCCGCGAGCGGACCGGCGGGCAGGCTGCCGCGCTCCTGCGCAGCCGCGGCCTTCCGGCGCACCAGTGTGAAGGCCACGATCAGGCGACCTTGCCCGGGTAGAGGGTCTTGGCGATGGCCTCGACTGTGTCGGCGTTCTCGACTCCCGCGATGGTGGTCTGCTCGGAGCCGATGCGCAGGAAGTGGCCCTCCTTGACCGCCTTCAGGCCCTTGGTGGCCGGGTTGGACCTCAGCCACTGCTCGGCCTCGTCGAACGCCTTCTTGTTCGCCGCCTCACCACCCCGGTTGCGCACCCCGAGCTGGATCCAGTCCGGGTTCCTGGCGATGACGTCCTCCCAGCCGACCTGCTTGTAGTCGCCGTCGCAGTCGGCGAAGGCGTTGCGGGCGCCGGCCAGGGTGATCACGGCGTTGGCGATCTGGCGGTTGCAGGTGACGGAGGGCTGCTTGGTACCGGCGTCGTAGTCGAAGAAGAAGTACGTCGGCCGCGCGCTCTGCGACGTGCCGCCGACCGCCTTCTGGACGGCGCCCACCTGCTCCTTCATTCCGGCGACCAGCTGTTTCGCCCGCGCGCTCGTGCCGGTGACCGCGCCGAGGGAGGTGATGTCGGCCTCCACCGCCGACAGGTCGGTCACCGGGCTCTTGCTCTGGGCGGCACAGGCGGTGGACTTGAGGTAGATGTGTTTGATCCCGGCTGCTTCGAACTCCTCCGGCGTCGGCGTGTCGCCCATTCCGCCGCCCATGCTCCCCATGGAGGCGAACGTGTCGATGTAGAGGTCGGCGCCGGAGCCGAGCAGCTTCTCCTTGGGGATCACGGTCTGGCTGAGCACCTTGACCTTCTGCGCCTGCGCGTCGAGGGTGCCGGGGAGTGTGCCCCTGCCGGGCGGGAAACCGGTGCCGATCACCTGGTCGCCGGCACCGAGGCGCAGCAACAGCTCCAGGCTGGAGGCGTTGCTGGTGACGATTCTCTTCGGGGCGCTGGAGAAGGTGGTCCTGGCGCCCGTGCAGTCGGTGACGGACACCGGGTAGCCACCGGAAGCCGCCTTCCCGGCCTGCCCCTCGTTCCCGTCCGCCGTGTCCTTCATCCCGCCGCCGCAGCCCGCCACCAGCAAGCCGCCCAGTACGACGGCCGCGGTACCGCCCCACATACGAGAACGCATCGAACAACTCCCGGATCCACTCGGTACACGGGCGAGCCATCGCCACCCGCTCCAGTAGTCGGAGCGAAGGTGCCTTGAGTTCCCGGCCAGTTGGCGATCCGGCTCAGATGAACCGCTCCCGCTACTCCGGCGGCGAGGGTGCCGGTGCCGTTCTTCCAACCGGCACCGGCGCCCTCCCGGAGCGTCAGGCCGCCAGCGCGGCGGGCTGGTCCTCCCCCACTGCCTTGACGGCGTGGGAGGTGCCCCCATCGTCCAACAGGTCCATCAGCGTTGCGCGGGCGCGGGCCACGCGGGAGCGGACCGTGCCGATCGGGCAGTTGCTCACCTCGGCGGCCTCCGCATAAGGCAGGCCGAGCAGCTGCGTGAGGGTGAACGCTTCCCGACGGTCCTCGGGCAGCGACGCCAGCAGATCCAGCAGTGCTATGCCGTCGTCGAAGCCGGGCAGGTCGCACGGCTGGGTCAGTTCGATCGCCAACTGCCAGTCCGGTACGTCGGTCAGGCGCGGGCGGGCGGCGGCGTACCGGTAGCTGTCGATCACCGCTCGGCGGGCGATGGACAGCAGCCACGCCCGCGCCGAGGAACGCCCCTCGAACCGGTGCAGGCTGCTGAGGGCCCGCACGAAGGTGTCCTGCGCGAGATCGTCCGCCGCCTGCGGATCGCCGCAGAGGTGGGCGACATAGCGCCGGACGTCCCGGTGCAGGGCGCCCACGAACTGCTCGACCGCGTGCGCGTCACCGCCTCGGGCGGCCAACGCCCATGCGGTGATCGAGTCGTCGGGCGCTGCCGGTTCGTAGCTCTTGGCGCGCGACGTGGGCAGGGCAGAGGTAATCACCTGGTGTCCTTCTCGGGTCAACCGTGATCCGGACCAGGGCACGGCGGCGCGCGGTCCGGTGAAAGTGGGAGAGACGGCCCTACGGCGTCGCTGTGGCGCTACAGCGCCTGTGCGGTCGTACGGCCATGGCCCGAGGCGCGCGCTGGCAGCCTCGGGAAACCAGCTGTCTTCAGACGACAGCCGTTCCCACGGGCGGACCCCGAGACGTGATCGCGTGGACGAGGAGGAGGAGACGCGGCGCCCGGGCCGAGCGGCGGCGTCGCAGGTGGACACGGGGGCGATCGGGGGTACCGGGCAGGGCAAGCAGCAACCGCAGCGGCGCCGCCAGCCATCCGACCGCCGCCCGCAGGATCCGGAAGGCAGCCTTCTCGCCGCACGCCAGCCACAGGCCGCACAGCACCGCGGCGAGCAAGTGGGCGGCGAGCATGCCGAACGACGACGAACCGCCGTCCATGGAGTGCCCCATGTGATCCATGGGGCTCATACCCGTGTGGTCCACAGGCATGGCGCCCATGTCCATGGAGCCCATGCCGCTCATGCCCATGGAGGCGGAGCCGTCGGACGTGCCGGACGTCGACTGGGCGCAGGAGAACGCCTCGTGGAGCACCGTCTGGGCGGCGACCACGACCGTCACGATCAACGGCAGCCCGCGCTCACGCCCCGCCAGACACCAGCCCACGGCACCGGTCACAGCTCCGCCGGCGGCCAGCGCCCACGCCGGCACGTCGCTGCCGGACATCAGGACGTGGCCCAGGGCAGCCAGCAGCACGCACATGGCCGCGAACACCGCGGCCCGTATCGCGCGAGCACACCACCCTGCTGTCATGGTGCCTCATCCTCGCATCCGGGCTTCGGTCGTCACGCGGGGGTACGGACATCCACGGGGGACCGTACTCAATCCGCAGGCTGTGATCCAGACCACGACAGCTGGCGGGAACTCGACGACGATCTGCCCCGACATCCAGGAGAGGATTTCTCCGCCCGCAGGGCGGGCGATCACGGACCGCTGTCGCTCGGGCGCATCACGACCGCGATCGTCTCGACCGGCGCGCTGCGCTCGAAGTGCAGCGTGAACGGTACGAGGCAGGAAATGACCGGGCACGCCCTCGCCGCCGAACCCAGCGGCTGCCAACGGGCAACAGCTGTCGGGCCTTTGGCCATTCCCCTCGCACCCGCGATGCGTTGTCGAATCTCGCCGGACATCTTTCGCCAGCGCACTGTAGGGTCAATCAAGTTGTATCCACAGCGTGGAACAGGAAACTCCAAGGCGCTCCCGAAACGGAAATCGGCGACGCCTTCGAGGGGCAAGAAGGAGACCGGCGTCGGACGGGATTCGAGCTCGGACGCCTGGTGCACCTGCCTGCGGTCGGCGACCACCATCAACCACTCGATCCGGCCGCCCCGGCACAGAACGTCGGCATCCTCTGACGCCCCTCGGACCCAGATTCGCAGAAGGGACAACGGAAACGGTGGGACTGTCACAAATCGGGGAAAAAATGTCCGGCATGTCCGGGCTGCGGACCATCATGGAGGACATCGCGACCTCGACCGCCGCGGGCTCTTCCGACTGGCTGAACCTCAGCATCGGCAACCCCTCTCCCATCGACGAGGTGGTGGACGCCTGGAGAGAGCTGACCATAACGGCCGCCACGGAGGACTTCGCCTCGGTGAGCTGCCGGTACGGGCCGTCGCGAGGTATGCCGACGCTGGTCGACGCGATCGTCGACGACTTCAACACCCGTTACGGGTGGGACATCACCGCGGACAACGTGGTGGTGGGGCCGGGCAGCCAGATGCTCTGCTTCATCGCGGCGGCCCTGTTCACGGGCTCGGCCGGCACGGAACCGCCCCAGCGCCTCATACTGCCCATGACTCCGGACTACGCCGGTTACCAGGGGCTCTCGCTGGACCGCGAGGGCGTGGTCGGAATCGCCCCCAGAGTCCAGGTGACGGGTGACCGGTCGTTCCACTACGGCTTCGACTTCGACGCCCTGGAGCGGTGCCCCAAAGCAGGCATGTTCCTGCTGTCCAGCCCGAGCAACCCGACCGGCCGCAGCATCGACGACGGCGAACTCGCCCGTCTGCTCGGCGTTGCGCGAGAGCGCGATGCGCCCCTGGTCGTGGATCACGCTTACGGGGCGCCCTTCCCGCGTATCGCCGCCTCACGCCTGACACCGCAGTGGGACGAGCACCTGATCAACTGCTTCACCTTATCCAAGGCCGGCCTCCCGGCAGAACGGATCGGTTTTGCCATCGGACCGGCCCGGTATATCCGGCCCATGGTGTCGTTCATGGCCAACTCCGCTCTGCACGCACCCCAACTGATGCAGCTAGTGGCGGCCCGGTCACTGACCACCAGGCTCCTGGACAAGCTCGCCTCCGAGGTGATCGCCCCCTTCTATCAGGCGCGACGCCTGGCCGTGGAGCGCCTGCTGGCCGATCTGTTGCCCGATTCGGTCAACTGGCGGCTGCACGCGGGCAAGGGCGGCATGTTCTGCTGGCTATGGATCGACGAGGACTGGTTCGACGACATGGCCCTGTACGGGCTGATGAAGACGAAGAAGGTGTTCATCGTCCCCGGACGCCACTTCTTCGTGCATCCGCCGACCGGCACGACCCCGGGCGGCCACGACACACAGTGCTTCCGCATCAGCCTCAGCGCCGACGAAGACACCATCGGCGAGGGCATCGCACGGATAGCCGAGGGCCTGACGCATCTGCGCCGCGCGGACCACGCATGACTCCGAGGCCGTCCGCTCCCCGACGCAAGCTGCGCGGCGAGGAGAAGCGAGGAAACTGACTTTCAGGTCGGCTGTGGGCAAAGACGCTGACGGCCCGGCATACGTCTCATGACCTGCCAGAGGTGGTGACAGAGGGTGGCACCTGCATAAGCCGGTCCGCTCTGTGCACCACCTCTGGACTACGCAAGTGATGAGACGACCCGCCGGGATCGAGGCAGGGGAAGCCGTTCGGCCGACTCACCGTGACGGCTGCGGACTGGACACGCGGCAACGCGAAAGCCCGTTGGCTGCGCCCGGATCAGGTCAGCCGCAGTCCGTCGACGGAGCGGAGCAGGGACAGGAAGTCGCTCAGGTGTCCGGCCAGCTGGTCATGCCCGTAGAGCTCGGTGTTGCCGTAGAAGCAGATCTCCAGCCCTTGGCCGCGCAACCGGTCGTACACATTGATCGACAGATCTTCCACCGGGCCGGGGCTCAGGGAGTGCACGACAGCAGAGTGCCCGGCGTAGTCCCCCCGGTATGGAAAGGACATGATGTTGACGTCGGGGCCGAACTGCCGTCGTCCCTTGGGCAGTCCCGGGATCTCACGCGCCAGGTGTTCCTGCGGATAGCGCTGATGCTCGATCGCCTCTTCCAGGCGGTGCGAGGTCTGTTCCACGACAGCCGCGAAGTCCAGTCCCGAACTCAAGGCGTAACGCAGCGGCACCACATTGGTCAGCATCGCCGGCACCCGGCGCATCAGGGGTTCCGTGCGCCCGGTTACCGGCAGGCCGACGACCAGCTCGCGGACACCCGTGGCGCGATACAGCTGTACGGCGACCGCGGCGATGATGACCTCCGGCAGGGTCACCTCGAGCCGGCGGGCCGCAGCACGCAGCACCTCGACGTCGGAGGGCGGGAGGTGGCCACTCACTCGGAGGGCGGCGCGGCCGCGGGGCGGGCGCCAGTCGGTGAGGCTCGCCACCTCGGTCTGGTCGGCCAGCCGTGACAGCCAGAATCGGCGGTCGTCCGCGTACTCCTCGGAATCCTGGTACGCGGTGTCCGCCTCGATGACCTGCTCGAGGGTGCCCGGCGGCCGCGGCCGGCGGGGGCGTCCGGTCACCAGGGAGGTGTAGACGTCGGCGACATGGGAGGCGATCAAGGACAGCCCGAAGCCGTCCACGACGATGTGGTGGGCGGCGCGGTACCACAGCGTGCGTCCAGCGCCCAGGGTGAACAACGCCCAGGTGAAGAGCGGGCCCTTGGCGAGGTCGTACTCCTTCGCCAGGTCCCGCCGCATCCAGCGCTCCGCGGCGGCCAGGGCATCCGGCTCACCGCTGACGTCGATATGGTGCAGAGGCACGTCGACGAAGTCGTCCACGTATTGGCACAGTCCCTCGTCCCCGATGTCGAACCGCGCCCGCAGGGCAGGGGTGGTGGCGACGACTTCGCGCAGCGCCGCCTCGAAAAGGACCGGGTCCACCGGGCCCTCGATGTCGCAGTACTCCCCGATGTTGAAGGATCTGTCGTCCGGATCGAGTTGTTGCGCCATCCAGACGCCGGTCTGGGCCGAGGACAACGCCAGCGGTGCGGTCATCTGTCAGCCTTCCACTGTATCCCGGGCGCGCAGCTCGGCAATGAACTCGCATACACTGGACAAGCTGTGAAATTTTTCGCCGATGTCACTGCCACCGGGCAGGACCACATCGAAACGCCTCTCGATAAAACCGCCGAGCCTGGCCACGGAGAGCGAGTCCAGAATTCCCCATTCCAGCAGCGGGGTGTCCGCATCCACTTCCCCCTGCCCTTTCAGCACCCTCTCTTCAATGAATAGCTTGACAGCCTCAAACGTCTCACTATCCTTCACCTATATACCCCCCAAGTCCTCGTTGATCTACCTGAGAAACAGACACCTGACGGTAATTCATGCTACTGTCGCGCCAGAACATCTGTCAAGGATCAACGCTTTACGGACAACGCAGGACGGACGCAGGCCGAGAGACATGGAGACCAGACCGTGATGCTGCACCAACTTGTTCGGGACGCAGCCCGACAAACACCCGATGCCGTGGCCGTGGTCGGGCCGGAGGGTGAGGCGACGTATGGACAATTAGACGCCTGGGCCGACGAGCTTGCGCGTGAACTCGCGGACCGCGGCGTACGCGCCGGCGACCGAGTCGGTATCTGGCTCGATAAATCCGTGGCGGCCATCGCGGTCATGCAGGCCACGCTGCGCCTGGGAGCCGCCTACGTTCCGCTCGACCCGCAGGCGCCACCCCGACGGATAGCGAAACTGGTCTCGGACTTCGCTCCCGCGGCGATGGTGACCCGGCCCGAGCGCAGGGAATTGCTCGCCGAGTTCGGTACGGAAACCGTCACACTGTGCGCCTGGCCCGACGGCACCCCCTGGCAGGAGCTTGCCACCCTCCGGACCGCCCCACCCGGCCGGCGGGTGCCGGAACCCGAGGTCACCGACGACGACCTTGCCTTCATCCTCTACACCTCCGGTTCGACCGGCGAGCCCAAGGGCGTGTGCCACAGCCACAGCAGCGCGTGGGCCTTTGTCTCATGGGCCGCCAAGGCACAGAAGGCGCAGGCCGACGACCGCTACGCCAATCACGCACCTTTTCACTTCGACCTGTCGGTGAACGATATCTACGTGCCGTTCACGGTAGGCGCCTCGGTGCACCTCGTTCCGCAGGAGACCTCGTATTCCCCCAAAGGGCTGGTCAAGTTTCTCCTGGAGCAGGCGATCACCGTCTGGTACTCGGTGCCGGCCGCGCTGATTCTGATGATGCGACACGGCGGACTGCTGAGCACCGAGATACCTGCATTGCGCTTTCTGCTGTTCGCCGGCGAGGAGTTCCCGATCACCCCGCTCCGACAACTCCGTGAACACCTTCCGCATATTCAGTTCATGAATCTCTATGGACCGGCCGAGACAATTATCAGCACCGGTTACACGGTCGACGAGATTCCAGCCGACCGTATTCTCCCCGTGCCCATCGGCACCGCCTGGTGCGGTAACACCGTCACCGCACTCCGCTCTGACGGGCAGCCGGCCCGAGCGGGCGAGGAGGGCGAAATCGTCGTCAGCGGACCGAGCGTCATGCTCGGCTACTGGGGGCGCCCGCAGGTGACCGACCGCACCTATGCGACCGGCGATATCGCCCTCGTACTGGAAGATGGCAACCTCCAGTTCGTCGGCCGGCGGGACGCCATGGTGAAGGTCCGTGGGAACCGCATCGAACTCAGCGAGATCGAGGCGGTTCTGCAGAGCCATGAGGGAATCGCCGATTCCGCCGCCGTGGTGGTGGGCAGTGGAATCGACGCCCATATTGTGGCGTACATCGTGCTCGCGCAAGGTCATGATCCGTCACTCATCGCTCTCAAACGGCACTGCGCCCAGCATCTCCCCCGGCATTCGATCATCGACACGGTGCACCGGCTGCCGTCCTTGCCGCGCAACGCCAACGGGAAGGTCGACCGGCGAGCGCTCGCCGCTCGGGCGGCCGACGAGGAACGGTCGGCGGACGGGGCGGACGCGCCGTAGCCGGCCCGGGGCGGGGTGCGGGAACCTCGACACAGCATGGTCACCGCACCCCGGGATCGGCCGACGTGAGGCAGCGCGCCGCGGCCCCGAACACCCGGTCCTTCGCGACCAGCGTCGCATCGGCTGTCCGTGACACACACCTAGCGGTAGCCCTTGTTGGCCGCGATGATGCTCAGCGCCACTCCGAGGTTGTCCGAGGAGGACTCCGCAAAGAGGGAGTCCTCGGTGAGCAATCCCGCCTTCTCGGTCTGTGTCACCGCGCTCGCGGCCGCCTCGAGCCTGATGGACCCAGCGAAGTTGAACCCCTCGCACTTCAGGTACACGGGCTGCCGAGCAGGGGGGCGGGCGTGGTGATCACCGGCACGGCGGCCCCCCCAGCCATGACGGCCGCCGCGAGCGTCGTTGTCCGTAGCGACTGACGTCGGGCAGGGACACCCGGCCGCACAGAGCGACGGTGCCCCGGCTGCCGGTGTGGTTGTGGCGATGAGCCCGGCCCCGAAGAACCCGATGCGCCGCTCCTGCCCGGTCAGCACCTCGTGGACCTGTGCGCCCGGCACGACGGCGAAGGGGTGTGTGTGCGTTCATGACGTGGGACGGCTCCATTCAGCCGGATGGGGAATCGACAGCCCGACAGGCGGTTCAGGACGCCACGGCGGGCCGATGAGTGGGTGAACAGTCGGCGAGCCGTACAGGGGCGCCCAGGACCATGCCCACCTCGCGCTGTCCGCCGTACGGTTCGCGGCTGTGCGCCATGCGAACGTTGTCGACCAGCAGGACGTCCCCAACCTGCCAGGGCTCCCGCAGGGTCGACGCTTCGTAGACGTCGTTGATGATCCGTACGGTCTCCGCGTCGATGGGCGAGCCGTCGCCGTAGCGGGTGTTGAACGGCAGCCCGCGCTCGCCGAACTGCATCACGAGGTACTCCCTGACCGCCGGTTCCATCGTCCATTCGTTGAGGAACGCGATCTGGTTGAACCACACTCGGTCGCCGGTCCGGGGATGCCGGATCACGGCCGAACGGCGCTGGGTGGTGTGCAGTCCGCCGTCGGGCTGCCAGGCGAAGTCGGTGCCGTTGGCCCGGCAGTAGGCCTCCGCCGCGGCGCGGTCGGCGACGCCGAGCGCCTCCTGCCAGCTCACCCCCACCAGATCGTTGTACGCGCGGACCAGCGACCAGCCCTGCTCGGTGAATCGGGTGACGAGCGGCTCCGGCAAATGGGCGAGGACGGCCTGCGCGTCGGCGAGTCCGGTGATGCCGCCACGGGCCGGCGCAGTGAAGCAGCCGATGGTGAGCAGCTGGGGGAACTCCAGCCCGTAGCTGAGCTCGTGGTGCATACACATTGGCTGGTCGGGCGGCCACTCCAGGGACGAGACCACCGGTCCGCCGAGCGGACGGCGCCGGGCGAACGCCTCCCGCTCGGGCACGACTGTACCGGAGAGCCGCTCGCCGACCCCGCCGAGGGCGACGGCGTCCCGCACTCCCAGGCCGCGGATCAGCACGGCGCCATGCTGCAGCAGGGCGGCTTCCAGGGCGTCCGCGCGCTCGCCGATCCACTCCGGGAGATGGCCGGGTGCGACGGACTCCACGACCCGCAGGATCGGGGGTTTGCCCGGGGCCAGTTCGAGGTCGAGCTCCGCGGCTCGGCCCAAGGGTGCCGCGGTCTCCTCGAGAGCCGCCGGCTCGGACGGATGCGTCATGCCGTGGGTTCCTTCCGTTGCTGCGCGTACGCGTCGATTGCCTGGGCAAGTTCGGCCAGGACCGGGTGCTCGACGATCTGCTGGAGGGTCACCGAGTCGCCGAGCGCCACTCCGAGGCGCACCGCCGACAGTGAGGTGCCGCCGGACTCGAAGAAATGATGGTGGCGGGTGATCTCCCCGACCGGGAGGTTCAGCACCTGGGCCCACCGCTCGGCCAGCCGCCGCTCCGTCGCCGTCCACGAGGTGTCGTCGGCTCCGCCATCCAAAGCCGCGTCGGTGGTGGACGCCACCTCGGCCGCGTCCTGTGCCAGCCGCTTCTTGTCGATCTTGCCGTTGCCGGTCAGCGGCAGCGCGTCCCGGTGGTGGAGGAGCTGCGGGACCATGTACGGGGGAAGCGCTTCGCCCAGAGCCCGCCGCACGCCGACCGAGTCCAGGGGGGCGTCCGCCGCGTAGAACGCGACCAGATGCTTCTCCTGGCCGGGGGTCTCCGCCACGACGACGGCACAGTCCCGGACGCCTGGCACGCGCAGCAGGTGGTTCTCGATCTCCCCGATCTCGATACGGAATCCCCTGATCTTGGTCTGTGCGTCGCGTCTGCCGAGGAACTCCAACGAGCCCTCCGGAAGCCACCGGCCGATGTCGCCGGAGCGGTAGAGCCGCTCCCCCGGTCGGTGCGGATCGGTTCCGAAGGCGGCCGCGGTGCGCTCCGGGTCATTGATGTAGCCGCGGCCCACACAGACCCCGGAGAACACGATCTCCCCCGGCGCGCCCAGCGGGACGGGTTCGCCTCGTTCGTCCACGACATACACGCGCACGTTGCGGACCGCTGGTCCCAGTGGCACCCGTTCATGGCGCGGCACCTGGTGCATCACCTCGTGGTTGGTGTCGTCAGAGGTCTCGGTCAGGCCATAGGCGTTCACCAACGCGATGTCCGGGAACGCGGCGAACCAGCGCTCGACCAGTTCCTTCTTCAGCGCCTCACCGGTCGCGGAGACGCTGCGCAGCCGGTCGAGGGCGCGTGGCTGCTCCTCCAGATAGGTGAGCATCACCTCGAGATAGGACGGGACGACCTGAAGCACCTCGACCTCGCCCTCGACGATGGCGTCGACGAACCGCCGGATGTCCAGGATCTCCTTCTGCCCGACGATCAGGGTCCGGGCGCCCACCAGCAGCCCGGCCACCAGCTGCCACAGCGAGATGTCGAAACACTGCGGCGCCGTCTGGGCGACCACCTGGGTGGGGCCTATCTCCAGGTCCTCGATCTTGGCGAAGAGATGGTTGAGCAGGCCGGCGTGCTCGCACATCGCGCCCTTCGGTTCGCCCGTCGAGCCGGAGGTGAAGTAGACATAGGCAAGTTGCTCGGCCGCGACGGCAACGCCCGGATCGGTGTCGCGCCGCTCCTCGGGGTCCTCGCCGTCCCGGCCCCCCGTCAGGACGTCGGAGATCACGAGCCGGGGCGGGGCGCCGGGCCCCGTCAGTGCCTGGTCGAGAGTGCCGGTGCTGCCGAGGTCGGTGAGCACGAAACGGCATGCGCTGCGGGTGAGCATGGCGGCGATGCGGGAGGCGGGGAAGTGCGGCTCCACCGGCAGATAGACCCCGCCGGCCTTGAAGACCGCAAGCACCGCGGCCATCCAGTCGAGGTTCCGCTCGGTGACCACGGCCACCACGTCTTCGGGTCGCAGCCCCAGGGCCAGCAGCGCGTGGGCGAGCCGGTTGGCTCGGCGGTTGAGCGCGTCGTACGTCCATTCCGTTCCGTCGTACACGGCGGCGATCCGGTCGGGGTGCTCGCGTACCTTCTCCTCGAACAGCTCGTGTATCCGGCGGTCCGGGAGGTCGCGCCGCGGTCCGGCCAGACCATCGATCTGATAGGCGAGTTCCTGCGCGGACAGGAAGCTGCGGCGGCGGTGCCCGGCGGTGTCGTCCTCGGCCATCAGCTCCAGGGCCGTCAGCAGATATCCGGCGATCCGCTGCGCATACGGCCGGTCCAGGACGTCTCCGTGGCCGAGCACCCGCAGCCGCAGGCCGTCCGGCGCCGGGGCGAAGGCGAGGCGCAGGACGAGGGGCACCTGGAGCTCGGTACCAGAGGCGTCATCCCTCCATCCGGCCGGCTCCTCGGCGAGAACAACGGCTCCGGCGAGTGCGGAGAGATCAAGGACCACCTCGTATTCCGGGGTGTCCGTCCGTGCCGCGCTCACCGGGGGCGGGGCTCCCGGCGTGGCCCGGCGGGCCGTCAGCACAAGGTCCCGCCAGGCGCCGTCCGCCACCGACAGCGCGCACGGCAGGGGCACGCCGCCACCGCCGGGCGCGGCGTATCCCGTCAGCACGTCGGGCTCGCCGGTGAGCGCCGCCAGCACCGCCGCATGCGCCGCTAACAGGAGGGACTCAAGAGGCACCTGGAGGCGCTCGGTGAGCCCGGTGAGCCTTCGGACGGTGTCAGCGGGAACCTGGCAGTCGTATGTAATCGTCGGCATATCGGCCTGCCGTGGTGCGGTGCGCCATCGCGGAATGGCGGAAACAATCCCGGCTTCGCTGTGCGTGCCGGCGTCTGTCGATGTGCCCATGGTCCTTGCTGCCTCGTGAAGGTGGTGAGTTACCGGTGGCGCTCCGCACGGGGAGCGCCACCGGGAATGCGGCGTCCGGCTGTGTCGGCTCAGTCGTCCGCAGCGACCATGGCCTTGACCAGGCTGGCCGGACGCATATCCGTCCAGTTCTCCTCTACGTAGGCGAGACAGGCGTCCCGGGTGTCCGCGGTTTTGGCGACGGTCCAGCCGTCCGGCACCTCGATGGACTCGGGCCACAGCGAGTGCTGGCCCTCGTCGTTGACGAGTACGAGGTAGGTACCGTCGGGGGCCTCAAAGGGGTTCGTCATGACTGTTCCTCGTTCATTTCTCGGTGGACTTGCCAACCTCCCGGGAGAAGCCCTTGCTTTTCCCGGGAATTCCTCAGGACTTGCCGGTCTGCCGCGTCATCCGGCGCAGCGCCGGTCGTTTCGCGGCTGCCGTCTGCGGTGCCGCGGCCATGCGTTCGGCCAGCCCGGCCACGGTCGGGACCTCGAAGAGGGTGCCGATCGAGACCTCCGCCGTCAGCTCACTTCGGATGCGGCTGACCAGGCGGGTGGCGAGCAGGGAGTGCCCGCCGAGGTCGAAGAAGCCGTCGTCGATACCGACCCGGTCCACGCCGAGGACCTCGGCGAACAGGGCGCACAGCACCTTTTCCCGCTGATTGCGCGGTCCGCGGCCGCCGGCCGCCGCCGCATAGTCCGGCTCCGGCAGCGCCCGGCGGTCCAGCTTGCCGTTCGGGTTCAGCGGGAGCCTGGGCAGCGCAATGACCGCCGACGGCACCATGTACTCCGGCAGCCGCTCGCCCAGCCGCTCACGCGCCGCCTTCACCACCGCACCGATACCCCGCGCGGCCAGCGGGTTGTTCACCCACGGGCCGCGCGTGGCGGCGGGCCGATAGACCCCGGTCAGGACAGCGTCGCTCGGCTCCGACGACGGCAGGACGACGGCGTCGAACAGCGCCACCGACCGCGACGACCACGTGGTCACCACCCGCAGACCCCGCTCCCGGCCCCAGACAACCAGATCCTCCGGGTCCACCGCCTCACCGATGTCCTCGGCGTCGTGGCCGTCGAGCCGGCACTCGGCCGCCACCTCGGCCACCAGCCGCGCGCTGGGTATCCCCGTCAGACGTACCGGCTCCGCACCGAGCGACCGGCTGTCCAGCTCGTCCAGGGCGGTGATCTCGCGCCCCCACACCACCTGCCGCGCGTCGGCCACATCCACAACCCGCGCCGGAGCCTTGTGCAGCACCACCTCATAACGATGCCGGGTCAACTCATTGTGGTAGTCACCCCGCTTGAGCCGGATGTCCACACCACCGACCCGCTCGTCACCCTTCGCCAGCTCAGCGAAGAACTCCGGCGCGACCACCAACTCCTTCTCCATGAGGACGGCGCGGTCGACCACCGCCCTCGCGCCAGCCCCTCGACCACCGTTCACCGCCGCATGCAACGCACGCAGCGAACCCGCATGCCGGACATCACCAACGACCACACGCCCGCCCGGCGCCAACAGATCCAACGCCCGATCGATCACCCGCGCCAAATAGGCCCCATCAGGGAAATACTGAACAACGGAATTGATCAGCACCGTGTCGAAGTACGCCGTCGGCAGCCCCTCGGTCACATCAGCAGCCTGACAGCGCAACCGCACCCGGTCCGACAGACCCTGGGCCTCAACCTGCGCCGACAAGCGGTCAATCACCGCAGCCGAGAAGTCAGTGCCCCAGTACTCCGCCACATCCTCCGCCAGATGAGCCATCAACAGACCGGAACCCACACCGATCTCAAGGACCCGACCACCACCCAGCTCACGCACCCGCTCCACGACCGCATCACGCCACGCCCGCATCTCAACCAGCGGCACCGGCTCACCCGTGTACGAGCTGTCCCAACCCGAGAAGTCCTCACCGAAGCCGCCCGCGCCCGGTCCGGAGTAGACCGCGTCGTAGATCTCACGCCACTCCTCCACCTGGGCCTCTTCGACGGCGCCCGCCGCGGCGGCGGCTTCCAGGTCCGGCACCACGTAAGCGGCCAGCCGCTGGTCGCCGGGGGTGTCTTCGCGGGCCACGACCGCCGCCTGGCGCACGCCTTCGTGGTCGAGAAGCAGGGATTCGATCTCGCCGGGCTCGATACGGAAGCCGCGGACCTTGACCTGGTGGTCGACACGCCCCAGGTACTCCAACTGGCCATCCGCACGCCACCGCGCCAAGTCACCCGTGCGATACATCCGCGCACCCGGCTCGAACGGAGACGCCACAAACCGCTCAGCCGTCAGACCAGGACGATTGACATAACCACGCGCCAAACCCGCACCCGACGCATACAACTCACCCGCAACACCCACCGGAACCGGACGCAACCCCTCGTCCAGCACAAACGCCCGAGTATTGGCCACCGGACGACCAATCGGCACAACACCCCCACCCAGAGGACCCGCCATCGTCACGGCAACAGTCGACTCCGTCGGGCCATACATGTTCATCACCCGACGCCCCGGCGACCAACGCGCCACCAACTCCGGCGGCACCGCCTCCGCACCCGCCACCAGACACACGAAATCCGTCAGCTCACCCGCCACCCCCGGCGCCAACGTCGCCACCACCGACGGCGGAATGAACGCATGCGTCACCCGACCCTCGGCCAGCACACGCCGCAACTCCTCACCCACCAAACGCCCACGCTCAGGCACCACCAAAGCAGCACCCGCCGCAAACGCCACCAACATGTCCCAAAAAGCAGTGTCGAAACTGGGCGAAGCAAACTGCAACACCCGACTCGACACACTCAGCCCCAACAACTCCATCTCCGTATGCGCCAAGCTCGCCACACCCCGATGCGAAACCACCACACCCTTGGGACGACCCGTCGAACCCGACGTATAGATCACATGCGCAGGATGATCCAACTCAACGACAACCCCCGGATCAACATCCGGGAACCCCGAGACATCCCGCGCCAACGCCTCCTCATCCAGACACAACACCGGAGCCGCATCCGCCAAAATAAAAGCCCGCCGCTCCGCCGGATAATCCACATCCACCGGAACATAAGCACCACCGGCCTTGAGCACGGCAACCACCGCAACCACCAGATCCACCGACCGCGGCAACATCACCCCCACCCGCGTCTCCGGACCGACACCCTCACCGATCAACCAGTGCGCCAACCGGTTCGCCCGCGCATTCAACTCCGCGTACGACAACACCTCACCAGCCCGCACCAACGCCGTAGCACCCGGAGCCCGCAACGCCTGAGCCTCGACCAAACTCGCCAACGTCACCAAAGGAACCTCAACAGACGTGTCGTTCCACGCCGTCAACAGCTCCTCACGCTCAGCCTCCGCCAACACCTCCACCCGCCCGATCGGCAACGACGGATCCGCCACCACCTGCTCCAGCAACCGCACCCACCGCGCCAACAACCCCTCCACCGAAGAACGGTCGAAGAGATCGGTGGAGTACTCGATGGTCCCGGTCACCCCCTGCTCGCCGACGCTTTCGGACAGGCTGAGCAGCATGTCGAAGCGGGAACGGCCGATGCCGACCTCTTCGGAGCTGACGCGCAGGTCCGGGAGGGTGAAGTCGCCCTGGCCGGTGTTCTGGAGGACAAGGGCGACCTGGAAGAGGGGGTGGTGGGAGGTCGAGCGCTGGGGATTGAGCAGTTCCACCAGGTGCTCGAACGGCACGTCCTGATGGGCGTACGCGGCCAGGCTGGTCTCCCGGACCCGGCCCAGCAACTCCTCGAAGCTCGGGTCACCCGAGGTG
Organism: Streptomyces cyanogenus; assembly: GCF_017526105.1. Classification (NCBI taxonomy): domain Bacteria; kingdom Bacillati; phylum Actinomycetota; class Actinomycetes; order Kitasatosporales; family Streptomycetaceae; genus Streptomyces; species Streptomyces cyanogenus. The sequence continues at coordinate 1,241,075 of NZ_CP071839.1, forward strand.
TCCGTGCGCAGCACGAACATGTTGACGAACAGCCCGACCAGATCCTCCAGCGCCTCGTCCGTACGGCCGGCGATACCGCTGCCCAGCGCGATGTCGGTGCCCGCGCCGAGGCGGGTGAGCAGCGCCGCCATACCTGCCTGCAACACCATGAACACCGTGGTGTTCGAACGCCGTGCCAGCCGTACCAGTCGCTGGTGCAGCTCCCTGTCCATCTCGAAGCCGAGGTGTGTGCCCTCGTACGAGGCCACGGCCGGCCGGGGGCGGTCGGCGGGGAAGGTCACCTGCTCCGGCAGCCCTGCCAGCTGGTGGCGCCAGTAGCCGACCTGCTGGGAGTAGATGCTCTGCGGGTCGTTCTCGTCGCCGAGCAGCTCGCGCTGCCAGAGGGTGTAGTCCACGTACTGCACCCGCAGTTCGGACCACTGTGGCGCGGCGCCTTCGGTACGGGCCGTGTAGGCGGACACCAGGTCACGTGCCATGGGGCCCATGGACCAGCCGTCGCCCGCGATGTGATGCACCAGCAGCAGCAGGACACTGTCCTCGGGACCGGTCTCGAACAGCCAGGCACGGACCGGTATCTCGCAGGAGAGGTCGAAGCCGTAACGCGCCGCCTCCTCCAGGACCTCCGGCAGCTCCTCCTCCTCCACCGACCGGCGCTCCCAGCTCAGCGTCACGGCCTGCGCATCGAGAACCAACTGGTGTGGTTCGCCGTCAATTTCGGGGAAGACGGTCCGCAGCGACTCGTGCCGGCCGATCACATCGCGCAGTGCGGCGTGCAGCGCCTCCACGTCCACGCCGCCCGTCAGGCGGAGCCCCAGCGGCATGTTGTACGTCGCGGTCCGGCCCTCGACCTTGTACTGGAACCACAGGCGACGCTGTGCGAAAGAAAGCGGCACCACGTCCGGGCGCTCCATCGGCACCAGTGCCGTACGGGTCCTGCCGTTGTCGGTGAGGTGCACCGCCAGCCCGGCCACCGTGGGGGCCTCGAAGACGGTGGCGATCGGGACCTCGGCGCCGAGTGCGGTGCGGATGCGGCTGACCAGGCGGGTGGTGAGGAGTGAGTGCCCGCCGAGGTCGAAGAAGCTGTCGTCGATACCGACCCGGCCGACACCGAGGACTTCGGCGAACAGGCCGCACAACACCTCTTCCTGCGGGGTCCGTGGTGCCCGCCCACCGGCCGCCGCCGCATAGTCAGGAACCGGCAGCGCCCGGCGGTCCAGCTTGCCATTGAGCGTCAACGGCAGCCGGTCCAGCACCACCAGCGCCGACGGCACCATGTACTCCGGCAGCCGCTCGCCCAGCCGCTCACGCGCCGCCTTCACCACCGCACCGATACCCCGCGCGGCCAGCGGGTTGTTCACCCACGGGCCGCGCGTGGCGGCGGGCCGATAGACCCCGGTCAGGACGGCGTCGCTCGGCTCCGACGACGGCAGGACCACGGCGTCGAACAGCGCCACCGACCGCGACGACCACGTGGTCACCACCCGCAGACCCCGCTCCCGGCCCCAGACAACCAGATCCTCCGGGTCCACCGCCTTCCCCAAGTCCTCGGCATCTTGACCATCGAGCACCCGCTCGGCAGCCACCTCACCGGCCAGCCGCGCGTTGGGAACACCCTCCAGACGCACCGCCCCGGCAACATGCCCCAGCAACCCGGCCAGATCCACATCCCCGGACCACACCACCCGCCGGGCCCCGGCCACATCCACAACCCGCGCCGGAGCCTTGTGCAGCACCACCTCATAACGATGCCGGGTCAACTCATTGTGGTAGTCACCCCGCTTGAGCCGGATATCCACACCACCGACCCGCTCGTCACCCTTCGCCAGCTCAGCGAAGAACTCCGGCGCGACCACCAACTCCTTCTCCATGAGGACGGCGCGGTCGACCACCGCCCTCGCGCCAGCCCCTCGACCACCGTTCACCGCCGCATGCAACGCACGCAGCGAACCCGCATGCCGGACATCACCAACGACCACACGCCCGCCCGGCGCCAACAGATCCAACGCCCGATCGATCACCCGCGCCAAATAGGCCCCATCAGGGAAATACTGAACAACGGAATTGATCAGCACCGTGTCGAAGTACGCCGTCGGCAGCCCCTCGGTCACATCAGCAGCCTGACAGCGCAACCGCACCCGGTCCGACAGACCCTGGACCTCAACCTGCGCCGACAAGCGGTCAATCACCGCAGCCGAGAAGTCAGTGCCCCAGTACTCCGCCACATCCTCCGCCAGATGAGCCATCAACAGACCGGAACCCACACCGATCTCAAGGACCCGACCACCACCCAGCTCACGCACCCGCTCCACGACCGCATCACGCCACGCCCGCATCTCAACCAGCGGCACCGGCTCACCCGTGTACGAGCTGTCCCAACCCGAGAAGTCCTCACCGAAGCCGCCCGCGCCCGGTCCGGAGTAGACCGCGTCGTAGATCTCACGCCACTCCTCCACCTGGGCCTCTTCGACGGCGCCCGCAGCCTCGGCGGCTTCCAGGTCCGGCACCACGTAAGCGGCCAACCGGTGATCACCGGGCACATCCTCCCGAGCAACCACCACCGCCTGACGAACACCCTCCGAACCGATCAGCAGCGACTCGATCTCACCCGGCTCAATACGGAAACCACGCAACTTCACCTGCTCATCAGCGCGACCCGCGAACTCCAGCCGGCCATCCACCCGCCACCGCACCAGGTCACCAGTCCGGTACATCCGCGCCCCCGGCTCGAACGGACACGCCACAAACCGCTCCGCCGTCAACCCCGCACGACCGACATAACCACGCGCTACCTGAACGCCGGTGACGTACAGCTCGCCCACGACGCCCACAGGCACCGGCTGGAGACCGGCGTCGAGGACGAACATCCGGGTGTTCCAGGTGGGCCGTCCGATCGGGACCACGCGGCCGTCGTCATCCGTGCCCGTCCAGGTGGAGGAGGCGACCTGGATGGTCATTTCGGTCGGACCGTACAGGTTCGAGACTTCGCTGCCCCAGGCCTCACTCATCCGCGCCGCGAGATCGGTGTGCAGCTCCTCGCCGCTCGACCAGATGCGACTGACCTTGTGTGTGGCGGGCGGGTGAGGCAGGTTGGCGAGCAGCGACGGGGGGAACTGGGCGACGGTGACGCCGTTCTCCGCGATGTGGGCGACCAGTCGCTGAGGGTCGCGGATCACCTCGCCGGGGGCCACGCAGATCGCGGCGCCGGAGATCAGCGGGAACCAGATCTCCAGTCCGACGGAGTCGAACCGCACCGAGGTGCGGAACAGCAGCACATCGGCGGATCCGACCGGGTGGGCGTCCTGCATCCACTGGAGGTTGTTGGCCAGTCCTCGGTGCTCGACCAGCACGCCCTTCGGGTGGCCGGTGGAGCCCGAGGTGTAGATGACGTACAGCGGGTTGGCCGGGTTCAGCGGGGCCGTGCGGTCGGCGTCCGTCAGATCGGCCGGGGACCGCCGGGCGACAGCGGCGGCGGTCTCTTCGTCGTCGATGACGACGAACGGGACCCCGGTCCCCAGGGAGAGCAGATCGCTACCGCCGGAGACGACCGCCAGTACAGGTCGTGCATCGTTCAGCGTGTACCGCAGGCGCTCGGCCGGGTCGTCGGGGTCCAGCGGGAGATAGGCTCCGCCGGCCTTCATCACCGCGAGCAGCGCCACGACCGTGTCCGCGGAGCGCGGCAGGGCCACCGCCACCAGCTTCTCCGGACCGACACCCAGCTCGACGAGGTGGCGGGCGAGTTGGTTGGCCCGCGCGTTGAGCTCGGCGTACGTGAGGGTCATCCCGCCGAAGAGCACGGCGGTGGCGTCCGGGGCGCGCTGCACCTGCGCTTCCAGCATGCCTACCAGTGTCCGGTCGCGGACCTCGGCCGCGGTGTCGTTCCAGTCGGTGAGGAGTTGCCGCCGCTCGGCATCGGTCAGCAGACCGGCCCGGCTGATCGGCTGTGTCGGTTCGCTCAGCGCCTGCCCGAGGAAGCGCATCCACCGGTCGAAGAGCCCTTCGATGGTGGAACGGTCGAACAGGTCCGTGGAGTACTCCACCACGCTCTCGATGCCCGCGGGATTCCCGGCGGCGTCATGGCGCTCGGTGAGCGAGAGCAGCATGTCGAACCGCGATGTGCCGGGGTCCACTTCGGTAGTGCTGACGCGCAGGTCCGGGAGGGTGAAGTCGCCCTGGCGGGTGTTCTGGAGGACAAGGGCGACCTGGAAGAGGGGGTGGTGGGAGGTCGAGCGCTGGGGATTGAGCAGTTCCACCAGGTGCTCGAACGGCACGTCCTGATGGGCGTACGCGGCCAGGCTGGTCTCCCGGACCCGGCCCAGCAACTCCTCGAAGCTCGGGTCACCCGAGGTGTCCGTGCGCAGCACGAAGGTGTTGACGAACAGTCCGACGAGATCGTCCAGCGCCTCGTCGGTACGACCCGCCAGACCGCTGCCCAGCGCGATGTCGGTGCCCGCGCCGAGGCGGGTGAGCAGCGCCGCCATACCTGCCTGCAGCACCATGAACACGGTCGAGCCGGAGGCGCGCGCCAGTTCAGCCATGCGCCGGTGCAGCTCGTCATCCACCTCGAACGTGACGATCTCGCCCTCGTACGAGGCGACCGCGGGCCGCGGCCGGTCGGTGGGGAAGCCCACCTGCTCGGGAAGGTCGCGCAGCTGTCCGCGCCAGTAGTCGACCTGGCGCGCGAACAGGCTGTCCGGGTCGTTCTCGTCGCCGAGCAGCTCGCGCTGCCAGAGGGTGTAGTCGACGTACTGCACCGGTAGTTCGGACCATTGCGGGGCGGTGCCCTGCGAGCGTGCTGTGTAGGCGGCGACGAGGTCGCCGGCCAGCGGTCCCATGGACCAACCGTCAGCGGCGATGTGGTGCAGCAGCAACAGCAGGACGCTGTCGCCGGCGCCGGTTTCGAAGAGCCAGGCCCGGATGGGTATTTCGGAGGCAAGGTCGAGGCCGTAACGGGACACCTCCTCCAGGACGCCGGGCAGCTGCGCTTCGGTGACCGACTGCCGCTCCCAGCCGAATGCGGCGTCTGCGGCGTCGAGCACCAACTGGTGCGGTTCGCCGTTGATCTCGGGGAAGACGGTGCGCAGCGACTCGTGCCGGCCGATCACATCGCGCAGTGCGGCGTGCAGCGCCTCCACGTCCACCGTGCCCGTCAGGCGGAACGCCAGGGGCATGTTGTATGTCGCCGACGGGCCCTCGAGCTTGTGCAGGAACCACAGGCGGCGCTGCGCGGACGACAGCGGCACCACGTCCGGGCGCTCCATCGGCGCCAGTGCCGTACGGGTCCGGCCCCCGCCCTCCAGCCGCGACGCCAGGCGGGCCACCGTTGGCGCCTCGAAGACGTCCTTGATCGGCAGTTCGGCGCCGAGTGCGGTGCGGATGCGGCTGACCAGGCGGGTGGCGAGGAGCGAGTGCCCGCCGAGGTCGAAGAAGCCGTCGTCGATACCGACCCGGCCGACACCGAGGACCTCGGCGAACAGGCCGCACAACACCTCTTCCTGCGGGGTCCGTGGTGCCCGCCCACCGGCCGCCGCCGCATAGTCAGGAACCGGCAGCGCCCGGCGGTCCAGCTTGCCATTGAGCGTCAACGGCAGCCGGTCCAGCACCACCAGCGCCGACGGCACCATGTACTCCGGCAGCCGCTCGCCCAGCCGCTCACGCGCCGCCTTCACCACCGCACCGATACCCCGCGCGGCCAGCGGGTTGTTCACCCACGGGCCGCGCGTGGCGGCGGGCCGATAGACCCCGGTCAGGACGGCGTCGCTCGGCTCCGACGACGGCAGGACCACGGCGTCGAACAGCGCCACCGACCGCGACGACCACGTGGTCACCACCCGCAGACCCCGCTCCCGGCCCCAGACAACCAGATCCTCCGGGTCCACCGCCTCACCGATGTCCTCGGCGTCGTGGCCGTCGAGCCGGCACTCGGCCGCCACCTCGGCCACCAGCCGCGCGCTGGGTATCCCCGTCAGACGTACCGGCTCCGCACCGAGCGACCGGCTGTCCAGCTCGTCCAGGGCGGTGATCTCACGCCCCCACACCACCCGCCGCGCGTCGGCCACATCCACAACCCGCACCGGAGCCTTGTGCAGCACCACCTCATAACGATGCCGGGTCAACTCATTGTGGTAGTCACCCCGCTTGAGCCGGATATCCACACCACCGACCCGCTCGTCACCCTTCGCCAGCTCAGCGAAGAACTCCGGCGCGACCACCAACTCCTTCTCCATGAGGACGGCGCGGTCGACCACCGCCCTCGCACCAGCCCCTCGACCACCGTTCACCGCCGCATGCAACGCACGCAGCGAACCCGCATGCCGGACATCACCAACGACCACACGCCCGCCCGGCGCCAACAGATCCAACGCCCGATCGATCACCCGCGCCAAATAAGCCCCATCAGGGAAATACTGAACAACGGAATTGATCAGCACCGTGTCGAAGTACGCCGTCGGCAGCCCCTCGACCACATCAGCAGCCTGACAGCGCAACCGCACCCGATCCGACAGACCCTCGGCCTCAACCTGCGCCGACAAGCGGTCGATCACCGCACCGGAGAGATCCGTACCCCAGAACTCCTCCACCCCCCGGACCAGATGCGCCATCAGCAAACCCGAGCCGACACCCACCTCCAGCACGCGCCGACCACCGAGGTCTCGCACCCGCTGCACGACCGCATCACGCCACGCCCGCATCTGGTCGAGCGGAATAGGCTTGCCCGTGTACGAGCTGTTCCAGCCAGAGAAGTCCTCACCGAAGCCGCCCGCGCCCGGTCCGGAGTAGACCGCGTCGTAGATCTCACGCCACTCCTCCACCTGGGCCTCTTCGACGGCGCCCGCAGCCTCGGCGGCTTCCAGGTCCGGCACCACGTAAGCGGCCAACCGGTGATCACCGGGCACATCCTCCCGAGCAACCACCACCGCCTGACGAACACCCTCCGAACCGATCAGCAGCGACTCGATCTCACCCGGCTCAATACGGAAACCACGCAACTTCACCTGCTCATCAGCGCGACCCGCGAACTCCAGCCGGCCATCCACCCGCCACCGCACCAGGTCACCAGTCCGGTACATCCGCGCCCCCGGCTCGAACGGACACGCCACAAACCGCTCCGCCGTCAACCCCGCACGACCGACATAACCACGCGCCAGCCCCGCGCCCGCCACATACAACTCGCCCACCACTCCGGCGGGCACCGGCCGCAGGCCCGCGTCCAGCACATACACCCGGGTGTTGGTCACCGGCTCGCCGATCGGCACCACGCCGTCGGCCGGCGCACCGCCCATCGACACGCAGACCGTCGATTCGGTCGGGCCGTAGGCGTTGGTCACGCGGCGGCCCGACGACCAGCGTGCCACCAGCTCGGCGGGGGACGCCTCACCGGCGAGCACCACCGATGTCAGCAGCGGCAGCTCCGACTCCGCGCCCGCGGGGAGCGCGCCCAGCACGGACGGCGGCAGGGTGACATGGGTGATCCGCTGTTCCGCGAGCAAACCGCGGAGGGCCTCGCCCACCAGACGTCCGTCCTCCGGCACCACCAGCGTGGCGCCGGAGCCGAAAGCCATCACCAGCTCCCAGAAGGCCGCGTCGAAACTCGGCGAAGCGAACTGCAGCACCCGGGCGGTGGAGCCCACGCCGAGTCGCTCGGCCTGCGCGTGCGCCAGGCTCGCCACACCACTGTGGGTGACCACCACGCCCTTGGGGGCGCCGGTGGAGCCGGAGGTGTAGATGACATACGCCGGGTGCTCGGGCCGGACGGTGGTCTCGGGGTCGGTGTCCGGGAGGGCCGACAGATCCCGCGCCAGAGCGGCTTCGTCCAGGACGAGGAGCGGAGCGGCGTCGGCGCGCATGAAGGCGCGCCGCGCCGCCGGGTAGTCCGGGTCGATCGGGATGTAGGCACCGCCGGCCTTGAGGACCGCAAGGACGGCGACCACCATCTCGACCGAGCGCGGCAGCTCCACCGCCACCGTCTTCTCCGGGCCCACACCCCGCTCGATCAGCCAGCGCGCCAGCCGGTTGGCGCGGGCGTTCAGCTCCCCGTACGACAGCGATACCGCGCCGGTCGCCAGTGCCTCCGCGTCGGCGCACTCTCGCACCCGTGCCTCGAAGAGCTGGGCGAGCGTCGCGGGCGGGACCTCGACGGCGGTGTCGTTCCGTGCCGACAGCAGCTCGCGGCGCTCGTGCTCGGCGAGCAGTTCCACGCTGCCGATCGGCAGCGACGGGTCCGCGACCACCTGATCCAGCAGCCGCGCCCACCGGTCCAGCAGGCCTTCGATCGTCGAGTGCTCGAAGAGAGCGGTCGCGTACTCGGCGACGGTCTCGATGCCCGTCGCGGCGCCGGTGTCGTCGTGGCTCTCGTACATCTCCATCAGCATGTCGAAGCGCGAGGTGCCGGTGCCGATGAACTCGCTCTGTACCTGGAGCCGGGGCAGGCGGAACCGCTCCGACGGTGTGTTCTGGAGCACCATGGCGACCTGGAACAACGGGTGATGACTGGTGGAGCGCTGGGGGTTGAGCACTTCCACCAGGTGCTCGAACGGCACGTCCTGATGCTCGTGCGCGGCAATGCTCCGCTCCCGTACGCGGCCGAGCAGCTCCTTGAAGCTCGGGTCGCCGGAGGTGTCGGTGCGCAGCACGAAGGTGTTGACGAAGAGGCCGATCAGCTCGTCGAGGGCTTCGTCCGTACGGCCGGCGACGCCATTGCCCAGCGGGATGTCGGTGCCGGCGCCGAGCCGGGTGAGCAGCGCCGCCATACCTGCCTGCAACACCATGAAGACGGTGGTGTTCGTCCGGTGGGCGAGCTCCACTACGCGCCGGTGCAGGTCGCCGTCGAGGCGGAAGACGAGGCGGGCTCCCTCGTAGTCGGCCACCGCGGGCCGCGGGCGGTCCGAGGGGAAGGACACCTCGGTGGGCAGATCGGCCAGCTCGTCGCGCCAGTACGCGAGTTGCTGTGCGTACACGCTGTCCGGGTCCTGTGCGTCGCCCAGCTGCTCGCGCTGCCACAGGGCGTAGTCGGCGTACTGGACGGGGAGTTCGGACCACTGCGGGGAGCCGTGCGCGACCCGAGCGGTGTAGGCGGTCATGACGTCGCGGGCGAGCGGGGCCATCGACCAGCCGTCACTCGCGATGTGGTGCAGGAGCAGCAGGAGGGTGCTTCGATCGGGCGCGGTCTCGAACAGCCAGGCACGAACGGGGATTTCGGTGGCGAGGTCGAAGCCGTAGCGCGCTGCCTCGCGCAAGGTTCGCGGCAGGTCGGACTCGGCGACCGGTTGGTGGTCCCAGGCGAACTCGATCTCGTCCAGGTCCTGTATGAGCTGGTACGGCTCGCCGTCGACCTCGCGGAAGAGCGTGCGCAGCGCCTCGTGCCGGCCGATCACGTCGAGCAGGGCGGCGTGCAGCGCCTCCGCGTCCACCGTGCCCGTCAGCCGGAGGGCCAGCGGAACGTTGTAGGTCGCCGAGCGGTTCTCGAGCCTGTGCAGGAACCACAGGCGGCGTTGTGCGAACGACAGCGGCACCACGTCCGACCGCTCCATGGGAGCGAGTGCGGTGCGGGCGCTGCCGCCGGCGGCGCCGGTGAGCCGCTCGGCCAGCGCGGCCGGGGTGGCGGACTCGAAGATGTCCTTGATGAGCAGCTCCACGCCGAGGGCGCCGCGGATCCGGACAAGGAGCCGGATCGCCGTCAGCGAATGACCGCCGGCCTCGAAGAGGTCGTCGTGCGGGCCCACCCGGTCCACGCCGAGGACCTCGGCGAACAGTCCGCACAGCACCTCTTCGGGTGAGGGGCTCGGCTCGTTGTCCGTGCCAAGGACGTTGCGGTCGGACTGCGGAGATCCGTTGGCGTCCAACGTGTCGCTCCCTTTTTCTGACGGTGTCACATATCGGTTGACAGCCGGCCGGATTCGCGTTTCTGTGGTCCGCCCGGCGCAGTTGGTCAAGCGATTTTCCGGCGCGGCGCATGGGTTTCCCGGGCAAGTGACAGGAGATCCTCGAGTATTCGAGTCAACCAGTCGGCCGGGACGTCGTCAAGGTCAAACGTAATCACGAGTTGAGATTTCGCGGGTCACTCAACGCACAGGAATGCAGCGTTGAGCGACCCGCATTCGTGGCTCACCCGGTGACATCCGTGAATGCCTGTCGAAGCTTTTCGGACACGATAGGACCGAGCTGCCGCATGGGCTCCGGGTTCATCATGTGGGTGTGCAGGCAATCTATCCTCTGGAAATGGATTTCACCGGTGAGATAGGGGTCCCACACCCCGGGTTCCAGCGTGTGCTCCTTCTCCCCCTCGGTGGCGGCCAGGATCAACGTCGGCGCGGACACGGGCCGCGGGGCCGCGTCCAAGGCCAGCCGGGCATTGCTCATCGTCACTTCCAACAGGGCTCCGACCTCGGTTTCCGTGAGGCCGGCCAGGGCGGTGTTCTTCGTCTGCAGGATGTCCATGACGCTCTCGTGGCCGAGCGACTCGGCCTCCTCGTCATCCAGCTCGACGTCGAACAGCGCCAGCATGGCCCGGTATATGTCCGCCACCCGCGCCTTGGCCATTCCTTCTTCCACCTCCCGGCGGTCGGCGGGGCTGACCGGGAAGCAGTCGAGCAGTGTCAGCAGTCCCACCTCTCGCCCTTGCTTTTCCAGCAATGCCGCGATCGCATGGGCAACACCGCCGCCGAATGACCAGCCGAGAAGGTAGTAGGGGCCTTCCGGCTGAATCCGGAGAATGTGCTCCAGATAGTCCTGGGCCGCCTCCTCCACTGATTCCGGCAGCTTTCCCCCCGTCAGACCGCGGGCCTGCAGAGCGTACACCGGAATATCCTGGTCGAGGTGCGGGAGAAGGCCGGCATAGCACCAGCTCAGCCCGCTGCCGGGGTGAATGCAAAAGAGCGGGCTGCGGGTGCCGTGCGTACGCAACGGTAGAAGGACGTCGAGGGCGTTTTCCTCGCCGGCGGCGTCGAGCCGACCGGCCAGGCCGGCCACGGTGGGCGTCTCGAAGAGCACCCGCAACGGCAGCTCCACACCGAAGGCGTCACAGATCCGGACGAGGAGCCGGATCGCCGTCAGCGAATGACCGCCGAGTTCAAAGAAGCTGTCATCGACACCGACCCACTCCACGCCCAGGACCTCGGCGAACAGCCGGCACAGCATCTCCTCGTGCGGCGTTCGGGGCGCGCGCCGGCCGGGGCCCGCGTAGTCGGGGGCGGGCAGGGCCCTGCGGTCCAGCTTGCCGTTCGGGGTCAGCGGGATCTCGTCGAGGGCCACCACCGCCGACGGCACCATGTACTCCGGCAACCGCTCGGCCAGATGGGCCCGCAGCCCCTGGGCATCGAGCTCCGTCGTGCCCTCGCCGGGCACTGCGTAGCCGACCAGTCGCACGTCGCCCGGACCGTCCTCGCGGGCGACGACCACCGCTCGCCGTACCGACGGATGCGACGTCAAAGCGGCCGCGATCTCCCCTGGTTCGACACGGAATCCACTGATCTTCACCTGCTCGTCCGCGCGCCCGGCGAACTCCAGCTGCCCGTCCACGCGCCACCGCGCCAGGTCTCCCGTACGGTACATCCGCGCCCCCGGCTCGAACGGGCACGGTACGAACCGTTCCGCGGTGAGGCCGGGCTGGCCGAGATAGCCGCGGGCGACCTGGACGCCGGACACATACAGCTCGCCCGTCGTCCCCGGCGGCACGGGCCGCAGCCCGGCGTCGAGCACATAGGCGTGCGTGTTCCAGAAGGGGCGGCCGATCGGCACCGGGCCAGAGGGCGTCTCCACGCCCGCCGGCAGGGTGAACTGTGCACAGTTGACGGTCAGCTCGGACGGCCCGTACGCATTGATCAGGGTCACGTCGGGGTGCTCGGCACGCCAGGGTCCGACCGCCTCGCCGGTCAGCGCCTCGCCCCCGAGTATCAGCGTCCCGCCCGGCAACCACTCCTCGGGCAGCGCCTCCAGCAGCGGCAGCTGCGACGGGCTCGCCTTCAGGAACGTCACCGGGACGCCGTCCGGGCCCTCGCCGCCCTCCGCACGCGACGGCGGCTCTTCGAGCCCGTGAAGACACACCCGGCCGCCGCTGAGGAGGGTGGTGTACAGGGCCGTCACCGTGAGGTTGAAGGCGAGCGGTGAGTGCACCAGCGTCGCCCCACGCGCGGCTGGGTAGTGGTATGTCGCCCAGGTCAGGTAGTTCATCACCGAGCGGTGCTCGATCACCACGCCCTTCGGCCGCCCCGTCGAACCGGACGTGTAGAGCACGTACGCGGGGTGCCGGGGCAGCAGCGGGGCGGTGCGGTCGGCGTCGGACAGGTCGTGCGACGGCAGTCCGGCCAGCGCCGCCGCGGTCTCCGGGTTGTCGGGCGCGAGGTAGACGTGGTCCGTCGCCGGGAGCGCGGACCGCGCACCGGTCGTGGTGAGCACGCACACCGGCCTGGTGTCGTCCAGGACGTGGACGAGCCGCTCAGCGGGGTATCCGAGATCCAAAGGCACGTAGGCGGCCCCGGTCTTCAGCACAGCGAGAAGCGCGACCAGCGCCTCGGGCGAGGCCGGCACGGCCAGGCCGACGAACCGCTCGGGGCCGACGCCCTGCCCGGCCAGATGGTGGGCGAGCCGGTTGGCGCGCGCGTTGAGCTGTCCGTAGGTGAGCCTCGATCCCCCGGCCTCCACCGCCACCGCGTCCGGGGTGGCCTGCGCCTGAGCCTGGAAGCGCTCCACGAGGGTGGTGTCCGGGACGGCCCGGCCGGTGTCGTTCCACTCGTACAGCACCCGGTGGCGTTCGGCGTCGGTCAGGACGTCGATCTCACCAACGGGCCGCTGCGGGTCGGCGACCAGCGCCTCGGCGACCTTGCCCAGCCGGTTCACGAGCGCCTCCGCGGCCTCGTGGTCGAACAGGTCGGTGGCGTAGCGCAGCGCGCCGGCCATCCCCGCAGGCGCACCGTCGTCGGCGAAGTGCTCGGTGAAGAGGAAGTCGAGGTCGAATTTGGCGGCCACGGTGCCGGTCTCGGTGAAGCGGACGTCGAGTCCGGGCAGGGTCAGTTCGGCCCGGCCGGTGTTGCCCAGCGACATCATGACCTGGAACAGCGGGTGCCGGGACGAGGACCGGCCGGGATTGAGGATCTCGACCAGCCGCTCGAAGGGAAGGTCTTGGTGGGCGTAGACGTCCAAGTCGGCCTTGCGGACCCGGCCGAGGAGCTCGGTGAAGGTGGGATTGCCCGACAGGTCGGTGCGCAGCACCAGGGTGTTGACGAAGAACCCGACCAGATCGTCGAGAGCCTCGTCGGTGCGGCCGGCGATCGGGGTACCCACGACGATGTCGTCGCCGGCACCCAATCGGGCAAGCAGCACCGCCAAGGTGGCCTGGAGCGTCATGAAGACGGTCGCTCCGGACTCGGCCGCCAGGTCCACCAGCGCGCGGTGCACCGGCGCGGGCAGCTCGAACACTGCGGTCTCGCCTGCGTGACCGGGCTGGTCGGGGCGGGGACGGGAGGTGGGCAGAGCCAGCTCTTCCGGCGCGCCGTCCAGCGTCCGCCGCCAGAACGCCACCTGCTGGGCCAGGGCGCTGTCCGGGGCGTCCTCGTCACCGAGCACCTCCCGCTGCCACAGCGTGAAGTCGGCGTACTGGACGGGGAGCTCGGCCCACTGCGGGGCGTTGCCTCGGGTGCGCGCGGTATAGGCGGCGGCCAGGTCCTTGGCCAGTGGTGCCAGGGACCAGCCGTCACAAGCGATGTGATGCAGCAGCATCAGCAGGACGCAGTCGTCGGGGCCGGTCTCCAAGAGCCAGGCGCGCAGCGGCACCTCGGTGGCGAGGTCGAATCCGTGCCGCGCCGCGGCGTCCAGCGCCGCGGGCAGCTCCTCCTCGGTGACCGCCCGGGTCTCCCAGCCGATCCAGGCCCGGTCCATATCCAGCACCAACTGGCGGGGCTCGCCGTCGACTTCGGGGAAAACCGTACGCAGCGACTCGTGCCGGGCGACCACGTCCCGCAGCGCGGCGTGCAGCGCATCCCGGTCCAGCCGGCCGGTCAGCCGCAGCGCCAGCGGCATGTTGTACGTCGGCGAGGGGCCCTCCAGCTTGTGCAGGAACCACAGGCGGCGCTGCGCGTACGAAAGGGGTAGGGCCCCGGGGCGGTCCATCGCGACCAGCGCGGCGCGTGCCCGGCCACTGCCGGCCAGGCGCCGGGCGAGCCCGGCCACGGTCGGATCGTCGAAGACGGTGCCGATGGGCACCTCCACCCCGAACGTGCCCCTGATCCTGCTGACCAGCCGGGTGGCGAGCAGGGAGTGGCCGCCGAGGTCGAAGAAGCTGTCGTCGATGCCGACCCGCTCCAGGCCGAGCACCTCCGCGAACAGCCCGCACAGCGCGACTTCCTGAGGGGACCGCGGCTCGCGGCCTGCGCTGAGCGCTCCGTAGTCGGGTACGGGCAGCGCCGTGCGGTCGAGCTTGCCGATGGGGGACAGCGGCAGCCGGTCCAGGATGACGAAGGCTGCGGGGACCATGTACTCCGGCAGCCAGCTGCGCAGCTGGGCACGGAGTTCCCGGTTCAGCTCGATCAGCCGACGGGATCTGGCGGGGCTGTTGGCGTGCTGGGCGTGGGCCCGGGTCGCCTGGGAGCCGCGGTAGGCGGCCACCGGCGAGGCTGTCCCGGCGGGCCGGAAGACGGCGTCGAAGGCGTCGTCCCGGCCGGAGTTCGACCAGGTCGCCACGGCCTCCATGCCCTGAACGCCAGCGATTTCGTACACCGCCTCCGGGTCGAGGCCGGCGTCGGTGGCGGTCTCCTGGTCCGCGCCGCCCCCCTCGAAGGAGCTCAGCGCCCGGTGGTCGGCCCGCAGCCGGGCGTTGGGCACGTCGGCCAGGCGCAGCCCACCGGGATGGTCACGCAGCACCGCCGCGAGCCCCCCTGCAGCGGCGCCCACCGCCTCCCAGGAAAGCTCCGGCAGGCTGTCCACCGTCATCGTGTCGACGGGGGACTTGTGGATCACCACGTCGTAGCGGTAACGGGAGAGCTCGTTGGCGTGGCCGGCGCGCTTGAGACGGATGTCGACGCCACCGGCGTCCGCCAGGGTTTCGGCGAGCATGACGAAGAAGTCGGGAGCGAGGAGCAGTTCCTCTTCCTCCATGACTCTCTGCTCCACCAGCGCCCGTGCGGCGTCCCGGACCGCGAGTGCGTCCGGGAAGGTGTCCGTGCCGACGGCCTGCCGGTGTGCGACCACCCCCGCCTGGAGGTGGCGCAGCAACCGCAGGTTGCGAATGTCACCGAGGAAGAGGGAACCGCCGGGAACCAGCAGGTCCAGGCTCTTGCGGATGACGTCGGTCAGGTAGTCGGCGTGCGGGAAGTACTGGGTCACGGAGTTGACGACGATGGTGTCGAAGAAGTCCCGTGGCAGGCCCGAGGTGTCGTCGGCGGCCTGGGCGCGTAATTCGACGCGCTCCGCGAGATCCCCCCGGGCCGCCGTCCGCGTCCGCAGGCTCTCGATGGCCGACGCCGAGAAGTCGGTGCCCCAGTAGGCGTCACAGTGCGGTGCCACCTGCGACAAGATCAGACCGTTGCCGACGCCCAGCTCCAGGACCTTGCCCGGCGCGAGCCGCAGGACCTCCGCGACGGCCGAGGAACGCCACTCCTGCATCTCGCTGAGCGGTATCGGCTCTCCGTCGTAGCTGCTCGTCCAGATCCCGAAGTCCTCCCAGAAGCCGCCGCGTTCGGCCTGACCCTGGTACACCGACTCATAGACCTCCTGCCAGGAGTCGACCTGACGGCCGGCCTCCGCACAGTCGTAGCGGTCCGCCCAGTCCTCGTCGGGTACGACGTAACCGACCAGCTGCGGGTCGCCGTTGTCCTCGCGGACGAGCACGGTGGCCGCGGCGATACCCTCCTGCCGGGACAGCGCGGCCTCGACCTCGCCCAGTTCGATACGGAAGCCGCGCACCTTGACCTGGTCGTCGGCCCGGCCGACGAACTCCAGTCGGCCGTCGGCACGCCATCTGACGAGGTCGCCGGTGCGGTACATCCGGTCGCCGGGCGCGTCGAACGGGTTCGCCACGAAGCGTTCAGCGGTGAGCCCGCAGCGGCCGCGGTAGCCGCGGGCCAGGCACGGGCCGGCCAGGTAGAGCTCGCCGACGACGCCGTCCGGGGTCGGCCGCAGCCGCTCGTCCAGCACGTACGCCCGGGCGTTGCGCAGCGGCAGGCCGATCAGAGGCGGGCCGTCCGCCGGTCCGGTCACCTCGGCGGCAGTCGCCCAGACCGTAGCCTCGGTCGGGCCGTAGAGGTTGACCGCGCCGCCGCCCTGGGCGTGCAGCCGCCCGGCCAGCTCGGCGGGCAGCGCTTCGCCGCCGACGAGCAGGCGTACGCCCGACAGCCCCTCCGGGGCCCGCGCCAGGATCGAGCGGTACATCGAGGGCGTGGCCTGGAACACCGTCGCACCGCGGTCGGCGATCAGCCGCCGCAGGGCGACCGGGTCCTTGGCAACCTCCGCGGTGGCGATGTCCACGCTCGCACCGGCGAGCAGCGGCGCGTAGATCTCCACGGCGGCGATGTCGAAGGTGATGGTGGTGGCGGCCACCATGTGGTCGTTCCGGGTCAGCGGGACGCGGGCCAGAACGGCGTCGAGGAAGTGGCTGATGCTCATGTAGGAGATCACCACCCCCTTGGGGTAGCCGGTCGATCCCGAGGTGTAGATGACGTATGCGGCGTGTTCGGGATGGATCGGCATTCGGCGCTCGGCATCAGTCACCTCGTCCGCCGCGAGGGCACTCAGCCGGTCCTCCACGTCGGCGTCGCCGAGCAGGAAGGACAGTGCCGGCAGCGGGTCGGGCAAGCCGGCACGGATGGCCGCGGTGGTGATCAGGGCGGCGGGGGCGGCGTCGCCGAGGAGGTACGCCAGCCGGTCGGCGGGGTGGGCCGGGTCCAGCGGCAGATAGGTCGCGCCGGCCTTCATGACGGCCAGCATCGCCGCGACCATGTCCACCGAGCGGGGCAGCGCCAGCGCCACCACGCTCTCCGCGCCGACACCGCTGTCAAGGAGCAGCCGCGCCAGCTGGTTGGCGCGCCGGTCCAGCCGCCCGTAGTCCGCCTCCTCGTCGCCGGCGCGCACCGCGAGCGCGCCGGGGGCCAGCGCTGCCTGCCGCTCGAACCGCTCGTGCGGCCAGAGGGCGGGCGGCGGGGCCGCGAGACCGTTGCGGGTGACCAGCACCTCGGTCCGCTCGTCGGCGGACAGCAGTTCGACGTCGCCGATACGCACCGCCGGGTCGCTCACCACCGCGCGCAGGAAGTGCTCATACCACGCGACGATCTTCTCGGCTGTGGCATGGTCGAACAGTTCGGTGGCGTACTCCAGCGTTCCGCTCAGCCCACCGGCCGCGCCCTGGTCCGTCTGCGCCTCGGTCAGGCTCAGGAACAGGTCGAACTTGGCGCTGTCGCTGTCCAGCGGGTACGGCGTGGCCTCGATGTCGTGGAGACTCAGCGTGGCCGTGTCCATGTTCTGGAGCGCAAACATCACCTGGAACAGCGCGTTGCTGGCCTGCGACCGGACCGGGTTGAGCGCCTCGACCAGGTACTCGAACGGCAGGTCCTGGTGAGCGTACGCGGTCAGCGCGCCGTCCCGGACACGCGCGAGGAGCCGGTCGAAGGCCGGGTTGCCGCCGGTGTCGGTGCGCAGCACCAGGGTGTTGACGAAGAACCCCACCAGGTCGGCCAGCGCCTCGTCGGTGCGACCCGCGAGGGGGACGCCGACGGGAATGTCGTGGCCGGCGCCGAGCCGGGTGAGCAGGGCGGAGAACGCCGTCTGCAGGACCATGAAAAGGGTCGACTGGGATTGGGCAGCGACCGTACCCAGTCCGGCGTGCAGCTCAGCGTCCAGGGTGAAGGGAAGGACCTCGCCGCGGTAGCCGGCGACGGTGGGCCGCGGGCGGTCCGTGGGCAGTTCGAGCTGGGCGGGGATACCGTCCAGCGCGTTCTTCCAGTACGCGAGTTGCTGCGAGACCAGGCTGTCCGGGTCGTCGGTCCGGCCGAGAAGTTCCTGCTGCCAGAGCGCGTAGTCGGCGTACTGCACGGGCAGCGGCTGCCAGTCGGGGGCCGCCCCGGCGAGCCGGGCCTCGTACGCCCGGGCGAGGTCACGCATCAGCGGTGCTCGCGAGGCGCCGTCGGCGACGATGTGGTGCATCAGGAGCATCAGCACCGGCCCGTCAGCGGCGGCGGAGGCATTCGGTACGAAAAGCCGTGCCCGCACCGGTGGTTCGCCGTCGAGGTCGAAGCGGTGGCCGACGGCGTCCTGTACTGCCTGGTGCAGCCGTTCCGGCGCCACCACCTCCGTGTGCAGGGGCAGTCGGGCCTCTGCAGGGTCGAGCACGACCTGCCGCGGTTCACCGTCCGTCTCACGGAAGACCGTTCGCAGCGACTCGTGCCGGTCCACCAGGTCGTGCAGCGCCGCCTGCAGCGCCTCTTGGTCCACCGCTTTCGACAGCCGGATCGCGAAGGGCCAGTTGTACGCGGCCGACAGCCCCTCGAGCCGGTGCAGGAACCACAGGCGGCGCTGGGCGAAGGAAAGCGGCACCGCGTCCGGGCGCGGGCGGGGTTCCAGCGCCGCACGGGCCCGGCCGCCCACGTCCAGCCGGGGAGCAAGACCGGCCACGGTCGGCGCCTCGAAGACCTCGGAGATCGGCACCTCGACGCCCAGGACCTGACGGATCCGGGCGACCAGTCGGGTGGCGAGCAGGGAATGCCCGCCCAGCTCGAAGAAGCTGTCATCGATGCCGACCCGCGCCACACCGAGTACGCCCGCGAACAGGCCGCACAGCACCTCCTCCCGCGGCGTGCGCGGCGCGCGGCCGCCGCTGGTGGCGCCGAACTCGGGCGCGGGCAGGGCCCGTCGGTCCAGCTTGCCGTTGGGCGTCAGTGGGATCTCGTCGAGGGCCACCACCGCCGACGGCACCATGTATTCCGGCAGCCGCTCCGCGACATGCGCGCGCAGAGCGGCGGCGTCGAAACCGGTGGGGGCGGTGGACGTCGCGCCGTCCGTGGCCGGCCCCGTCCGCGCCTTCGGTACGACGTACCCGACGAGCCGGGTGTCGCCCTGCTCCGTCCCGTGGGCCGCGACGGCGGCCTGCCGTACGTCCGGGTGGTCCTGGAGGGTGGCTGCGACCTCGCCCGGATCGATCCGGAATCCGCGGATCTTGAGCTGCTCGTCGGCCCGGCCCGCGTACTCCAGATTGCCGTCCGGACGCCAGCGTGCCAGGTCGCCGGTCCGGTACATCCGTACGCCGGGCTCGAAGGGGCAGGCCACGAACCGCTCCGCGGTGAGGCCGGACCGGCCCACGTAGCCACGGGCCAGTTGCACACCCGCGATGTACAGCTCGCCCACCACACCCGTCGGCGCAGGCCGCAGCCGGTCGTCGAGCACATAGGCCCGGACGTTCCAGAACGGCCGGCCGATGGGCACCGGGCCCTCGGGCAGCTTGTCCTTCGGGCCGATGCGGTATTCGGTGACGTTGACCGTCGTTTCGGTCGGCCCGTAGGCGTTGACGACCGTGACCCGACGGTGCTCCTTGCGCCACTGCGCGAGGACATCGGCGGCCAGCGCCTCGCCTCCGAGGATCAGCATCTCGCCCGGCGACCACTGCCCGGGCAGCTCCTCCAGCATCGGCAGATGCGAGGGGGTGGCCTTCAGAAACGCCACCGGGACGGTGTTCTCGCGGGATGCGAGGTCGTCGAGGGTGGACAGATAGACTCGGCCGCCGACGGTCAGGGTGGTGTACAGGCCTGTGACGGTCAGGTCGAAGGCCACGGACGTCGGGACCAGGGTCGCGCCACGGGCCGCCGGATAGTGGTGGGTGGACCAGTTGAGGTAGTTGACAACGGCGCGGTGCTCGACCAGCACACCCTTGGGGGTGCCGGTGGAACCTGAGGTGTAGATCACATACGCCGGGTGCGCCATCTCGACCTGGACCTCGGGGTCGGTGTCGGGGAGGGCGGACACATCCCGCGCCATCGACGCCTCGTCCAGGACAACGACGGGTCCGGCGTCGGCGCGCAGGAAGGCGCGCCGCTCTTCCGGGTAGTCCGGGTCGATCGGTATGTAGGCGCCGCCGGCCTTGAGCACTGCCAGCACGGCCACCACCAGGTCCACCGAGCGCGGCAGTTCCACCGCCACCAGCTTCTCCGGACCGACCCCCTGACCGATCAGCCAGTGCGCCAACCGGTTCGCCCGCACGTTCAGCTCCCCGTACGAGACCGACTCCGCACCGCACACCAGCGCAACAGCATCCGGGGCACGGCGCACCTGGGTCTCGAACAGCTCGGACAGCGTCGCCTCGGGCACCTCGACAGCCGTGTCGTTCCACGCCGTCACCAGCTCCCGGCGCTCAGCCTCCGCCAGCAGCTCCACCCGCCCGATCGGCAACGACGGATCCGCCACCACCTGCTCCAGCAACCGCACCCACCGCGCCAACAACCCCTCGACCGTCCCCCGGTCGAACAAGTCCGTCGCGTACTTCAGTGAGCCGAGGATGCCCCCGGGACCGCCGGATGCGTCATGGCGCTCCATCACGTTCAGCGAGAGGTCGACCTTAGCGGTCTCGATGTCGACGGCCTCGCCGCTGACCTCCAGTCCGGGCAGCTCGAACTCGGCGACAGGGTTGTCGGAAAGGACCAACATCACCTGGAAGAGCGGGTGGTGCGCGGTAGAGCGCCGGGGGTTGAGCAGCTCCACCAGATGCTCGAACGGCACGTCCTGATGCTCGTAAGCGGCCAGACTCGTCTCCCGGACCCGGCCCAGCAGCTCCTCGAAGCTCGGATCGCCCGACGTGTCCGTGCGCAGCACCAGCGTGTTCACGAACAGGCCGACGAGATCGTCGAGCGCGTCGTCCCGCCGACCTGCGACAGGCGAACCGAAGGGGATGTCCGTCCCCGCGCCCAGCCGGGTCAGCAGCGCCGCGAACGCGGCCTGCAGGGCCATGAACACCGTGGCACCCGAGGCACGGGCCAGCTCCGCCAGTCGGCGGTGCAGTTCCTCATCGAGGGTGACGTTCACGGACGAGCCCGCGTACGAGGCGTGCGCGGAGCGGGCCCGGTCGGCCGGCAGCGCGATCCGCTCCGGCAGCCCGGCCAGCGTCCGGCGCCAGTGGTCGACCTGCCCGGAGTACAGGCTCTCCGGATCGTCCTCGTCGCCGAGGAGTTCGCGCTGCCACAGGGTGTAGTCGATGTACTGCACCGGCAGGTCCGCCCACCGGGGCTCCTCACCCCGCTTGCGCGCCTCGTACGCCTCGGCCACATCGCGCGCCAGAGCGCCCAGCGACCAGCCGTCACCCGCGATGTGGTGCAGCAGCAACAGCAGGACGCAGTCGTCCGGACCGATCTCGAACAGCCAGGCACGGAAGGGCGTTTCACCGACCAGGTCGAATCGGTAGCGGGCGGCGGCGTCCAGCGCGGCCGGGAGCTCCGTCTCCGTGACGGAGCGCTGTTCCCAGCCGAACCCGGCGTCGTGCACCTCGAGCACCACCTGGTGCGGTTCGCCGTCGTTCTCGTGGAAGACCGTACGCAACGGCTCATGCCGGCCGACCACATCACGCAGCGCGGCCTGCAAGGCCTCCGAGTCCACCGCGCCCCTGAGCCGCAGCGGCAGCGGCATGTTGTAGGTCGCGGACGGGCCCTCCAGGCGGTGCAGGAACCACAGGCGGCGCTGCGCGAACGACAGCGGCACCACGTCCGGGCGTTCCCTCGGCTCCAGGGCCGTACGCGTCGAGCCACCGATCCCCAGCTCCTCCACCAGCTGGGCCACCGTCGGCGACTCGAACATGACGTAGAAGGGGATGTCCATATCGAGCTCGGTACGGACCCGGTTGACGAAGCGGGTGGCGAGCAGGGAGTGGCCGCCGAGGTCGAAGAAGTTGTCGTCGATGCCGATCCGCTCCACGCCCAGCACCTCGGCGAACAGCGCGCAGAGGGTCTCCTCCTGGGGGGTTCGCGGGCCACGGCCGGCTTCCGCGACCGCGTAGTCCGGCACGGGCAGGGCGTTGCGGTCCAGCTTGCCGTTGGAGGTCAGCGGCAGCTGCTCCAGCACGATCGCGGTTGTCGGCACCATGTAATGCGGCAGCCGTTCCGCCAGGTCGCCGACGAGTGCGGCCGGCTCCACCGGCATCTCTCCGTCCGGCACCACATAGGCGACGAGCCGCCGATCACCGGGGGTGTCCTCGCGGGCCACCACCACCGCCTGCCGGATGCCCTCGCGGGCGGCCAGCAGGGACGCGATCTCACCGGGCTCGATCCGGAAGCCGCGGATCTTGACCTGCTCGTCGGCGCGGCTCAGGTACTCCAGGCGGCCATCCGTGCGCCACCGTACGAGGTCACCGGTCCGGTACAGCCGCGCACCCGGCTCGAACGGAGAGGCAACGAACCGCTCGGCCGTCAGCCCCGCCCGCTTCACATAGCCACGGGCCAGACCCTCGCCCGCCACATACAGCTCGCCCGCGACCCCCGCGGGGACCGGCCGCAGCTCCTCGTCCAGCACGAACACCCTGGTGTTCGCCAGCGGACGGCCGATGGGCACCACGCCGTCGCCGGACAGGGGCTCGCTCATCGACACACAGACGGTCGACTCGGTCGGACCGTAGGCGTTGATCACCCGACGGCCGGCCGACCACCGCGCCACCAGCTCCGGCGCGGCGGCCTCACCCGCCAGCACCACCGTCGCCAGCGCCGGCAGGGCCGACTCAGTACCGGCGGGCAGCGCGCCCAGCACCGACGGCGGCACCGTCACATGGGTGACACCCTGTTGGGTCAGCGCCTGGACCAGCGTCTCACCGGCCAGCCCGCCGGTCTCGGACAGCACCAGCGCGGCACCAGAGCCGAACGCCATCGCCATCTCCGACAGCGCCGCGTCGAAGCTCGGCGACGCGAACTGCAGCACCCGGCTGTCGGACGTCACGGCGAACCGCTCGATCTGCGCAGTCACCAGACTCGCCACACCGCGGTGGGTGACCACGACGCCCTTGGGGGTGCCGGTGGAACCTGAGGTGTAGATGACATACGCCGGGTGGTCCTTCTCGACCTCGGTCTCGGGGTCGGTGTCGGGGAAGCCCGACAGGTCTCGCAGGTGCCGCGCTGTCGACGCCTCGTCCAGAGTGAGGACCGGGTCGGCGTCGGCGCGCAGGAAGGCGCGCCGCTCTTCCGGGTAGTCCGGGTCGATCGGTATGTAGGCGCCGCCGGCCTTGAGCACCGCCAGCACGGCCACCACCAGGTCCACCGAACGCGGCAGTTCCACCGCCACCAGCTTCTCCGGACCGACCCCCTGACCGATCAGCCAGTGCGCCAACCGGTTCGCCCGCACGTTCAGCTCCCCGTACGAGACCGACTCCGCACCGCACACCAGCGCAACAGCATCCGGGGCACGGCGCACCTGGGTCTCGAACAGCTCGGACAGCGTCGACTCGGGCACCTCGACAGCCGTGTCGTTCCACGCCGTCACCAGCTCCCGGCGCTCAGCCTCCGCCAGCAGCTCCACCCGCCCGATCGGCAACGACGGATCCGCCACCACCTGCTCCAGCAACCGCACCCACCGCGCCAACAACCCCTCGACCGTCCCCCGGTCGAACAAGTCCGTCGCGTACTCGACGACGGTGGCGATACCGTCTGGCCGGCCGTCGTGGTCACGGCGCTCGATCACGCTCAGCTCAAGGTCGGCCTTCGACCGGCTCAGCTCCACACCTTCCAGCTCCGCCTGGAGGCCCGGCAGGTCGAAGGATGCCTCTGGAGCGTTCTGCAGACCGAGGATGACCTGGAAGAGCGGGTGGTGCGCGGTCGAGCGCTGGGGATTGAGCAGCTCCACCAGATGCTCGAACGGCACGTCCTGATGCTCGTAAGCGGCCAGACTCGTCTCCCGGACCCGGCCCAGCAGCTCCTCGAAGCTCGGATCACCCGACGTGTCCGTGCGCAGCACCAGCGTGTTCACGAAGAACCCGACGAGATCGTCGAGCGCGTCATCCATCCGGCCGGCGATCGGCGAACCCAGCGGGATGTCCGTACCGGCACCCAGCCGGGTCAGCAGCGCCGCCAAACCGGCCTGCAGCACCATGAACACCGTCGCGTTCGCACCCCGCGCCAGCTCCACCAGCCGCCGGTGCAGCTTCGACTCCAGCGAGAACGTCAGATGAGCGCCCGCGTAAGAGGCAACCGCCGGGCGGGGCCGGTCGGTGGGGAAAGTCACCTGCTCCGGAAGGTCCGCCAGCCGCTCGCGCCAATAGGCGACCTGGGTCCCGAAGAGGCTGTCCGCGTCGGACGACTCCCCGAGCAGTTCGCGCTGCCAGAGGGCGTAGTCGGCGTACTGCACCGGAAGGGGCGTCCACTGCGGAGCGCGGTTCTCCGCCCGCGCCGTGTACGCCTCCACCACGTCCCGCGCCAGCGGACCCATGGACCAGCCGTCACCCACGATGTGATGCATCAACAACAACAGCACACAGTCGTCCGGACCGGTCTCGAACAGCCAGGCACGCACCGGAATCTCACGGGACAGATCGAAACCGTACCGAGCCGCCTCCTCCAACGCACCCGGCAGTTCCGCCTGCGTGACCGTACGACGCTCCCAGCCCAGATCAACGCTCTCCACATCGAGCACCAACTGATGCGGCTCACCATCGACCTCGGGGAAGACCGTACGCAACGACTCATGCCGGCCGACCACGTCACGCAGCCCGGCCCGCAGCACCCCGGCATCCACCCCACCGGTCAAACGCAGCGCCAACGGCATGTTGTAGGTCGCCGAACGACCCTCGAGCTTGTGCAGGAACCACAAGCGACGCTGCGCGAACGACAGCGGCACCACATCCGGACGCACCATCGGCGCAAGCGCCGTACGAGAGTGCCCCCCAGCCCCCGACAGATACTCCGCCAGACCCGCCACCGTCGGCGCCTGGAAGACCTCCTTGATCGGCAGCTCCACCCCCAGCACGCTGCGAATGCGGCTCACCAGACGCGTAGCGAGCAGGGAGTGCCCGCCGAGGTCGAAGAAACCGTCGTCTATACCGACCCGGTCCACGCCCAACACCTCGGCGAACAGACCGCACAGCACCTCTTCGCGGGGTGTCCGCGGTCCGCGGCCGCCGGCCGTCACCGCGTAGTCCGGTTCCGGCAGCGCCCGGCGGTCCAGCTTGCCGTTCGGGTTCAACGGCAGCCGGTCCAACACCACCACCGCCGACGGCACCATGTACTGCGGCACCCGCTCGCCCAGCCAGGCGAGGAGCGGGGCAGGCTCCACCGTGGCGTCCTCGGCCGGCACCACGTAGGCGACCAGTCGTTGGTCGCCGCGCGCGTCCTCGCGGAGCAGCACCGCGGCCCGGTCCACCTCGGGGAACCCGGCGAGGTGCGACTCGATCTCCCCCGGTTCGATCCGGAAGCCGCGGATCTTGACCTGGTCGTCGGCCCGGCCCGCGTACTCCAGCTGTCCGTCCGCGCGCCACCGGGCCAGGTCACCGGTGCGGTACATCCGCGCGCCCGGCTCGAACGGCGAGGCGACGAACCGCTCGGCGGTCAGTCCCGCGCGGCCCGCGTAGCCGCGGGCCAGGCCCGCGCCCATCACATACAGTTCGCCCACCACGCCCGCCGGAACCGGCCGCAGGCCCGCGTCCAGCACGAACGTCCTCGTGTTGGCGAGGGGGCGTCCCACAGGCACGACGCCCGCTCGCACCGCGTCGCCGGTGAGCGCATCGCTCAGGGACACGCAGACCGTCGCCTCCGTCGGGCCGTAGGCGTTGAGCAGCCGGCGCCCCACGGACCAGCGGGCCGCCAGCTCCGGCGGACAGACCTCGCCGCCGGTGACCACGGTCGCCAGATCGGGCAGTCCCGACTCGACGCCGTCGAAGGTCATTTCGCGCAGCACCGACATCGGAAGCTGCACATGCGTGACGGCCTGGTCGGCGAGGACCCGTCGCAGCGCCTCGTTCGAGAGTCGTCCCTCTTCGGGAATGACCAGCGCGGCGCCGACGCCGAGCGCCGTGCACAGGTCGCTGAACGCGACGTCGAAGCTGGGGGAGGCGAACTGCAGCATCCGGCTGTCCGGGCCCACCTCGAGCCGCTCCTGCAGCGACCTGGCGAGGCCGGCGGTTCCCGCATGGGTGACCACGACGCCCTTGGGGGTGCCGGTGGAACCTGAGGTGTAGATCACATACGCGGGCTGATCCCGCCCGACTTCGGTCGCGGGATTGGTGTCGGGGAGGGCGGACACATCCCGCGCCGTCGACGCCTCGTCCAGGACAACGACGGGTCCGGCGTCGGCGCGCAGGAAGGCGCGCCGCTCTTCCGGGTAGTCCGGGTCGATCGGTATGTAGGCGCCGCCGGCCTTGAGCACCGCCAGCACGGCCACCACCAGGTCCACCGAACGCGGCAGTTCCACCGCCACCAGCTTCTCCGGACCGACCCCCTGACCGATCAGCCAGTGCGCCAACCGGTTCGCCCGCACGTTCAGCTCCCCGTACGAGACCGGCTCCGCACCGCACACCAGCGCAACAGCATCCGGGGCACGGCGCACCTGGGTCTCGAACAGCTCGGACAGCGTCGCCTCGGGCACCTCGACAGCCGTGTCGTTCCACGCCGTCACCAGCTCCCGGCGCTCAGCCTCCGCCAGCAGCTCCACCCGCCCGATCGGCAACGACGGATCCGCCACCACCTGCTCCAGCAACCGCACCCACCGCGCCAACAACCCCTCGACCGTCCCCCGGTCGAACAAGTCCGTCGCGTACTCGACCAACGCGTCGATGCCCACCGGGCGACCGGCGTCGTCGTGACGTTCGATGACGTTCACGGCGCAGTCGACGCGCGACACGCCCAGATTCACGCTCTCCGCGTCCGTCTGGAGGCCCGGCAGGTCGAAGGATGCCTCTGGAGCGTTCTGCAGACCGAGGATGACCTGGAAGAGCGGGTGGTGCGCGGTCGAGCGCTGGGGATTGAGCAGCTCCACCAGATGCTCGAACGGCACGTCCTGATGCTCGTAAGCGGCCAGACTCGTCTCCCGGACCCGGCCCAGCAGCTCCTCGAAGCTCGGATCGCCCGACGTGTCCGTGCGCAGCACCAGCGTGTTCACGAAGAACCCGACGAGATCGTCGAGCGCGTCATCCATCCGGCCGGCGATCGGCGAACCCAGCGGGATGTCCGTACCGGCACCCAGCCGGGTCAGCAGCGCCGCCAAACCGGCCTGCAGCACCATGAACACCGTCGCGTTCGCACCCCGCGCCAGCTCCACCAGCCGCCGGTGCAGCTTCGACTCCAGCGAGAACGTCAGATGAGCGCCCGCGTAAGAGGCAACCGCCGGGCGGGGCCGGTCGGTGGGGAAAGACACCTGCTCCGGAAGGTCCGCCAGCCGCTCGCGCCAGTACGCGACTTGCTGCGCGTAGACACTGGTGCTGTCACCCTCGTCTCCGAGCAGTTCGCGCTGCCAGAGGGCGTAGTCGGCGTACTGCACCGGAAGGGGCGTCCACTGCGGAGCGCGGTTCTCCGCCCGCGCCGTGTACGCCTCCACCACGTCCCGCGCCAGCGGACCCATGGACCAGCCGTCACCCACGATGTGATGCATCAACAACAACAGCACACAGTCGTCCGGACCGGTCTCGAACAGCCAGGCACGCACCGGAATCTCACGAGACAGATCGAAACCGTACCGAGCCGCCTCCTCCAACGCACCCGGCAGCTCCGCCTGCGTGACCGTACGACGCTCCCAGCTCAGATCAACGCTCTCCACATCGAGCACCAACTGATGCGGCTCACCATCGACCTCGGGGAAGACCGTACGCAACGACTCATGCCGGCCCACCACATCACGCAGCCCGGCCCGAAGCACCCCGGCATCCACCCCACCGGTCAAACGCAGCGCCAACGGCATGTTGTAGGTCGCCGAACGACCCTCGAGCTTGTGCAGGAACCACAAGCGACGCTGCGCGAACGACAGCGGCACCACATCCGGACGCACCATCGGCGCAAGCGCCGTACGAGAGTGCCCCCCAGCCCCCGACAGATACTCCGCCAGACCCGCCACCGTCGGCGCCTGGAAGACCTCCTTGATCGGCAGCTCCACCCCCAGCACGCTGCGAATGCGGCTCACCAGACGCGTAGCGAGCAGGGAGTGCCCGCCGAGGTCGAAGAAACCGTCGTCTATACCGACCCGGTCCACGCCCAACACCTCGGCGAACAGACCGCACAGCACCTCCTCCCGCGGATTGCGCGGCCCCCGGCCCCCGGTCGTCGCCGCATAATCCGGCACCGGCAGCGCCCCGCGGTCCAGCTTGCCGTTCGGGTTCAACGGCAGCCGGTCCAACACCACCACCGCCGACGGCACCATGTACTCCGGCAGCCCCTCGGCCAGCCGGGCGCGGGCGGCCTGCACCACGTCGCCGATGGCACGGACGGCCAGCGGGTTGTTCACCCACGGGCCACCGGAGACCGCCGGCACGTACACACCGGTCAGGACGGCGTCGCTCATCCGGGCGGGGAGGATGACGGCGTCGAACAGCGCCACCGACCGCGACGACCAGGTCGTCACGACCCGGAGCCCGCGCTCCGCACCCCGGACGACCAGGTCCTCGGGGTCCGCTTCCTTGCCGAAGTCCTCCGCGTCCCGCCCGTCCAGCGCCCGCTCGGCAGCCACCTCGCCGGCCAGCCGTGCATTGGGAATGCCCGTGACCCGCACCGGTTCAGCACAGTCACCCAAGAGCTCGGAGAGATCCGCGTCTCCTGTCCAGGGCACCTGCCGCACCCCGGACACATCCACAACCTGCGTGGGGGCCTTGTGCAGCACCACCTCGTACCGATGCCGCGTCAGCTCGTTGTGGTAGTCACCCCGCTTGAGACGGATATCCACCGCCCCGATTCGCTCGTCCCGAGCAGCTAGACCCGTGAAGAACTCCGGCGCTGCAACCAGCTCCTTCTCCAGCAGCACCGCACGATCCACCACCGTTCGTGCCGCCGCACCGCGGCCGTTGTGCACAGCCGCATGCAAGGCCCGCAACGACCCCGCATGACGCACATCACCGATAACCAGCCGGCCCCCAGGCGCCAGCAGTCCCAACGCTCGGTCCACCACCCGGGCCAGATACTCCCCATCAGGGAAGTACTGCACTACCGAGTTCACCAGCACCGTATCGAAATACTCCGCAGGCAACCCTTCCACGACATCGGCCGCCTGCACGCGCAACCGCACGCGGTCCGCCAGCCCCTCGGCCTCAACCTGCGCCGACAAACGCTCGACCACCGCACCCGACAGGTCCGTACACCAGTACTCCGCCACATCCCGGGCCAGATGTGCCATCAGCAGACCGCTGCCGACACCGATCTCCAGGACCCGGTCGCCATCGAAACCCCGCACCCGCTCCACGGCCGCATCACGCCACGCCCGCATCTCGACCAATGGAATCGGCGTACCTGAATACGAACTCACCCAACCCGAGAAGTCCTCGCCGAACCCGCCCGAGCCTAACCCCGCATAAACCGTGTCGTAGATCTCCCGCCACTCCTCCAGCTGCGCACCCACGCCCCCGGACACCTCGGCGGGAGCGCTCACCCAGGAAGTGGGGGACGCCGCGGCGGCGGCTTCCAGGTCCGGCACCACATAGGCGACGAGCCGCTGGTCGCCGGGGGTGTCCTCGCGGGCCACGACCGCCGCCTGGCGCACGCCTTCGTGGTCGAGAAGCAGGGATTCGATCTCGCCGGGCTCGATACGGAAGCCGCGGACCTTGACCTGGTGGTCGACACGCCCCAGGTACTCCAACTGGCCATCCGCACGCCACCGCGCCAAGTCACCCGTGCGATACATCCGCGCACCCGGCTCGAACGGAGACGCCACAAACCGCTCAGCCGTCAGACCAGGACGATTGACATAACCACGCGCCAAACCCGCACCCGACGCATACAACTCACCCGCAACACCCACCGGAACCGGACACAACCCCTCGTCCAGCACAAACGCCCGAGTATTGGCCACCGGACGACCAATCGGCACAACACCCCCACCCAGAGGACCCGCCATCGTCACGGCAACAGTCGACTCCGTCGGGCCATACATGTTCATCACCCGACGCCCCGGCGACCAACGCGCCACCAACTCCGGCGGCACCGCCTCCGCACCCGCCACCAGACACACGAAATCCGTCAGCTCACCCGCCACCCCCGGCGCCAACGTCGCCACCACCGACGGCGGAATGAACGCATGCGTCACCCGACCCTCGGCCAACACACGCCGCAACTCCTCACCCACCAAACGCCCACGCTCAGGCACCACCAAAGCAGCACCCGCCGCAAACGCCACCAACATGTCCCAAAAAGCAGTGTCGAAACTGGGCGAAGCAAACTGCAACACCCGACTCGACACACTCAGCCCCAACAACTCCATCTCCGTATGCGCCAAGCTCGCCACACCCCGATGCGAAACCACCACACCCTTGGGACGACCCGTCGAACCCGACGTATAGATCACATGCGCAGGATGATCCAACTCAACGACAACCCCCGGATCAACATCCGGGAACCCCGAGACATCCCGCGCCAACGCCTCCTCATCCAGACACAACACCGGAGCCGCATCCGCCAAAATAAAAGCCCGCCGCTCCGCCGGATAATCCACATCCACCGGAACATAAGCACCACCGGCCTTGAGCACGGCAACCACCGCAACCACCAGATCCACCGACCGCGGCAACATCACCCCCACCCGCGTCTCCGGACCGACACCCTCACCGATCAACCAGTGCGCCAACCGGTTCGCCCGCGCATTCAACTCCGCATACGACAACACCTCACCAGCCCGCACCAACGCCGTAGCACCCGGAGCCCGCAACGCCTGAGCCTCGACCAAACTCGCCAACGTCACCAAAGGAACCTCAACAGACGTGTCGTTCCACGCCGTCAACAGCTCCTCACGCTCAGCCTCCGCCAACACCTCCACCCGCCCGATCGGCAACGACGGATCCGCCACCACCTGCTCCAGCAACCGCACCCACCGCGCCAACAACCCCTCCACCGAAGAACGGTCGAACAGGTCCGTCGCGTACTCGACGACCACCTCGATCCCCGTCGGGCCGTCTGCCGGGTCGTGGCGTTCGCTGAGGGAGATGAGGGTGTCGAAGCGCGACGTACCGGAGCCGAGGACCTCCGCCTGCACCTGGAGGCCAGGGAGTTCGAAGTCTCCGCTGGCTGCGTTCTGGAGGACGAGGCACACCTGGAAGAGGGGGTGGTGGGAGGTCGAGCGCTGGGGATTGAGCAGCTCCACCAGATGCTCGAACGGCACATCCTGATGCTCGTACGCCGCGAGGCTCGCCTTACGCACCCGGCCCAGCAGTTCCTCGAAGCTCGGGTCGCCCGCGGTATCCGTACGCAGCACGAACATGTTCACGAAGAAGCCGATGAGGTCGTCGAGGGCCTCATCGGTGCGGCCCGCGATACCAGCGCCCAGCGGGATGTCGGTGCCCGCGCCAAGGCGCGTGAGCAGCGCCGCCATACCGGCCTGCAACACCATGAAGACCGTCGCGTTGGCGTCCCGCGCCAGCCCCACCAGCCCTCGGTGCAGCTCCCGGTCCAGCTCCAACGTCAGCTGGGCACCCTCGTAGGAGGCCACCGCCGGGCGGGAGCGGTCGGTGGGGAAGGTCACCTGCTCCGGAAGGTCAGCCAGCCGCTCCTTCCAGTAGGCGACCTGGCGTGCCAGCACGCTCTCCGGGTCCGATTCGTCGCCGAGCAGCTCGCGCTGCCAGAGCGTGTAGTCGACGTACTGCACCGGCAGTTCGGACCACTGCGGATCCCGTTCCTCGACACGGGCGGTGTACGCCTCGGCCAGGTCACGTGCGAGCGGGCCCATCGACCAGCCGTCGCCGGCGATGTGATGCACCAGCAGCAGCAGGACACTGTCCTCGGGACCGGTCTCGAACAGCCAGGCACGGACCGGTATGTCGCGGGAGAGGTCGAAGCCGTAACGCGCCGCCTCCTCC
The DNA here is from genome assembly GCF_017526105.1 of Streptomyces cyanogenus. NCBI lineage: Bacteria > Bacillati > Actinomycetota > Actinomycetes > Kitasatosporales > Streptomycetaceae > Streptomyces > Streptomyces cyanogenus. The sequence continues at coordinate 1,272,987 of NZ_CP071839.1, forward strand.
AGGACCTCCGGCAGCTCCTCCTCCGTCATGGGCCGACGTTCCCAGTCGAGCCGGGCATCCGTCGGGTCCAGCACCAGCTGATGCGGTTCACCGTCGGCTTCGGGAAATACCGTACGCAGCGGCTCGTGCCGCTCCATCACGTCCCGCAGAGCGCCCTCGAGTGCCTCCGCGTTCACCCTGCCCTTCAATCGCAGCACCAGCGGCATGTTGTATGTCGCCGACGCCCCCTCCAGCTTGTGCAGGAACCACAACCGGCGCTGCGCAAAGGACAACGGGATCACAAGCTCTTCCTTCTTCCTGCCTACTGGAGCACAGCTGAGATGTCGGTCAGATATCTAGAGATGTCAAAACTAAAGGCGTCCGCGGCCAAGGTGAAGAGAGTGAGGAAGTGCAACGTGAAGGTTGGACACGGGAAACCGGCCGCCCTCAGGGCCGTGCGGCGGTATATGCCGGTTCAACGGCCCCGTGATGAAGACCACGGTGGATCACCGGAATCCACTCGACCACGGAACTTCGCCCGTTCGTCGCATGGCTGGTCGTTCCGGTGATTTACCCCATGGTGAAAGGAGTGCGCTCACGGGCACAACGAAGGAACTTCAACGTTCACGGTTGAACCGGGCCGTACTCAGGCGGTCTGATCCCACGCTTACTTTCTGACACCGGCACTCAACCCCCCGTAGGCGAGTAAAACCAATCAGCGTTCCTCAGAAGCCATCCGAGCGAACGATCACCGTGAGTCAATCAACAGAATCAAGAGGCGTCAAGCGAGTTCCCGTGCGGCGGCATCGGCCGGCGCCGCCGCACGACAGCACTCCCGCCGGCGGGCTCCGCCGGCATCGTTCAGTTCAGCTCACTGGAATCTTCCAGGTCATGCCATCTCCGGACGGCACGAGTCCGTCGACGAACAGCGGCTTCTCGTCCCCCAGATCGTCTCCCAGTGCGGCGCGCGCCTGGACCTGGGCGCCTTCCTGCATCACTTCGCCGATGATCGGCGCTTTGAGTAGGGGTGCCGGCTTGTCCACGTCGCCGCCTCCCTGTCCGCGCACCGAGTCCACGGCCTGCGCCAACTGGTCGGCGGCGCTGGCCAGTCGCCGTCCAGCCGTCACCGCGGTCAGCGCCGCATCCCCGGAGGCTGCACCACCGACCAGCTCGACAAAGGCTTCGGCATCGGACGCCCCGGCGCTGGTCAGCTTCTTCGCGCTCCAGAAGTAGGACTGCTCGTCATGATGCAGGTCGTAGAAAGAGATCAGGAACTCGTAGAAAAGTCCGTATTCCCTGCGGTATCGCTTTTCGAACTCGGTGAAACTGCGCCGCTCGTCAACTTCCCCGGAGAGGACGCTGTTGATCGAACGGGCAGCCAGCAGACCGCTGTAGGTCGCCAGATGGACACCGGAGGAGAACACTGGGTCGACGAAGCAGGCGGCGTCTCCGGCCAGGACCATACCCGGCTTCCAGAAGGCCGTGTCGCAATACGAGTAGTCCTTGCGTACGCGGATTTCGCCGTAGGGCCCCTCGGTCACGCGCCGCGCTTCGGACAGCATGTCCTGGATCAGCGGGCTTCGCTCGATGAACTTGAAAAGGGCCTTCTCGGAGTCTCCCTGGATCTGGTCGACCCGTTCCCGTGCAATGACCGCGCCCACACTGGTCAGCTCATCAGACAGCGGGATGTACCAGAACCAGCCGTCCTCAAAGGCTTCACAGAGGATGTTTCCGTTCCTCGGAGCGGGCAGCCGCTTGCCGCCCTCGAAATATCCGAACAGCGCCACGTTCTGAAAGAACTCGGAGTAGACGCGCTTGCCGCCGGTGTGCTGGTGAATACGACTGCGGTTACCGGAACAGTCCGCCACGATGGTCGCGGATATCTCGTGTGCCGTTCCGTCGACATCCGTGTACCGCAGGCCGGTCACCCGATCGCCGTCGTCGATGATGCTGTTCACCGAACATTCTTCACGTACCTGCACCCCTACCCGGCGGGCGTTGTCGAGCAGGATTTGGTCGAATTTCATCCGCTCAACTTGGAACGCATGGGAGGTCGGGCCCGCTATCTTCGGCGAGATGGCGAAGGTGAAGGTCCACGGATCGGGGTTCGCGCCCCAGCGGAACGTCCCCCCGAGCTTCTTGACGAAACCGGCGGCTTCCACCTCTTCGGCCACACCCAGCAACTTGCAGACGCCGTGGACCGTGGAGGGCAACAGCGACTCGCCGATCTGATACCGGGGAAACTTCTCCTTCTCCAGAAGAAGGACCCGGTGCCCTTGTTTGGCCACCAGTGCAGCCAGGGTGGCTCCTGACGGTCCGCCACCGACCACAACGAGGTCGAATTTTTCGGCAGTTAATTCGGTCACGCTCTCCACTCCTCATAGACGGATTTACTGAACTCGTGAGCGTGCCGACTCATGTTGACGTTGACCGTCGGCGGCGCTGCCACCTTTGCCACGCTACACGAGGCACATCATCACCAGGAAGGCTCGCTCCAAAGGGGAAGCAACGATGCGAAGTGAACGCAAGCTTCCATGTGTCCGCGGTCGTTCGAATATCCACCAAGCACGTGCTCGCCGACGCGCTCATCAATGGATCGGCTCAAACGCCACCGGCAGACCCTTCAGGAAGCGGAAGTTGATATTCTCCTGCCACTCGGGGCGGTCTTCAAGAAGGCGGAGCCCCTCGGTGCGCTCCAGCAATCTGGACACTGCTATCTCGATCTCGGCGACCGCGAGTGCGGCACCGAGGCAATAGTGGATTCCGTGCCCGAAGGAGAGATGGTCGGCGGCATGCCGCGTGATATCCAGCTGGTTGGGGTTCTCGTACTTGAGCGGATCGCGGTTTCCCGATCCCAGCACCAGGGTGACCGACTCGCCCTGCTCGATCCGGTGTCCCAGGATATCGATGTCGGACAATGCGACACGAGTGGTGAACTGCACGGAGCTGTCATAGCGCAGAAACTCATGCGCTGCCTGAGTTCCCAACTCCCGCCGTTCTCTGAGAAGTTCCAGCTGGTCGCGGTTCCGAATAAGCGCCAGCACTGCGTTCCCAATAAGATGGGTCGTCGTGGCCTGGCCCGCGTCGATGAGCATCAATAAATTAGCGAAGACCTCGTCATCGGTGAAGTCTCCGTCCTTGAGCTGCTCGGCGACGATCTGACTGAAGAAATCCTTTCCAGTACCGGCCCGCCGCTCCTCCGCCCCCTCATCAAAGATTTCCCGGAGCGCGGTCACCCGTGGTATCTCTTTGCGGGACTGCGCAAAGAACTCAAACAGCAGCCCCTGCCAGCGTTCCAGCAGGTGGGCGGCGTGATCCGGCACACCGCCCAGCCGCGCGATCACGCCCCTGGTCAAGGGTTCGGAGAAGTCATGGATCACGTCCATGCGGCCCCGGCCGGCCGCCCGATCGAGGAGCTCGTCCGTGAGCTCTTCGATGACCGGTCGCATCTCCCGTATGAAGCGCGGCGTAAGACCCGGCCTGATCAACCCACGGAGTTTGGTGTGCCGTGGCGGCTCATGAAACACCATCATGTCCGCGATAGCGTTCTTCAGTGGTTCGATCTCGGCTCGGGCCTCGTCCGGAAGCTGTTCGTAGAAGCTTTCTATCCGGGAGCCGGAGAGTCGGTTGCCCTTGGACAGGCTGCTTATCTCCGCATATCCGAGAACCACCCAACTGCGCATCATCTTGTCGTAGTAAACAGGACTTTTCTCACGGAGTTCCCGGTAAAAGCTATATGGGTCGGCCGCGTACTGCGGGTTGAAAAGTCTGAGCAGGCTGGGCACTTCTTGGATGGCCATGTAACGACCAGCTCACTTTCGGTTCGGTGAACTCGTGTGGTGTCGCGAACAGCAGTCCTGCGACTGTCACCGGGGGTTCCTCGAAGAGGAGATGCCCCGAGGCGCCCGGAACCCGTCCCGGATACGAGTACCAGCGGAGGGGTGGGGGAAGAACCGCTGGGCGAGATCAAACGCTACCACCACACCTCTGCCATGATTCCGGAACACATCACTCCGGAAGAGCCGGCGACCGCGGAACCGTGACCGTCCGACTGCGCTCCGGATACGCCGAGCCGAAGACGCCGGGAGATACCGAAAACTGTTGACCGATCGGGCCGTTGCGGTCTTGAATGACGGCGTCATGACGTTCGCGCTTGCTGCAGCGGCACGGGGCGTCGAGGCCGATCCGGTGTACGGACGTGGTGCTCCGAGGAGTTCGGGAAGCCTGAGCAAATATCCGCCCACGGGTTTCGGCCGATGCGGCCTTCGGTTCGGGCCGCGTGCAGTCGCGAGCCTCTCCTCGTGACAAAGAATCGGCCACCGTGTCCGTTCTCGGTCGACGCGCGGGTCGGCGAGGGCTCGAAGGACACACATCCCCTCGCGCGTGCGCGGTCCACCGGGTTTTTCGCCACCAGTCAGTGAGCCTTTTCCAACCTCACGTTGAGGGTGCGTGATGGAGAAGGCTCAAGCGCTTCCTCGCATACGGTTGCCCGGCTGCGTCGTGACATCGGTGCGGTACCGGTGATCAGCTGCGGTCTTCGGCGCTGCTGCTCGGAGCGCAGCCCGCCGTAGCGGGCCCCCACCTCAGCGGTCAGCGGCTGGACCGCGATGTGCAGGTGCTTGCGCGCGTCGTAGCCGTGCGACCACAGGAAGACGTTGGTCGGCGCCGTCGAGAGTCAAGTAGCGCAGGGCGGCGAACTGGGCGTCGATGCGGTTCAGCCAGGCGCACTGCTGGCGAGCGTCATTCCGTCGGCGTACCGATCCGAACCCGGTTGCCGTCAGGGTCGCGCAGCTCGATCTCACGCGCCCACGGAACATCCTTCGCCTGTACACCGAACTCGGACGCGATGGCCTCGACACCACGAATTCGACCAGCTTGAGCCCTCGAACCGCCTTCCGTGAGCGGGTATGGGGCTTACACGCATAGCCAACCACCTAACTATGTCACCTCGCCACATGTGCGCCTGACCGGCGTCTTCCTACCGTGTGCCGACACGTACCCGTCCCCACCGCACACGAGGAAGTGGCGCACATGGCCTCCGGAACCACCGCTCCCCCACCCCCCGCAAGCCTCCCCAGAATCGTCGCCGCCAGCCTCATCGGCACCACCATCGAGTGGTACGACTTCTTCCTCTACGGCTCTGCCGCCGCGCTGGTGTTCAACAAGTTGTTCTTTCCGGACTCCGACCCGCTCGTCGGAACGCTGCTGTCGTTCCTGACGTACGCCGTCGGGATCGCGGCGCGGCCGTTGGGGGCGCTCGTGTTCGGGCACTACGGTGACCGGCTGGGGCGGAAGAAGCTGCTGGTGCTGAGTCTCGTGCTGATGGGCGGCGCCACGTTCGCCATCGGGCTGTTGCCCACGCACGCCACCGTCGGTGCCGCCGCGCCCGTGCTGCTCACCGTGCTGCGGCTGGTGCAGGGCTTCGCGCTCGGTGGTGAGTGGGGCGGTGCCGTCCTGCTGGTGTCGGAGCACGGCGACGCGCGGCGGCGCGGCTTCTGGGCCTCGTGGCCGCAGACCGGCGCGCCGGCCGGGCAGTTGCTCGCGACCGGTGTGCTGTCGCTGCTCACCGCCGTACTGTCCGACGACGCCTTCGGCTCCTGGGGGTGGCGGATCCCGTTCCTGCTCTCCGGGGTGCTCGTCGTCGTCGGTCTGTGGATACGGCTGTCCGTCGACGAGTCGCCCGTCTTCAAGGAGGCGTTGGAGCGGGCCGAGGCACGCCGGGCCGGTGCGGAGGAGAAGCTGCCGCTCGTCTCCGTGCTGCGGCACCACTGGCGGGACGTCCTCGTGGCGATGGGCGCCCGGATGGCGGAGAACATCAGCTACTACGTCATCACCGCCTTCATCCTCGTCTACGCCACCACCTCGGCCGGCGTCTCCAAGCAGACCGCGCTGAACGCCGTACTCATCGGCTCCGCCGTGCACTTCGCCGTCATCCCGGCCTGGGGCGCACTGTCCGACCGGGTCGGCCGGCGGCCCGTGTACCTGCTGGGCGCGGCGGGTGTGGGGCTGTGGATGTTCCCGTTCTTCGCGCTGGTCGACACGGGCTCGTTCGGGTACCTGATCCTCGCCGTGACCGTCGGTCTCGTGCTGCACGGAGCGATGTACGCGCCCCAGGCCGCGTTCTTCGCCGAGATGTTCGCGACCCGGATGCGGTACTCGGGGGCGTCCATCGGCGCCCAGTTCGCCTCGGTGGCGGCCGGTGCGCCGGCCCCGCTCATCGCCACCGCGCTGCTCTCGGACTACGGCAGCTCCACGCCGATCGCGCTGTACGTGATCGCCGCCGCCGTGCTGACCCTGGTCGCCGTGGGTGTCGCGCGCGAGACGCGGCACCGGGATCTCGCCCGGGTCGAGGACGAGGACGGCGAGTCGGCTGCGGCGGCTCCGGCCGCCGAGGCGCGCACCGTCTGATCGGCCGCCCTCGACGGCATCCGTACCGGCCGGCCCCGCGCGGGGCCGGTCAGTGCCGTCCCGGCGCCGCGAGCCGGTGCAGTCTCAGGGCGAGTTGGATCTCCAGGGCCCGGGCGGGTGTCTGCCAGTCCGCGCCGAGCAGGCGGCCCACGCGCTCCAGCCGCTGGGCCACCGTGTTCACGTGCACGTGCAGCGCGTCCTTGGTGCGCGCCGGGCTCATCCCGCCCTCGAAGTACGCGTCCAGGGTGCGCAGCAGTTCCGTGCCGCGCCGCTCGTCGTACGACACCACCGGGCCGATGGTCCGCTCGACGAAGCCCGCGATGTCCCGTTCGCCGGCGAGGAGCAGTCCGAGGAAGCCGAAGTCCTCGGCCGCCGCCCCGTCTCCGGCCCGGCCCAGCAGGTGCAGCGCGTCCAGGCAGCGGCGGCCCTCGGCATAGGCGGCGGCCACGGCATCGGGGTTCCCGGCGAGGTCGGTGACGGGTGCCGAGGCGCCGACCGTGACCGGCTGGTGGACGGCTGTGCCCAGGTGGCGGGCGGTGCGCCGGGCCACCTCGGTGGCGCTGTCGCCGGGGCCGAGCGGCAGCAGCAGGACCGTGCCGCCGTCGCGGGCCGCAGCCAGTCCGTGCCGGGTGGCCGCGAGGTGGGAGGCGGCGGACCACAGCCGGCGGCGGGCCGCGGCCTCCTCGTCGGCGTCGGCCGCCGGGCCGTCGAGGCGGGCGGCGAGGACGACGTGGGTGGCGCCCAGGTCCGCCTGGAGGCGGCTGGCACGCTCGCTCAGCAGGCGCGGGTCGCGGTCGCGGGCGTCGAGCAGGTCGTCCAGCAGCTCGCCGCGCACCCGCTGTTCGGCCTCCGCGGCGGAGCGGCGGGCGAGCAGCAGCAGGGAGGTGACCATGGCGGCGCGCTCCAGGGTGCGCTGGTCGACGGGGTCGAGGCCGGGGTGGCCGCGCAGGACCAGGGCGCCGAGGAGTTCGCCGCCGGCGGCCACCGCGGCGATCCAGTCGCTGCCGTGCCGTACGGCGTGCCCCTCGGCCCGGGACGCCTCCAGTGCCCCGTCCGGTGCCGCCGCGGCCTCGGTGAACTCGACCGTGCCGTCGAGTACCTGGGAGACGGCGGCGGCGACGTCGTGGACTCCGCCGCCGCGCAGGACGAGTTCGGCGAGCCGGTCGTGGACCTCGGAAGCGCGCTCGATGACGGCGCTGCGGTCCCGGATGATCTCGTTGGCGCGCTCCAGGCCGGCCAGGGCGGCCCGGGTCTCGGCGAGCAGGTTGGCGGTGTCGATCGCCGCCGCGGCGAGCGCGGCGAAGGAGCCGAGCAGGGCGATCTGCTCGCGTTCGAAGACCCGCGCGCGCCGGTCGGCCGCGAAGAGGACGCCGATCACGTGCGGGCCGAGCGTCAGCGGAACGCCGAGGATGGCGACCAGGCCCTCGTCGCGGACACCGGCGTCGATGGTGTGGGTGTGCTGGAAGCGGCCGTCCTGGAAGTAGTCGTCGGTGACGTACGGCCGCGCCGTCTGGGCGACGAGTCCGCCGAGTCCTTCTCCCATGCCGAGGCGCAGCTGCTGGAAGCGGGCGGAGACGGAGCCCTCCGTGACCCGCATGTAGGTGTCGCCGCGGGCGGGGTCGTTGAGGCTGAGGTAGGCGACGTCCGTGCCGAGCAGGGAGCGGGCGCGCTGCACGATCGCCTGCAGCACGGCGTCCAGGTCGCGCAGTCCGGCGAGGTCGTGGGCGGTCTCGAAGAGCGCCGACAGCTCCGCCTCGCGCCGCCGGCGGCCCTCCAGCTCCGCGCGTACGCGCAGGGCGAGCAGTCTGGCCTCTTCCAGCGCGGCGATCCGGCCGGCCGGCTCGCCCGCGGCGCGGGCGAGCAGCACGGGCTGCTCGTAGGCCTCGACGGAGGCGTCGCGGGCCAGCAGGTCGAGGTAGGGGGCCTCGGCGCTGCCGCTGGGTGCCGACTGCAGGTGATCGCGGGACATGGTCACAGGATTCCGTATCGGCCACCCGGCCCGGCAGGCCTGTGGAAAACTCCCGGAGCCGGTGCCGTCGGGCCGGTCAGTGGGCCGTCCACCCGCCGTCCAGGACGAGCGAGGTGCCGGTGACGAAGGACGCCTGCGGGCTGCACAGGTAGGCCACGGCCTCGGCGACCTCCTCGGGTTCGATGAGCCGCCTTACGGCGCTGTCCTTCAGAAGGACCTCGGAGAGCACGCGCTCCTCGGGGATGCCGTGCGCCTGTGCCTGGTCGGCGATCTGCTTCTCGACCAGTGGGGTGCGTACATAGGCCGGGTTCACACAGTTCGAGGTCACACCGTGGGCGGCGCCTTCCAGTGCGGCCGTCTTGGACAGGCCCTCGAGACCGTGTTTGGCGGCCACATAGGCGGACTTGAAGGCCGAGGCGCGCAGACCATGGACGGAGGACACGTTCACGATCCGGCCCCAGCCTTGCGCGTACATGTGCGGAAGGGCGCCGCGGATGAGGCGGAAGGGCGCCTCCAGCATCACGGTCAGCACCGTGTGGAACACCTCGGGCGGGAACTGCTCGATGGGCCGTACGAGTTGCAGTCCGGCGTTGTTCACCAGCACGTCGGTGCCGGCGGCGGCGCGCTCGGCGGCGTCCAGGTCGGTGAGGTCCACGGCCAGCGGTACGACGGTGCCCGCGAGCCCGTCGGTCCGCTCCGCCCGCTGGGCCAGCTCGGCCAGTCCGGCCGCGTCCCGGTCGACGGCGCGCACCTCGGCCCCGGCGGCGGCCAGCCGCAGCGCGCAGGCGCGGCCGATGCCGCTGGCAGCGCCGGTGACGAGCGCGGTGCGGCCGTCGAGTTCGAGCGCGACGGCCTGGAAGCTGGGGTCGGGACCGAGCAGGGGGGTGGGCGAGGTCATGTGCCGACCCTAAGCGGCACCCGACGGTCACCACATGTGGTCACCACACATACTTCAGCCGGCAGTCGTAGGGTCAAACCATGTGGGTGCTTCCGACATGGCTTGCTTGATCCGGAAGAGGCCGAACTCGTGCAGTTCGGGCAGCGCGTCCACCTCGAACCAGCCGACGTCCAGCGACTCGTCGTCGTTGACCCGCGCCTCGCCCCCCACGGCCCGGCAGCGGATGGTGATGTCCATGTACTGGCAGATGTCGCCGTTGGGGTAGGTCACCGGCTCCAGGGCCTGGACCAGGACGACCCGTTCGGCGACGCAGTGCACCGCCGTCTCCTCGAAGACCTCCCGCACCGCGCAGGCCGCGGGCTGCTCGCCCGGCTCCGGGATCCCGCCGATCACCGACCACTTGCGCGTGTCGGTCCGTCTGCCGAGCAGCACCCTGCCCTCGTCGTCGAAGACGATCGCGGTGACGCCAGGGAGCCACAACAGCTGTCGGCCGGCGGTGGCCCTGAGCGCGCGGATGAAGTCGGGAGTAGCCATGAGCCGACCCTAGTGGGCCGCCGCGCCACGCCCGGCCGGTTCAGGAGTCGTACGACGGTCGTACGGCGGTCGTCCGGCTACACGTCACCGGCACGGCGGGAGCGCAGTCCGGACCCGATCGCCCAGCCGATCCCGCCCGCGGCGACCAGCACCAGGGCGATCTCCGGAAGGATGCCCAGCTCGGTGGCGGGCGTGCTGGAGGTACGCAGCGGCACCTTCTGGACGACATACGCGGGCACGAACATGCCGGTCCTCTGGGTGATCCGGCCGTCCGGCAGGATGACCGCGCTGACGCCGCTGGTCACCGGCACGGTCACGGTGCGGCTGTGCTCCACCGCGCGGATCCGGGACATCGCGAGCTGCTGGTAGGTCATCTCGCTGCGGTCGAAGGTGGCGTTGTTGCTCGGCACGGAGATCATCTCCGCCCCGTGCGTCACGGTGTCCCGCACGGCCCAGTCGAAGGCGGCCTCGTAGCAGGTGGCCAGGCCGACCTTGGCGCCGTGGATGTCGAACACGCCCGGCTCGGTGCCCCGGTCGAAGTCCTGGTGGGCCATGTCGGTCCAGCTCTTGTTGATGGCTCCGACGAGCGAGCGCAGCGGAAGGTACTCGCCGAAGGGCTGGATCTGCCGCTTGTCGTAGGTCTGCGTCGGGCCCTTGGCCGGGTCCCACAGGATCTGCTCGTTGAGCAGCTTGCCGTCCTTCTCCACCACCGAGCCGACGGAGACGGGCACCCCGATGTCCTTGGCCGCCTGCTCGACGACGAGGGCGGCGTCGGCGTACTCCAACGGGTCGATGTCGGAGGAGTTCTCCGGCCACAGGACGTAGTCCGGCCTGGGGACCTTGCCCGCCCTGACGTCGGCGGCGAGCTTGTGCGTCTCGCGCGCGTGGTAGTCGAGCACGGCCCGCCGCTGGGCGTTGAACTCCAGCCCGGAGCGCGGCACGTTGCCCTGGATGAGCGCCACGGTGGCGGTGCCGTCCTCCGCCTTGTCGCTCACCAGTGCGCGGGCCGCGAGCGCGCCGCCCAGCGGTACGGCCACGCTCAGCAGCGCGGCGGTCGCGGCGGCCGGCCGCAGGGCTCGGGTCCGGCGCCGCTCGACGATCAGCCGCCCGGCCTCGTACATTCCGAAGCCGCACAGCACGACCGCGAAGCCGAGCACGGGGGTGCCGCCCACCGCGGCGAGCGGCAGGAAGACGCCGTCCGCCTGACCGAACGCGATCTTTCCCCAGGGGAAGCCCCGGAACGGCACGCGCGCGCGTGCCGCTTCGCCGGCGATCCACACGGCCGCGGCCCACACCGGCCACGCGGGCAGCCGGGAGACCGCGGCGACGCCCACGCCGACCAGCGCGACGAAGACCGCCTCGATGGCGACCAGGGCCAGCCAGGGCCCCGGCCCGACCTCCACGCCGGTCCACACCAGCAGCGGCAGCAGGAAGCCGAGCCCGAAGAGGTAGCCGAGGCCGAGCGCCGCCTTCCAGCTCCGGCCGCGCAGCACCCAGGCGAAGCCGGCGAAGGCGGGCAGGGCCAGCCACCACAGGATGCGCGGCGGAAAGCTGACGTACAGCAGCACTCCGCTCAGCGCGGAGGCGGCGGCCGGGACCAGGCGCAGGATCCGGCCGCCGCGCGCGCCGGGGGAAGGGCGCGGTTCGAGCTGGTCCGGCTGGTCCACGGAAGTTGCGGTGACGGTCACCGGGTGAGTGTACGGCGGTCGGCGTCAGCGCCGACAGCACGGTCCGCCGCCGGAACACCGGCGGTTGTGGCTGGTGGGGCGCGTTCGGGACGGTCGTGCGGCCGGGTGCTCGGCCGCCGGACCCGGCCCGGAACCGGAACGGCGTCCTGGCCGGGAAGATCGCCGGTATGGGGTGGAATCACAGCGTTTCCCCGCGCCTCGTCCCCAAACCGCCCATGAGCCGTTACGGTGTGCCCAGCCTCGGCGGCGCGGCCGGACCGGCACGCGGCCGTGGCCTGCCACAGGTCGGGGGACCGGGTACGAGGGGCGACGGGTGGGGTCTACGGGGACGGGATCCGTGACCGGTGCGTACGGCGCGGACGTCAGCAGCACACGAAGAAACGTTTCTGACGGGACGGGCATGATCCTGTTGGGGGCCTGCGCAGGGTGGTCGCTGATCACCGCGGCGGCCCACGAGGGACGGCCCGAGGGCATGCTGCTCGCGGTGCTCGCCGTGGCCGCCGGCCATGCCACGGGCCGGGTCTCCGGTGCGCTGCTGCCGGTGGCCGGGCCCTGCGCCGGCGCCGTGGCGGGGCTCACCCTGGCCGTGGCGCTGCCCGGGCTCTCCCCCGGTCCCTGGTACGCCGCCCCGCTCGGGCACGCAGGCGCCACGGCCGCGCTGCTGGTGCTGGCCACCGGCGCCGCGTGCTGTGCCGCCTGGGCGACGGCCGTACCGGCCCTCCGGTGCGGACTGTGGGCGCTGGCCTGCGCCACGGTGGCCGCCGGGGCCGTGCTGGGATCGGCGGCCGGGTGCGCGGCTGGCGCGGCCGTCCTGCTGTGCTCGCTCGCCGCGGGCGCGGCACGCGGCCGGGGCGCGTGGCTGGCCGGGCCGGCGGCCGCGGCGGGCCTGGTCGCGGCCACGATCTGGGCGCTCGCCGCGGACGCGCTGCCCGGCGGCCTCACCCGGGCGCTCGAGGACCGGTTCACCGCGCACCGGGTACAGCTGTGGCGGGACGCCCTGGGACTGGCGGGCCGCCACAGCGGTCTGGGGATCGGCCCCGGCCGGTTCGGCGAGCCGGGCACGGCCGCCCCGCGGGCCCTGCTGTCCGACGGCAGACCGCATTCGGCCCCGCTGCAGCAGGCGGCCGAGCAGGGACTGGTCGGAGTGTTCCTGCTGGTCGCCGTGTTCTGCTGGGTGCTGTACGCGCTGTGGCGCACCCCCCGCTCCACACCGGTGGCGCTCACGGCGGGCGCGACTCTGAGTGCGGTGGCCGCCCTCGCCTCGGTGAGCAACGCCCTGAGCTTCACGACGGTGACGGCCGGCGCGGCCCTCCTGGCCGGCTGGGCCACGGCCCGGCCCTGGGCCGGCGTCGGCACGGCACCGGCACGGTGAGCGGACGGCCGGGCCGGCCGGATCAGCTGGCCGTTCCCGGGGTGATCGTCCGCAGGCGGTCCCTGATGGCCCTGACCGCCGACTCCGCGTTGTCCACGGTGACGGTGAACGTGTGACCGTCCCACAGGCGCAGCACGATGCCCTCGCCCCGGCGGACGACGACCGCGGTGCCCTTCTCGGGGCGCCAGCGGTAGCCCCAGCCGCCCCACTGGCGCGGGGTGACGAGGGCGGTGAAGTCGGCACCGGCCACGTGGGAGAGCGGGATGCGGCGGCGCGGCAGCCCCATGTGCCCGCAGCGCACCTCGACGCACTCCCTGTCGAGCTTGAGGTCGACGTGCACGAAGGCGAGCGTGCCGAAGAGGACGAGCAGACCGGCCGCGATGCAGCCCACGACGGACATCACCAGCGGGGCGATACCGGAGGTCCAGGCCGAGTCGACGGCCAGTTCGATACCGAGTGCCATGCAGGCGGCACCGACCAGGGCCAGCAGCCACTGGACCCGGTTGGTGGCGCGTCCCTTCCAGACGTCCGGGGGCGAAGTGTCGTCGGCGTCGGGGTGGTCCCTCATGTTTATGAGGTTACTCAGCTTTGGCTGCGCGGGGAGCGGCTCGCGGTGGGTGACTGCTCCGTGCGGCTCAGACCGGGGCCCGGGCCGCCGTGGACGGGCGCCGAAGCGGTGCGGGTTTCAGCTGCGGTCGGCGAGCGGGCCGGTGGCCGGCAGCAGCCGCCCCTCGGCGTAGTGCAGCGCGGGCGCGGGCAGCGGGCCCGGCCGGCCGCTCAGCAGGACCGTCAGCGTGCCCTCGGCGGGCGCCTCGGGGGCGGGGAGCTCGCCGAGCCGGCGCAGGGCCTGGGCGGCCACCGCTCCGGCGGAGCCGTGCAGCACGAGAGGGGCGGCGTCGGGGCGCTGGACCGCGGCGCGGATACGTTCCGCCACCAGCTCGTAATGGGTGCAGCCCAGGACGACGGTCGTTACGTCGTCGGGCGTGAGTGCGGCCGCCGCGGCGACGGCCGCGTCGATGGCCGCCTCGTCGGCCTGCTCGACGGCCTCGGCCAGACCCCAGCACGGCACCTCGGCCACCCGCACGCCGGCGGCGAATTCCTCGATCAGGCCGCGCTGGTAGGCGCTGCCCGTGGTGGCGGGGGTCGCCCAGATGGCGACGGGTCCGCCGCCGGCCGCGGCCGGCTTGATCGCCGGGACCGTGCCGACGACCGGGATGCCGGGTTCCAGGCGGGCACGCAGCGCGGGCAGGGAGTGCACGGTGGCCGTGTTGCAGCCGATGATCAGCGCGTCGGGCCGGTGAGCCGCGGCGGCCTCGGCCACATCCAGCGCACGCCGGGTGACGTCCTCGGGGGTACGCGGCCCCCAGGGCATGCCGTCCGGATCCAGGGAGAGCACGAGATCCGCGTCGGGCCGCAGGCGCCGTACCGCGGCGGTGGCCGCCAGCAGGCCGATTCCGGAGTCCATGAGCGCGATCTTCACCCGGCCACGATAGACGATGCGGCCTCGGGGGACGGTCGGGTGGGGCAGACTGCGGCCGTGAGCGCCTTCCTGTGGATCACCGTCGTATCGCTCGCCGCGTGGTGCTGGCTGCTGCTCGGCCAGGGCTTCTTCTGGCGCACGGACGTCCGGCTGCCGCGGCGCCGGGAACCCGACGAGTGGCCTTCGGTCTGTGTGGTCGTACCGGCCCGTGACGAGGCCGCCGTGCTGCCCGGCAGTCTGCCGTCGCTGCTGGGGCAGGACTATCCGGGGCGGGCGGAGATCTTCCTGGTGGACGACGGGAGCACGGACGGCACCGGGGAGCTGGCCCGGGAACTGTCCCGGCGGCACGGCGGGCTGCCGCTCACGGTGGGCTCGCCCGGTGAGCCGCCGGCGGGCTGGACGGGCAAGCTGTGGGCCGTGCGGCACGGCATCGAGTCGGCACGCGCGCGTGATCCCGAGTACCTGCTGCTGACGGACGCGGACATCGCGCACGCGCCGGACAGCCTGCGCGAGCTGGTGGCCGCGGCCCGCACCGGGGGCTTCGACGTCGTGTCGCAGATGGCACGGCTGCGGGTGGCGAGCCTGTGGGAGCGCCTCGTCGTGCCGGCGTTCGTGTACTTCTTCGCTCAGCTGTACCCCTTCCGCCGGATCGGCCGCCAGGGATCGCGCACGGCCGCGGCGGCGGGCGGCTGCGTCCTGCTGCGCGCGGACATGGCCGAAAAGGCACGCATCCCGGAGGCGATCCGGCACGCCGTCATCGACGACGTGGCGCTCGCGCGCGCGGTGAAGGACGCCGGCGGTCACATCTGGCTGGGGCTGGCCGACCGGGTGGACAGCGTGCGCCCCTATCCGCGGCTGCGCGACCTGTGGCGGATGGTCTCGCGCAGCGCCTACGCCCAGCTGCGGCACCAGCCGCTGCTCCTCCTCGGTACGGTCGCCGGGCTCGCGCTCGTCTATCTGATGCCGCCGGCCGCCGTGGCCGTGGGCACGGCCGGCGGAGATACGGCGACCACGCTCGCCGGGGCGTCGGGGTGGGCGGTGATGGCGGGCACGTACCTGCCGATGCTGCGCTACTACCGGCAGCCGCTGTGGCTCGCGCCGCTCCTGCCGCTCACCGCGTTCCTGTACCTGCTGATGACGGTCGACTCCGCCGTGCAGCACCACCGCGGGCGCGGGGCCGCCTGGAAGGGCCGCACCTACGCCCGTCCGGGCGCCGTGCCCGACGAGGGCTGAGTCCGGCTCACTTGCGGCCGGGCGTCCAGTTCATGCCCCAGCCGTAGGCGCGGTCCATGGTCCGCTGCGGGCTCGATCCGCGTTCCGGCACCAGGTACCGCGCCTCGCGCTGCACGAGGAGGTCGCCGCCGGTGTTGGTGATCAGCGCGAGCGCGCACACCGGGGAGGCGACGGTGCACTCGTCCAGCGAGAACTCGATGGGCGCGCCGTGCTCCGGCCGGAGGGTGACGGTGGCGTGCAGGTCGGCGAAGGAGCTCGCGCCCTCGTAGATGGTGACGAAGACCAGGATGCGCCGGAAGTCGTGCTTGTGGTCGAGGTTGACGGTGAGGTTCTCGCCGCTCGCCACGGCTCCGGTGCGGTCGTCGCCGTCGAGGTGGATGTACGGCGGCCGGTGCAGCGAGCCGAAGGCGTTGCCGAGGGCCTGGACGACTCCCTTGCGGCCGTCGGTGAGTTCGTACAGGGCGCACAGGTCGAGGTCGACCTCGCCGTGACCGCCCCACCGGCTGCCCCAGCCCGGCAACTGCTTGCGCATCTGCCAGTTGAGGTTCACCCGCAGGGCACCGGAGGTGCCGCCCTGCTTGGCCAGCGAGACGGAGGGGGCCGCCTTGGTGAGGGTGACCTTGGACAGGCGGACCGGCTGGGCGGCAGGTGCGGGCGGCGGTGGCGGGGCCGGGGCCGGGACCGCACTGGCCGGCGGGGCCGGAGCCGCGGCGGCACGGGTCGGCGGTGTGGCCCGGGCCGCCGCCGCGGGCGGTGCGGTGTGCTGCGGTTCGTCCACGGTGATGCCGAAGTCCGTGGCCAGTCCTTCGAGTCCGCTGCTGTAGCCCTGGCCGACGGCACGGAACTTCCAGCCGCCCTGGCGGCGGTACAACTCGCCGAGCACGAAGGCCGTCTCCACGGTCGCGCCGGGGCTGTCGAAGCGGGCGACGACCTGGCCGGTGGCCGCGTCGGTCACCTGGATGTAGAGGTCCGGGACCTGCCCGAACGTCCCGCCGTCCGCGGACGCCGCCAGGACGATCCGCTCGATGCCGTCCTCCACGCGCGCGAGGTCGGCCAGCAGGGTGTCGGTGACGCGCCCGCCGGCGGCCCGCTTGCCCTCGTGGCGCACCGCCCCGGAGGAGTGGGCGGGCTGGTTGTAGAAGACGAAGTCCCCGTCGGAACGGACCTTTCCGGCCGAGAGCAGCAACGCGGAGGCGTCGGCGTCCGGTACCCCGGGGCCGGAGCGCCAGCCCAGTTCGACGCGCAGCGCCGTGGTCGGCACCTGCGTGTTCGATCCTTTCGACATTGTCATGTCCGCCCCCATCACGTGTCGGCTCCCGGCTTTCGCCCTACGGGCCGCGTCATCCCTGCCGCGTCGTCCCGGTGCGCGTCATCCCTACCCGCCCAACCTATTCCGGGGCGCAGCGCGCCGCCATGAACGGCACAGCAAGATCGCCGGTCAACCGCCGGTAACCCTGAAGGAACTCGCCTTTTACCCGATCCAAACGTTGATCCGCGTCCCTTTTTGCCGAGTTCGCTCGGATTGGGGATCCCAGGCCACTGCCGACACGGAAAACAACCCTCTTATCGGTCTCCCCAACCAGCACATCGTGGGCTTAACTTATGTGCCATGACCTCCCCCCGCTCCACTTATGGTGGCGGCTACTACTCCGCCTCCTTCCCGGACACCCCGATCTACGACTCGCTCGTCGCCGAGCGGGGCACCCCGCAGATCGCCCCGATCCGGGTCCCCGCCGCCTACGACACGGGCAGCAGCCTGCCCGCACTGCCGTCGGCCCTCCCCGCCCTCCCGGCGGCCCCGTCCCCGCACGCCCCGGCCTACGGCTACCCGCAGACGCCGCAGCCCGCTCCGCTGCAGCAGGCGCCCACGGCGTACATCCCGCAGCAGGCGAGCGCTCCGCGCGGCTATCCCGGCCAGCAGGCCCCGCAGTATCAGCGGCCGATGGCGCCGGGCAACGGGTACGAGGCCATGCGCCCGGCCGCCCCGCGACCCGCGCCGGCGCCCTACCAGGACCCGTACAACAACCAGCAGTACCGCGGCTACTGACGGCGTGCCCCGGCTGTCGGTGCCGCCTGGCACGATGGACGGCATGGGAAACGCCGAAGTGGACTCGATCCACATCCATCCGGTCAAGGCGTTCCGGGGCATTTCGCCCCGGGAGGCCGTGGTGGAGCCCTGGGGCCTGGCCGGGGACCGACGCTGGACGCTGATCGATCACGGGGGAAAGGTCGTCACACAGCGGGAGCAGCCGCGCCTCGCACTGGCCGCCGCCGAGCCTCTGGCCGGCGGCGGCATTCGTCTGTCCGCGCCCGGCGCCGCCCCGTTGACCGTCGAGGTGCCGGAGCCGACGGTGACCGTGCCGACGAGCGTGTTCGGCACGAAGGTGGAGGGGGTCCCTGCCGACGCGGCCGCGCACGCCTGGTGCAGCGCCTGGCTGGGGGCCGAGGTCCGCCTGGTGCACATGGACGATCCGGCCACCCGCCGTCCCGTCGATCCCGAGTACGCACTGCCGGGCGAGACGGTGAGCTTCGCCGACGGCTACCCCCTGCTGGTCACCACGGTGGCCTCGCTCCAGGCCCTGAACTCCCTGATCGCCGAGGGCCCGAACGCCCACGAGGGACCGCTGCCGATGAACCGGTTCCGGCCCAACGTCGTCGTCGCCGGCACCGAGCCCTGGGCAGAGGACGGCTGGACGCGCATCGCCATCGGTGAGGTGGTCTTCCGGGCCCCGAAACCCAGCGGACGGTGCGTCGTGACCACCACCGACCAGACCACGGCCCTGCGGGGCAGGGAACCGCTGCGCACACTGGCACGCCACCGCCGGATCGGCGGGCAGCTGCTGTTCGGCCAGAACCTCGTGCCGCTCTCCCCCGGCACGGTCCGGGTCGGTGACCCGGTACGGGTGCTGGAGTAGGCGCCGTGCGCGAGCGACGGGCGGAGAGCGGTCCGGCGATGATCCGCCGGCCGGGAACCCCGGGGCCGCTCCCGGTCGTTGAGCGTGCGTGAGAAATTCATGAGAGGCCGCGGGCATCGGGTAGCGCGGCGGACGTGACGTCGCTCTCTCCGGTCCGGTCCGGGGGGCGAGCGCCGATGCCGGGGGTTATGACGGACCGGAAGGGGGTGGGGACATGCGTGCACTCACTGGGCTGTGGCGCTGGCGGCACAATCCGCTGTGCCGTACCACCGACCTGGCCGAGGCCTGGGTGGCCCTCGTGGCCCTGCTGCTGATCGCCGTGGCCGCACCCGTGACCGGCTGCCTGGTCGGTGCCGCCGCCCAGGACTCGCTCCAGCGGTCCGCACGGCAACAGCAGCACGCGCGCCACCTGGTCACGGCCACGGTGGTCCGCGGTCTGGGCGGAACCATGCCGGAGACCGACCCCGACTCCAGCTCCGCGCGCGAGACGCACAGCCGCGTCCTCGCGAGCTGGACCGGGCCGGACGGCAGCGTGCAGCACGGCCCGGTGCTGGCGGACCTCAAGTCCCCGCACCGCGGGGACCGCTTCAGCCTCTGGACCGACCCGCACGGCCGAATAACGACCCGCCCGCTGGACTCCGCCACGGCGACGACGCACGCCGTGCTCGCCGGGATCGGCACGGCCCTGCTGACGGCGGGCCTGGTCGAGTGCGGCCGGCGCCTGACCGTGTGGAGCCTGGTCCGCCGGCGGTACGCGCGCTGGGACCAGGCATGGGACCGGGCGGGCCCGGACTGGGGCAAGGCGGGCACCGGCAGTTGACGGCCTCGCGGCTCTGGTCAACCGGGCGTGCACGCACACGCTACGGTGGACCGGCCGAAGCGCTTTCGGCGACGACCCGCGGGTGCGTGAACCCCGGGGCGCGCAGGTGACGAGGGCGCGAACGCGCTCACGCCCCTGGGGCCGAGCACGCTCGCCGTCCGGGCACCGGCGGCATCGCCCCGGCGCGCGGCGAGCCATCAGTACGACTAGGTGGGGGCACAGCAACGCCATGGCACAGGGCACGGTCCAGGTGACGCACACCGGTACTTCGCGGTGGCGGCGCCGCACGGGTGAGTACGCTTCGCTCGCCGCCGCCCTGGAGGCCGCCGCCGACGGCGACGTCCTCACGATCGCCCCCGGCACCTACCGGGAGAACCTCGTCGTCCAGCGGACGGTGACGCTCCGTGGGCCCGAGGGATCCCCCGGCTCGGTGCGGATCGCGCCCCTGGACGGGGTGCCGCTCACCGTGCGGGCCTCGGCCGTCGTGCAGGACGTGCACGTGGAGGGCCAGGACGCGGCGGCGCCCGCGGTGCTGATCGAGGACGGCACGCCCGAGCTGACGGACCTGCGGATCGTGACCCGGTCCGCCGCCGGCATCGAGGTGCGCGGTGGTGCCCGCCCGACCGTGCGCCGGTGCACCGTCGACAACCCGGCAGGCATCGGTGTCGCCGTGTTCGACGGCGGGAGCGGGGTCTTCGAGGAGTGCGAGGTCGTCGCGGCCGGGCAGGCGGGAGTGGCGGTGCGCGGCGGCGCCCATCCTCGGCTGGAGCGCTGCCGGGTGCACCACGCCTCCGGCACCGGCCTGACCGTCACCGGCGAGAACTCCTCGCTGGAGGCGGTGGGTTGCGAGGTCTACGAGGTGCGCGGCTCCGGGGTGCAGGTCACCCAGCGGGCCACCGCGCATCTGACCGACTGCGATGTGCACCGCACCACCGCCGACGGCATCACCCTGGACACCGACGCGGTGCTCACCCTCGCCGACTGCCGCCTCCACGACATCCCGGAGAACGCGGTCGACCTGCGCTCCCGCTCGGTGCTCACGCTGACCCGCACGACGGTCCGTCGGTTCGGGCGCAACGGCCTGTCGGTGTGGGATCCGGGGACCCGGGTGGACGCCAACCAGTGCGAGATCTTCGACAGCACCGGCGACTATCCGGCGGTGTGGGTGAGCGACGGGGCCACCGCCGTGCTCGACTCGTGCCGGGTGCACGACGTGCCGGACGCGCTGTTCGTGCTGGACCGCGGTTCCCGCGCGGACGTGGTGGACAGCGACCTGTCGCAGGTGCGCAACACGGCCGTGTCGGTGAGCGACGGGGCGACCGCGCAGCTGGACGACTGCCGGATCAGGGATGCGGCCACCGGCGCCTGGTTCCGCGACCACGGCAGCGGTGGCACGCTCAACAACTGCACCGTGGACGGCACCCAGACCGGCGTCATCGTCACCAAGGGCGCCGACCCGACCATCGAGCGCTGTACGGTCGACTCCCCCGCCGAGGCCGGTTTCTACGTCTCGGCGGGCGGCCGGGGCAGCTTCCTGAACTGCCGGGTGACCGGCAGCGGCGGGTACGGCTTCCATGTGATCGACGGCTGTCGTACGACGCTGCGCAAGTGCCGCACGGAGCGGTGTGCGCGCGGTGGGTACGAGTTCGCCGACGGCGGCCCGGACGCCGGGGCCGGCACCGGGCCGGTCGTCGAGGACTGCACCAGCGACGAGAGCGGCGGTCCGCGGACGCCCACGGCCCGTGAGGCGGCGGTGCAGACGGTGCCGCAGTCCGCCGGCCTGCTGGGCTCGCTGCCCGGGCAGCGGGCGGCGGAACAGCAGCCGCCGGTGGCGCCGGACGAGCCGCAGCGCACGCCGAAGGACGTGCTCGGCGAACTCGACGCGCTGGTGGGCCTGGAGAGCGTCAAGCGCGAGGTGCGGGCGCTGACCGACATGATCGAGGTGGGCCGGCGCCGGCAGCAGGCGGGGCTGAAGGCAGCCTCCGTCAAACGGCACCTGGTCTTCACCGGCTCCCCCGGCACGGGCAAGACGACGGTCGCCCGGCTCTACGGCGAGATCCTCGCCTCGCTGGATGTGCTGGAGAAGGGCCACCTGGTGGAGGTGTCCCGGGTCGACCTGGTCGGCGAGCACATCGGATCCACGGCGATCCGCACCCAGGAGGCCTTCGAACGGGCGCGCGGCGGAGTGCTGTTCATCGACGAGGCGTACGCGCTGTCCCCGGAGGACGCCGGGCGTGACTTCGGCAAGGAGGCCATCGACACGCTGGTGAAGCTGATGGAGGACCACCGGGACGCGGTGGTGGTGATCGTCGCCGGGTACACCGCGGAGATGGAACGCTTCCTGTCCGTCAACCCGGGCGTGGCCTCCCGCTTCTCCCGAACCATCACCTTCGGCGACTACGGCCCCGAGGAGTTGCTGCGGATCGTGGAGCAGCAGGCCGACGAGCACGAGTACCGGCTCGCGCCCGGGGCGTCCGAGGCGCTGCTGAAGTACTTCACGGAGCTCCCGAAGGGCCCGGCGTTCGGCAACGGCCGGACCGCCCGGCAGACGTTCGAGGCGATGGTGGAGCGCCACGCCGGCCGGGTCGCCCAGCTGGCCGACCCGACCACCGACGACCTGACCCTGCTGTACGCGGAGGACCTGCCGGAGCTGCCGTGAGCGGTCCGCGGCCTCAGCCCCGGGTTCCCGGATCCGGGCGCTGGCCCGGCAGCCGCGGGCGCAGGCGGGTCAGGAGGCGGTTCCGTTCCCGGGTGAAGACGGGGTCCGACTGGTAGTCGGAGTGGCCGAGGATCGGGGCCGGGAGCGGGTGGTCGGGGCTGCGGCCGTAGGCGAGCGGGTCGCGCAGCGGTTCGTGGTCCACGTCGGGGGCGGTGTCGTCGGGGACGCGGGCAGGGACCCGCACGGGGCCGCCGATGGGGTCGGTGCGGCGGTAGAGGTTGCGCCAGCAGGCGATGTCGTGGTGCAGGGCGGCGAGCGCGGGCGGGCCGAAGTGGGCCGGGAACCAGCGGCCGTACAGGCGCTCCAGCGGGGAGCCGTAGGTGAGCAGGGCGACCCGGCCGCGTACGGGCGGCGGCAGCTGCCAGGCCGCGGCGGCGGCGAGGACACTGCCCTGGGAGTGGCCGGACAGCACCAGCCGGCCGCCGGTGCGCCGGGTCCAGGTGGCCATGCGCCAGGTCAGGTCCGGCACGGCGCGTTCGGCGTAGCAGGGCGGGGCGAAGGGGTGGGCGGCGCGGGGCCAGAAGGTGCCGACGTCCCAGAGGATGCCGATGGTGCGTCGTGCCGAGGCGTCCTTGTAAGCGCGCCGGCCCCAGGTCACGAACAGCAGGAAGCCGAGTCCGACCAGCCAGGAGCCCAGCGCCTGCGAGGTCTCGGCCACGGCCTGGACGAGGTGGTGGGAGGCGTGGGCCGCCCCGTCGGGCGTCTCCCTCGTGGCCAGGGCTCCGGCCAGTGCCGCGCTGCCCAGGACGAGGGTGGTGGCGGTGAGGACGGCGACGACGAGGGGCGTCCGGTCGGTCAGGGTGGCCATGGCGCGGGCGTGGGCGACGGCGCGGGTGCGGGGCGGGTCCTCCGGTTCGCCGGGGTGCTCCCGGCGGACCCGGTCGCGTTCGGCGCGGGCGAGCCGGGCGGTGCGTGTCGCCAGCGCGGCGGACAGCAGGAGGAGGACCGCGAGGAGCGGTGGGATGGCGGATGCCTGCCAGGTCAGCAGGACGGGCGGCCCGGTGAGCAGGGCGCGGGTGCCGTCCAGCCAGTCGGCGACCCGCTGCGCGACCCCGCCGGAGATGACTCCGCCGAGGGCGCAGGCGAGCAGCGCGACGGCGGGGCCGCCCAGGCCGCGCATTGCGGCGCGCGGGTCGGGGCGGCGCCGGTGCAGGTACCCGGCCACGGCGGCGAGGGCGAGGACGAGCAGGCCCTGGGTCAGCATGAGGGTGCCGAAGGCGGGGTCGCCGGGCAGCCGGCCCGCGGACCGCCAGCCGGGCCGGGACCAGCCGGCATAGAGCAGGGCTGACAGCAGCAGGGCCAGCGCGGCGAGCGGCAGAGCGCGTACGAGGTGCCGGTCGAGCCGCTGGTCGAGACGGCGCTCGCTGCGACCCCGGCGGCACACCACGCCCACGACCGCGGCACCGCAGGCGAGCAGGGCCACGGCCAGCAGCCGGCCGAGCAGGTCCAGCACGGCGGGCCCGCCGCCTCGCAGATCGAAGCGCACCGCCGGGGTGACGACGGCGGCGGCCACGGTGAGCAGCCCCGCCGCGGTGTGCGCCGCCCGCAACCGGGCAACCAGCCGCCGCCCGTACCAGAACCCTGGCCGGGCGAGAGCACTGCCGTGGGGGGCGGGGTCGGGTACGTCCCGCTCGGGACCGTGAGTGCCCGACACCGAGCTGTCCGCATCCCGCCCGGGAGCGGGGGCGCCCGGCACGGGACCGGCGGCCGGCATGGAGCCCTGGGCATCCGGCTCGGGTCCGTGAGTGTTCGGCACGGGACCGGGGGTGCCCCGCTCGGGGGCGGGAGCGTCCGGCATGGAGCCGTCGGCGTCCGGTAAGTCGTCAGGGGCGCCCGGCACGGTATCCCGAGCGTCCCGCTCGCGGCCCTCGGCCCCGGGGGCGGATCCGTCCACGGGCGGCAGGGTTCCGGGGGTGCCCGGCGCAGGGGCGGGGGAGAGTGGCGGGTAGGACTCGTAGGCGCGCCAGGTGCGGTGTGAGAGGTACCAGAGCAGGGCGGTCAGCGCGGTGGGCAGGGCCGCGGCGAGGGCGAGTCTGCGGCCCGGTGCGCTCCACCAGCCGCCGGATCCGGCCGGGGCGCCGGGGCCCGCGGGCTCCAGGAAGCCCAGCCAGGAATGGCGGCGGACGCAGGCGCGGGTGCCCGCGCACTGCCAGGCGACCAGGTCGAGCGCCACCTCGCAGGCGGCCGCCACCAGCAGCACGGTCAGGGTGAGGGCGGCCAGACGCACCAGGAGGCCGTAGAGCCGGACGGTGCGGGGCCGGGCGGGCGCGGCGGGCCGCATCCAGTGGGCGAGGTTGACCACCATGAACGGCAGCAGCAACAGCCACAGGGCGCGGCTGCCGTCGCCGGAGGTGAGCTTGCACCAGACGTACGCCTCGCGGACCGGTCCGCCGCGGGAGCGCCGCCCGGCCGGGTCGGTCTCGGTGTCCTCCGCGCGCCGGAAGACGGCGGCCGTGTCGTCGCCGGTGACCCGGACCGTTCGCGGATCGCCGAGCATCCTCTCCGGCGTGGCGCCGCCGACGCCGTGCACCAGCAGCTCCAGCTCGGTCTCCGGGTCCGCGAGCCGGCCCACGCCCTCCTCGGCACCGTCCGGTAACGACCCGGTGTGCCGCTCGCACCGCCCGGCCGAGCACTCTGGACGGCACCCGGCCTGCCGGTCCGGGTGCCGTCCAGAGCCTTCCGGGTGCGGCCCGGCATCCCCCTCGTACTCCCCGGCCGGGTGGTTCCCGCCGTGGTCGGCGGAGTGGTTCTGCGTGCGCCTCATCGTTCTCGCACTTCCCCCGTGACGCCCTGACGTCTGTGTCGTGCGGGCTCCAGGATCTCGTCTCCGGCGGTCGTGTACAGCTGTCGTCACGGAATCTCCCCGAAGCGGGTCACGGCGGACGGTCCCGCAGGCGGTGGCGCAGCCTGAGCCCAGCCGTGAAAAGATGGAACGCCCGCGCACTGCCGGACGGCCGGAACGTCCTGGTCGGAGCCGGTGCACCGGGCGTGTCGGACGGATGGCGGCGAAAGGACCGGAGCGTACGTGAGTGAGAATCAGAACCTCCTCGCGGAGCAGCGCCGCGCCCTGATCCTGGACGAGGTCCGGCGCCGGGGCGGGGTACGGGTCAACGAACTGACCCGCAAGCTCGGCGTCTCGGACATGACCGTGCGCCGCGATCTGGACGCGCTCGCCCGCCAGGGCGTGCTGGAGAAGGTGCACGGCGGTGCGGTGCCCGTCGTCGAGGCGAGCACGCACGAGCCGGGGTTCGAGGCGAAGTCGGGCCTGGAACTGACCGCCAAGGAGGACATCGCGCGCGCCGCGGCCCGCCTGGTCAGCCCGGGGGCGGCGATCGCCCTGTCCGGCGGTACGACGACGTACGCGCTCGCCCAGCACCTGCTGGAGGTGCCGGAGCTGACCGTGGTGACGAACTCGGTGCGGGTCGCGGACGTCTTCCACGCCGCGCACCGCACCTCGGGGCAGCGGCAGGGTTCGGCCACGGTGGTGCTGACCGGCGGGGTCCGCACCCCCTCGGACTCGCTGGTGGGGCCGGTGGCCGACCAGGCGATCGCCTCGCTCCACTTCGATCTGCTCTTCCTCGGTGTGCACGGCATATCGGTGGAGGCCGGCCTGTCCACGCCGAACCTCGCCGAGGCCGAGACCAACCGACGGCTGGTGCACTCCGCGCGCCGGGTCGTGGTGGTCGCCGACCACACGAAGTGGGGCGTGGTGGGGCTGAGCTCCTTCGCCGCGCTGGAGCAGGTCGACGCGCTGGTGACCGACGCGGGCCTGCCCGCCGAGGCGCGGGCGGAGATGTCCGAGCACCTGCGGGTGGTCGTGGCGGGCGAGCCCGAGGAAGAGGACACCGCAGACAGCTGAGAGTCCGTCAGCTAAGGTGACGATGCCCGGTCAATCACCCTGCGGGAACGTCACGAGGGGGAATCGTCCATGGCTCGTCGTCTGCGCCCGGTGGGTGTCGACTTCGTCGGGGCCGCGCCCGTGCGTCTGGTCTTCGCGCGGAACGTCTCGGCGCCCCCCGAGCAGGTCTTCCGCGCGCTCGCCGAGGACGTGCCCGGCTGGACGGAGTGGTTCTCGGCGGTGACGTCCGCCCGGACCACCGACGGCGGCGGGCGGGAGATCCGGCTCCGGGGCGGGACGCGGTTCGCGGAGACGGTGCTCGTCGCCAAGGCGCCCGAGGTGTACACCTACCGGGTCGACACCACCAACGCGCCGGGCGCCCGTGCCCTGGCCGAGGAGTGGCGCCTGGTTCCGCACGGCGCCGGCACCCAGGTGCGGTGGACCTTCGCCGCCGACGGGACGGCGCCTTTCCGGTTCGTCCTCGGGCTGGCCCGGCCCGGACTCAAGCGGGCCTTCCGTGACGCCGTGGCGTCCCTGGACCGGCGGCTGTCCAGGCGCTGATCACTCGCGGGCGTGGTGCGCCTCGGTCACCACCGCTGCCATCAGCTCCGCGTCCAGCAGGGAGACGTCCGCCAGGCGTGAGGCGGCGGACAGCGAGTTGAGCAGGGTCTTGGTGACGCGCAGGGCCGCCGGGGGACGGCGGACGACGGGCCTGGCCCAGGCCGCGACGGCCGCGTCGAGTTCGTGTGCCGGGACGACCTTCTGCAGGATGGACAGGGACTGGGCCTCCGCCGCGGTGAAGGCCCGGCCGGTGAGGACCAGTTCGCGGACCCGGGCGGCGCCGACCTCGTTGATGAGGCGGGGCAGCAGGCCGCCCCACGCGGTGGGCAGCCCGAGGGCCAGCTCGGGCAGCCGGAAGGTCGCGTCCTCGGCTCCCACCCGCAGATCGCAGGCGAGCGCCAGGGCCATGCCCGCCCCGATGACCTTGCCGTGGACGCGGGCGATGGTGACGGCCGGGTTCCCGGTCAGGGCGTCGCAGACGCGCCGCGCCCTGGCCCCCGACGTCCGGATGCCGCTGCCCGTGGGGTCGTCGGCGAGGTGCCGGGTGAACTCGCCACGGTCCCCGCCGAGACAGAAGTCGTCCCCGCTGCCGGTGAGCACCAGCACCCGGACGTCCGGGTCCTGGTCCTGGAGGACCGCCAGGAGGTCGTCCAGCAGGGCGTCGGTGACGGTGTTGCCGTGCTCGGGGGTGTTCAGCTCGATGGTGAGGACGGGGCCTTCCCGATAGGTCCGCAGGGTCTGCTGTCCGGGGACGGCCGGAAGGGCCTGGAGTGCTTGGAGGGAGAGGGCGGTCATGTGGTCACTTTCAGGGAGGTGACGCGCCGGAAGACCATCCGGGGCGCGTAGGTCGGGGCCGCGATCGGCCGCAGGGTGGGGAATCGTTCCAGCAGCTGGGTGAGCAACAGGCGGGCCTCCAGGCGGGCCAGGGCCGAACCGAGGCAGTAGTGGGCGCCGCCGCCGAAGGTGAGGTGGCCGCCCTTGCGGCGGATGTCGAAGACGTGCGGGTTCTCGTTGCGGCGCGGGTCGTGGTTGGCGGCGCCGTAGAGGACGTGGACGGTGGTGTCCTTGGCCATGGGTACGCCGGCGAGCACGGTGTCCTCGGCCGCGTAGCGGGAGTTGAGGTGGATGGGCGGGTCGTAGCGCAGCACCTCGTCGATCGCGTCGTCGGTGTGTTCGGGGTGCCGGCGCAGCCAGTCGGCCCGGTCCGGGTCCCGGGTGAGGAACCACACCGCGTTGGTCAGCAGGGTGGCGGTGGTCTCCAGGGAGGCGATGGTGATGAACATCGTCAGGTCGTAGAGCGTCTGGTCGGCCGCCGCCCGGTCGTCGGGGTACTGGGCGTCCCAGTGGCGGATCCAGCCGGAGAGGACATCGTTGCCAGGGTGGGCGCGCCGGTGGGCGACGAGGCGGGTGAAGAAGTCCCTCATCTCGACGGTGGCCCGGGCGGAGATCGCCAGTTCGCTCTTGGTGGGGAGCAGTTCCTGGGCGTGGACCTGGCGATGGGTGAAGTCCAGGATGCGGGGGTAGTGCTCGGCCGGGACGCCGAGCCACCGGCCGACGGTGTGGATCGGGAGCTGGTCGCCGACCAGGGGGACGAAGTCGGCCGTGCCGTCGGCGCGCAGGTGTGACCGGAGGCGGTCGAGGAGCCGGGTGACGTGGGCGGCGATCCGGGGCCGCAGAGTCTCGAGGGTGTCACGGTCGAAGAGGTTGCCCAGAGCGCGGCGCTGGAAGGTGTGCTCGGGCGGGTTGAGGCGGGAGAGGGTCCGGGTCATCTCCCGGGTCGCCGGCTCCCGCCAGCGCGCGGTGTCGCCCTGGCGCTCCTGCCAGCCGAAGTCGGGGACGAGCCAGTTCCTGCCGCGCAGGACCTGGCTGCACGCCTCGAACCCGGTCACGAAGTAGCCGCCCCAGGGGGCCGGCACCACGTCACCCAGTTCGCGCAGCTCCGCCCAGACGGGGAGGGGGTCGGCCCGCCCCGCGTCGGACCGCAGGCGGCGAAGGAGAGGAACGACGGCCCGGCGGTCGGTGATGGGTCCGCTCATGACGCCAACGGCGGTCACGCGAAGCTCCTTTGTGGCTGGGCGCTACCGTTACCGCCGGAACCTACCCCTCCCCTCATCCATGTCATGCGCCTGACAGTGTTGCTCCCGTCACATGCCGCACATCAGACCCGGAAGATGTCCAGAAAGCTACTCCAGAAGCCCTTCTTCCTGGCCGGTTCCTGACGCGCGGCGGCGACCGGCGCCGTGGGGAGCGGCTGCTCCGGCGCGACGGCGACGCCGCGGTTCTGCAGCGCGGCGGCCATGCGGGTGGCCGGGGTCGGGCTGAAGGCCACGGGCAGGGCGACGAGGGCCCGGTGGAACGGCCCGGGCCGCCATTCCAGCTCCTTCTCGTGGACCGCCAGCGTCAGGTCCGGCAGCGCGTTGAGGATCTTCTCGATGGCGGTGACGGCGATGACCTGCGCCGGGTCCTTGGCGGGGCAGGCGTGCGGACCGGCTCCCCAGGCCAGGTGGGCACCCTTGCTGTGCATCCGGCGGGCCTCCGCCAGCGCGGGGTCGCTGTTGGCCGCGGCGAAGCTGATGACGACCGGCGTGTTGGCCTGCGCCACCACTCCCCCGAGGTCGACGTCCTGGACCGGGTAGTGCGTGGCGTAGTTGGCGATCGGCGTCTGGTTCCACAGCACGTGATCGATCGCCTCCTCGACCAGCAGGCCGGAGTCGCGTCCGCTGGTGTCGGGCGACAGCAGCAGGAGCAGGGCGTTGCCGATGAGGTTGCGCTCGGGCTCCACACCGGCGCCCATCAGCATGACCAGCTGGTCCTTGAGTTCCTCGTCGGTGAGTCCCGCGGGGTGCTGGATCAGCCAGGAGGTGACGTCGTCGCCGGGCCGGCGGCGCTTGAGCGCGATCAGCTCCATGAGGCAGGCGGTCAGCTCCTCGTTGGCACGCAGGGCGTCCTGACCGTCGAAGATCGCCGACATCGCGCTGGTGAGGGTGTCACCGATGTCCGCCGGGCAGCCGAAGAGCTTGTTGAACAGCAGCAGCGGCAGCAGCTTGGCGTAGTCGTTGAGGAGGTCGGCCCGGCCGCGCTCGCTGAACTGGTCGATGAGGTAGTCGGCGAGGGGCTCGACGTCCCGGCGGATCCGGGTGATGTTGAGCCGGGCCAGGCTGTCCGTGACGGCCTTACGCAGCCGCAGGTGCACGGCGCCGTCGGTGAACAGGCAGTTCGGCCGGTACGCCATCATCGGCAGCACCGGGTTGTCCAGCGGGATCCGCCCTTCGTTCAGAGCCTTCCAGCGGCGGGCGTCCCGGGCGAAGAGCGTGGAGTTCTGCAGCACGCGCAGGGCCGTCTCGTGGCCGACGACCAGGGTGGCGTCGACACCGGGTGCGAGTTCGACCGGCCCGGCCGGACCGTGGGCACGCAGCCGGTCGTAGACCTGGTGGGGGTCGGCGGCGAACGCGGCGTCGTGCATGGGGCATCGGCCGCCGGCGGGGGCGGGGGCTGACTGGCGGTCCATGAGGTTCCTTCTGCTGGCTCCGGGCCGATGGTCCGGGGGGATGGGGGTGTCAGGCGGCTCGGGTGAGCAGGTGACGCACGAGCGCGATCAGCGCGTGGGCGGAGGACTGCCGGTCGCGGGCGTCGCAGTAGACGACGGGGGTGTCCGGGAGCAGGTCGAGGGCCTCGCGCACCTCCGCCTCCTCGTAAACGCTGCCCGGCTCGAAGCTGTTGACGGCGATGGCGTACTCGAGGCCGTAGCGCTCGACGAGGTCGATGACGGGGAAGGTCTCCTCCAGCCGGGCGGGGTCGACCAGGAGCAGCGCGCCCAGCGCGCCGCGCGCCATGTCCTCCCACAGCTGCATGAACCGCTGCTGGCCGGGGGTGCCGAACAGGTACAGCACGAGGTCGTCGCTGAGCGTCAGCCGGCCGAAGTCCAGGGCCACGGTGGTGGTGGTCTTGTCCGTCACGCCCCTGAGGTCGTCCACGTGGAGGGACGCCTGTGTCATCTTCTCCTCGGTGCGCAGCGGGGTGATCTCCGACAGGGAGCCGATGAAGGTCGTCTTGCCCACGGCGAAGTGCCCGACGACCAGGATCTTCGCAGCGTTGGTCACCGCGCTGGAGACGTATATGGATCCGGGGGCCGTCTCAGCCGATGAGGGATTGGAGTCCATTCAGAACCTTTTCCAGGGTCGCTCTGTCAACGTTCTGAGCCCGGGGCGGCTCGGCGCGGCGCAGGAGGTGCCCTTGCTCGGATAAGTCGGTCAGCAGCAGCCGGGCCACCCCCACCGGCAGTCCCAGGTGGCCGGCCACTTCGGCGACCGACAGGTAGCCGCCGGCGCACAGCTCCCAGATCGCCATCACCTCGGGGCCGGCTCCCAACGGGGGCGTCCGGTCGGGAGCCAGGGTGACGAGGGTGTGCAGCGCCAGGTCGTCCGCGGCCGGCAGGGTCCGGCCGCCGGTGATGACGTAGGAGCGGACGAAGTCGCTGGTGACGGAGGCTTCCTCACCGGGGCTCCTCATGCGCCGGCACCGTTGTCCGAGCGCGGCGCCACACTCATCGCCTTGCTCAGGGCGGACACCGTCTTCTGCATACGGAAGGACATGGCCTCCATGTCGACGTCCAGCGCGGCCGAGACGGCGAGGTAGGAGCCCTGGCCGGCCGCGATCAGGAAGATCCAGCCGCCGTCGTACTCCAGCAGCGTCTGCTTCCAGATCCCGTGTCCCGCTCCCACGAACCCGGCGACGGCCCGGCTGAGCGACTGCATGGAGCTCATGGCGGCGGCGTTGGTCTCGGCATCGTCCCGTGCGATGTCGTCCGAGCGCTGCAGCAGCAGGCCGTCGCCCGAGACGAGGATCGCGTGCCGGGCTCCGCGTACCTCGAGTAGGTCGTTCAGCACCCAGGACAGGTCGATGTTCACTTGTTGTCAGGTCCTTCCGTGGTGTTCGTGGTGCGCCCGAGCTGTGTTCCGCGCGCGAACGCCCCGAGCCGCGACGCCGTCACCTCGCTGGCGGGCCCGGACGGCACCTCCTGGCCGCCGGCGTCGAGGGACGGGACCACCGTGACGGGGCCACCACGCCGCCGGCGTTTGGGCAGACCTCCCGAGGTCGTCCCCACCACGTGCGAGGGACCCACGACCGGGACCGGCGCCAGCCGCTGGGGAGCCGCCTCCTGGCCCTCGTCGTGCTGGACGTCGGCCGCGGGGGACGGCACGTCGGCCGCGAGAAGACTTTCGGGCACACGAATCACTGCACGCACTCCGCCGTAGGGGGACACGGAACCGACGGAGACGGCGAAGCCGTAGCGGGCGGCGAGCATGCCGCACACGGCGAAGCCGAACCGCGGCGGGTCGCCGAGACCGGTGATGTCGACGGGACCGTCGACCGCCAGCAGCGCCGCCGCCCGGTCCTTGGTCTCCTGGTCCATGCCGAGTCCGGCGTCGTCGACGATGAAGCACAACCCGGTCGGTACGGCCTGGATGTTGACCTCCACCGGGGTGCCGGGCGCGCTGTAGTTCGTCGCGTTGTCCAGCAGTTCGGCCAGGACGACGGCCACCGGCTCGACCGCCTTGCCGACGAGGGAGACGTTGACCTGGGAGTGGACGCTGACCCGGTCGAAGTCCTTGATCCTGCCCTGGGCGCTGCGCGCCACGTCGTACACCGTGGCGGCGCGCTCGCGGCGGCCGAGCCAGCCGCCGCAGAGCACGGAGATGCCCTTGGCACGGCGGCTGAACTGGCTGCCGGTGTGGTCGACCGTCATCAGGTCGGCCAGCACCTCGGTGGTGTCGCCGTACTTCTTCAGCAGGTTGTCCAGGAGCACCTGCTGTTCCTCGGCGAGCGACTGGAGGGTTCCCATCGCGGATTTCAGCACCGCCTTGGTCGCGGCTTCCGCGTCCGCCCGTACGTCCGCGAGGTCACGCTGGTGCTGCGCGGTCAGCGCGGCGATGTGTGCGTGGAGCTGACCGACATCGCCACGGGCCTCCCCCAGCCCGGTCTCCAGGTCCTTCCTCGTTCTTCGGAGCGCCATGTTGGTTCTCCGGGCCCGCATCACTGCGACGACCGCAGCGACGAGCACCACAAGCAAGATCCACAGCAGTGGATCCTGGGTCAATGACGTCATGAGACTCTCTTCAAGTCGCGTCGCGCCAGGAGCATGAGCAGCGCGATGGTGCCTTCGAGACTGTCCCCCAGACGCGTTCATGACACGTCGTCAGCCCGTTGAAAAGTGGGATGATCTTATCAGTCACACCGGCACAACCGGCTTGCCCAGAGCCTCAATTGAGACGACACCAAACCCACACAGCCCGGCAACACGCCCGTCGCACGACGGCTGCCACGGTGCGGAATCAGTCCGGCCACACGCCCGTCGCCAGGAACGAGTCGAGCGCCCCCGCGTACGGCTCGATGTCCAGGCCCTGCTCCGCGAGCCAGGCGTCCGAGTAGTACTTGTCCAGGTACCGGTCGCCCGGGTCGCACAACAGGGTGACGACACTGCCGGTACGCCCCTCGGCCACCATCTCGGCGACGATCTTCAGCGCGCTCCACAGACCGGTGCCCGTGGAGCCGCCCGCCTTGCGGCCGATGCTCCCCTCCAGCGCCCGTACGGCGGCGACGCTGGCCGCGTCCGGGACCTTCATCATCCGGTCGATGGCACCGGGCACGAAGCTGGGCTCCATGCGCGGCCGGCCGATGCCCTCGATCCGGGAGCCGCAGTCGCAGGTGACGTCCGGGTCGCCGCTGGTCCAGCCCTCGAAGAAACAGGAGTTCTCGGGGTCGGCGACACAGATCCGGGTGTCGTACTGCATGTAGTGCACGTAGCGCGCGAGGGTCGCCGAGGTGCCGCCGGTGCCCGCCGTCGCGACGATCCAGGCCGGCTCGGGGAACCGCTCCAGCTGCAACTGCCGGAAGATCGACTCGGCGATGTTGTTGTTGCCTCGCCAGTCCGTGGCCCGCTCGGCGTAGGTGAACTGGTCCATGTAGTGGCCGCCGGTCTCCACCGCGAGGCGGGCGGACTCCTCGTACATCTTCCGGGAGTCGTCCACGAAGTGGCACTGTCCGCCGTGGAACTGGATCAGTCGGATCTTCTCGGCGCTCGTCGTGCGTGGCATGACCGCGATGAAGGGCACGCCGATCAGCTTCGCGAAGTAGGCCTCGGAGACGGCCGTCGAGCCGCTGGACGCCTCGATCACCGGTCGGTCCGGACGGATCCAGCCATTGCAGAGTCCGTACAGGAACAGGGAACGGGCGAGCCGGTGCTTGAGGCTCCCGGTGGGGTGGGTGGACTCGTCCTTCAGGTAGAGGTCGATGCCCCACTGCTCGGGCAGCGGGAAGCGCAGCAGGTGTGTGTCGGCCGACCGGTTGGCGTCCGCCTGGACCTTGCGGACGGCCTCTTTCAGCCATGCTCGGTAGGCGGCGTCACTGCGGTCGACGTCGAGGGTGGCGCCGGTTTCGGTCCGGGGGGTGGTGCTCACGGCGGGGCTCCTTACGCTGGTCGCCGACGGCGTCTCACGCGAGCCGGCAGTTCGAGCATAGGCAGCTTTCAGAACGCTTCCCACCTGCATAAACGCACCTTTGAGCCGCCCAAAGCGGCCCTGGGGCACAGGCGTGCGAACCCTCGGGGGGCGCACGGGCGCGTACGCTCCGGGCGGTTGTCGCACGCGCCCCGTGCGTACTGGTGCTCCACGCCGTACCGGGGCAGACTGCACGCGACGGGACCACCGTCCCGAACGGGGGCGCACAGGGAACCGAACGGGAACACCGTAAGGGGGCGGCGAGACATGGCGGAGCCGGAGTTCACGGCCACCGGCGTGCGCATCGGCAAGCGCCTGCGTTCGCTCACCCGGGCCGGCCAGGTCCGGATCAGCGACGGCAGGCTGCAGTTGCTCACCAGCTACGGCAGCGAGATCGACAGCGCGCCGGTGCAGGCGGTGCGCGCGTCCAAGCCGTGGTTCGTGCCGGACGACCGGGCGCTGGCCGACGTCAACGGCACCCGGTACCTGCTGACGCTGGGCGAGCACGACCCCGCGCCCGGGCAGCCCGGTCCCCCGGCGGCACGGCGGTTCGTGGAGGCGGTGCGCCGGGCGGCGGGACGCGGCGGCTGAGGAGCCGTACGCCGCTCACGGTGCGCAGCGGTCGGTCGCGGCGAGTTGCGGGAGCGCATCCGCTGCGTCACGCTGGTCTCACGTCACTCTGGGTTTACCGGCGATAACGCTGCGAACCAGCCCGCCGGCCACGACAGCAGGCGGACGTTTGGACGCAAGCACCCTGCTGGATCCGTTGTTCTCCGTGTTCTCCGGTTCCTCCGGACCTCACATCGGGGAGTCGCAGCCGTGATCAGTCACCCAAGCAGGCACTGCACGGTGGAGCTCCAAGCCCTGCCGTCGCGGATCGGCCAGGTCCGCAGAATCGTATCTGCGCAGTTGCGCTACTGGCATCTGGACCCGTTGATAGACCGGGCCGCGCTCGGTGTGACGGAGCTGCTGAGCAACGTCCACCGGCACGCCAGGCCCGACAAGTCGTGCACCGTCGAGCTGGAGCTGCTGCCGGACCGGCTCACGGTCTCGGTCCGCGACCACGATCCGCGCCTTCCGGTACCGGCCGACGTCCCCGACACGGCGGACGCCACCCCGCTGGCCACCTGCGGGCGGGGACTGGCGATGGTGGCAGCGGTCAGCGAGAGCTGGGGCGCGCGGCCGGACGGCGAGAACGGCAAGGTGGTGTGGTTCACCCTGCCGGCCGCGGCGGCGCCGCGCAGCCATCCGGACCACGCTCCGCGGGGTACGACACGGCCGACACCGGTGCCTGCCGGCGCGGGCGTCGGTACGGGGGCTTCCGTGCCGACGGCCGGGGCGGAGAGTTCGGTGGCGGCCGGGAACGGGGCTTCGGGGCGGGTGGCGGTCGGCGTGGCGAACGGCGCCGCCGTGCCCGCGCGGGCCGCGGTCCGGGCCGGTGCCGTGGCGGACAGTGGATCTGCGGGCGAGTCCGGCAGTGCGGTGCCCGCCGGTGCGCGGGCGCCCGGGAGGGGCACCGCCGGCACCGCCCCGGCGGGTCGTACGGCACCCGCACCCGGCCACGGCGCGGCACCCGCCCGAACGACGGTGCCGGCGGGAAGCACCGTCTCCGCACCCACCGGACGCACGGCGCCCGCACCCGCCGCGGGCCCGGTCCCCGTCACGGCCGCGCCCGCGACCCCCGCCCCCGCGGCGCGGCCGGCGTCCCCCGCCGCCGGGACCCCGGCTCCCGCCGGACCCGCCGTTCGCAGCTGACCGGACGGCGACCTGCCCCGGCGGCAACACGCGGGCGGGCGGCGGCGGATGACGCCCTGGAGCCCCGGCAAGGGGCCGGGGCGTTCTCACCCCCTCCCGAGGATCAGACGGAGGCCGCCTCGGCGTCCGGCACATGACCATGTGGGCGAAACAGTTCGAGACGCCGTTCGAGGCATGAGAGCCGCTCAGTCGGGCAGCGCGACGGTGAGATCCACCTCGACCAGCTGCCCTGCGAAGCCCAACTGCGCAACCCCCAGGAGCGTGCTGGCGGACGTGAAGGCCAGCCCCAGGGCGGAAGCGGTAAGCCGGTGCCAGGCGAGGCCAAGATCCTCCCTGTCATCGCTGCGCACGTAGATCACCGACCGCACCACGTGCTGCGGCTGAGCATTCACCGCCGCAAGGGCGGCAAGTGCGTTCACGACCACCTGATCGACTTGCATCTCGAGGGAGCCCGGGCCGACGAGAGAGCCGCCCTGGTCGAGGGGGCACTGCCCCGCCAGATAAGCCGTTCGGCCGGTCTCCACCACGGTGATGTGGTGGTAGCCCGGCGTCTCATGCAACTGATCGGGGTTGATGCGGCTGATCTTCGCTGCCATGGCGCGAGTCTGACCAATCTGCTCCCGACACGCACCGAAATTTGACCCACAGCACGACCGCCCGACGCAGCGCGAGGGCGAAGGACAAGCTAAGAGCCTGTGAACCAACCCCCATCTGCGCAGCGGCGTCCGGCACGCTCGCGGGTTGCCGAAAAGCCCCGGTCGACCGGCTTGGTTTGCGCTCCGGGATCGTGGTTGCCGACCAGATCACTCCGTTATGGGCAGGCACTCGGCGAGCAGGTCGACGACGTCCCGCCAAGCTCGCTGCGCGTGCTGAGGGTGAAAACCGACTCCAGGAAGCACGATGTGGTCGACCGGCGGGTGGTGGAAGGCGTGCAAGGCGCCGCCGTAGACCACGAGGCGCCAGTCAACGCCCACGGCCTGCATCTCGGCAGTGAACGCGTCCCGTTGCGCGGGCGGCATGATCGGGTCTTCCGACCCGACCCCGGCCCACACCGGGCAGTGAATGCGCGCCGTCTCGCCTGGTCGGCCCGTGGTCAGTCCGTTGACCGTCGCGATCGCGCGCAGGTCGACGCCGTCGCGCCCGAGTTCCAGCGCGATTGCGCCCCCGGTGCCGTAGCCGACGGCGGCGATCCGGTCCGGGTCGGTCCGCGGCTCGGCGCGGAGCACGTCGAGCGCCGCGTGTCCGATGCCTCGCATCCGGTCGGGGTCAGCGAGCAGCGGCATGCAACGGGCCAACATCTCCTCAGGATCGCCCAAATAGCGCCCGCCGTGGAGGTCGAAGGCCAGGGCCACGTATCCCAGCTCGGCGAGCACATCGGCCCGGCGGCGCTCGACGTCGCTGAGCCCCATCCCCTCGGGCCCGACCAAGACCGCGGGCCGGCGGTCGACACCGGCCGGGAGCGCGAGATGCCCGATCATGGTCAGGCCGTCGGCCGCGTACTCGATCGTGCGCGTTGTAACCGTCGTCATGAGCTTGGACTGTAGTGATCGTCGAACCCGGTCGGGCCGGTGCTCTGCCGCTGGCAGAAGGCAGGTCTCTGACGTATTCCGGAACCACTCCGTCAGCGGTTCAGCTCAGAGCCTGTGAACAAACCGCTGTCGGCCCGAAGAGGCCGGGTAGTCGAGGAGTTGCTGTCTGGCGACGCGTGCCTGAGAGCGCTGTCGACGCGGTATTCCTCGGAAGGCATCGAGTCCCATTCGGTATTCGCTCCGTCGCGCGTCACCATGAACAAGGGACGCGACCGGAGGACCTGCCCGACTGGTTGCCCGCGCATCACGATCCCGGAGTCATCCGGTCCTGCGTAGCCCTCGGGCGTGTAGCGAAACTGCACGTCCTCTGCCTCGGCGTACGCGATCACGTCGTCTCCAGCTCCGACAGGTCTCTCCCGACCAGAGGGAGTCCGTCATACGTGACCTGAGGTCCGTGCACGGCGTCCGCGGCGACGCAGAACAGCCCCACGGCCTGGCTCACACAGGCCGTGACGGCAGGCGGTGAAGGAGCCACCCCTCGACGGTGGACCACAACCTTCCAAGTCGGCGTGAAGATCGCGTGGTCACGTGCACAATCGCTGACCTCCGTCCGGCCGAGCATCTCCGCCGCCTCGACCACTTCGTCGACGGTCGTACCGAACCGGAGCGGTCCGACGCCGACCGCCGGCGAATAGCACCACTCGTCCCGTTCGGCGACTCCGGTCCTGAACGCCATAGTCGCTCCTCTGGAGACACCCGAGACTTGCCGCCGCCCATCATGCCGATCACCGACCGGCGGACTGCCGGGTGCCGCCGAGCCCACGCCGGCTCACTCAGCGTGACCCGTCCGGGCGCGGCGAATACGCGACACCTGAACCTGCGAGCTGCCAGTCCCACCCCGAGCACGGCCGTGGAGCTGGCGTTCTGTAACTACTAGTATGTACAGTGAGCGCATGAGCACCTCCGACCGACTCATCGAGTCCACCCGCGAGCTGCTGTGGGAACGCGGTTACGTGGGGACCAGCCCCAAGGCGATCCTGGAGCGCGCCGGGGCGGGTCAGGGCAGCATGTACCACCACTTCAAGGGCAAGCCGGACCTCGCCCTGGCTGCGATCCGGCGCACCGCGGACGAACTGCGGGCCACCGCCGAGGCCGTACTCGACGGGCCGGGCACGCCGTACGAGCGCATCGAGGCGTACCTGCTGCGCGAGCGCGATGTGCTGCGGGGCTGCCCGGTGGGCCGGCTGACCATGGACCCGGACGTCATCGCGAGCGAAGAGCTGCGCGCACCCGTCGACGAGACGATCGCCGCCATCCGCGAACGGATCGCCGGGATCGTCGAAGAGGGCAAGCGGCAGGGGCAGTTCGCGCCCGGGCTGGACGGCGCGGAGATCGCCGCCGCCGTCCTCGCGACCGTGCAGGGCGGCTACGTCCTCGCCCGCGCCTCCGGATCGCCCGCCGCCTTCGACGCCGGTGTGCGCGGTCTGCTCTCCCTGCTCGCCCCGCCGGTCCCCGGACAGGAGAACTGAGTCACGTGCACATCACCCGACAGCGTCCCGACACCTGGCAGGGGCCGGCGGAGTACTTCGCCGGCACGGTCTGGCTGGACGAGATAGCAGCCCCCGCGGCTCCCTCCCGGCTGCGGATGTTCAGCGTCCACTTCGCCCCGGGCGCACACACGGCCTGGCACCGCCACCCACACGGGCAGGTGCTGCACGTCCTGGAGGGCGAGGGGCTGGTACAGCGCAGAGGCGGTGCGGTCGAGGAGATCCGCGCGGGCGACACGGTGTGGATCGAACCGGACGAATGGCACTGGCACGGTGCCTGACCCCGCACCTTCATGACCCACCTGGCGGTCGTCGAGGCCGCCGCGGACGGCACGACGACCGAGTGGCACGCGCACGTGACCGACTACCCCGCCTGAGAGGGAACCACAACACATGCACGCCATGCAGTACGAGTTCACCCTGCCGGCCGACTACGACATGGGCATCGTCCGCTCGCGTGTCGCCCGGGTCGGGCACCTGCTGGACGACTGGGACGGCCTCGGCATCAAGACCTACGTGATGCGCGAACGCGGGGTGAACGGCTCGCCGGTGAACCAGTACGGGCCGTTCTACCTCTGGAACACCGTGCGGGGCATGAACAGCTTCCTGTGGGGCGGGGCCTTCCAGGGGCCCGTCGACGACTTCGGGCGGCCCGCGGTCCGGCAGTGGACCGGCCTGGCGTTCGAGGAGGGTGCGGCGACCGCCTCCGCGCCGGCGTTCGCCGTCCGGCGGCGCCAACCCGTGCCGGAAGGGGTGCAGTTGGCGTCCTTCATGGCCGACGCGGCGGCCGAGACCGGGAGGCTGGCGGCGCAGGACGGTGCGGTGCTGGCGGCGGCCGCCGTGGACACGCGTGCCTGGGAGCTGGTGCACTTCTCCCTCTGGGCGCACGACGCTCCGAACGCCGACGGGGACGTCTTCGAGGTGCTGTACCTGTCCGCGCCCGGCCGGAGCCGGCTCCCGCCCGGCCGGCAGTGGTGACCCGCGTCCGTACGGTCCTCGGCGACATCCGGCCCGCGGAGCTGGGCGTGTGCGACGCCCACGACCATCTCTTCCTGCGCAGCCCGCGGTTGCCGGGGCAGGAGCTGGACGACGTCCGCGCCGCGCGGGCCGAGCTGGCGGCGTTCCGCGCGGTGGGCGGGGCAGCCGTCGTGCAGTGGACGCCGTACGGGATGGGCCGGCGGGCGGCGGACCTGCCGGCGCTGTCCCGGGCGACCGGGGTGGGGATCGTCTGCGCCACCGGACTGCACCAAGCGGCGCACTACGACGCCGAGTCGCTCGCCCAGCTGCGGGGCGGACGGCTCGCCGGGCTGTTCGTCTCGGAACTCACCGAGGGCATCCGTACGACCGGGGTCAGGGCCGGTCTGATCAAGGTGGCCGGCGGTTTCCACGGGCTCGACGCGCACGCCCGCTGGACGATGGCGGCGGCGGCCGAGGCGCACCACGCCACCGGCGCGCCCGTCGCCGTGCACCTGGAGCTGGGCACCGGCGCACTGGACGTACTCGACCTGCTGTGCGGCGAGTTGGGCGTGCCCGGTGACCGGGTGGTCCTGGGGCACCTGAACCGCTTCCCCGACCCGGTGCTGCACCGGCAGGCCGCCGCATCGGGATGCTGGCTGGCCTTCGACGGGCCGTCCCGCGCCCACCACGCCACCGACTGGCGGATGCCGGAGGCGGTACGGGCCCTGGCCGAGGCGGGGTTCGGGGACCGGCTGCTGCTCGGCGGGGACACGGTGGTCGCCGGTGCCCGCTCGGTCGCCGGCGGGCCCGGATTGCCGTACCTGCTGCGCCGGGTGCGGCAGCGGCTGGCGGAGGCGGTCGGCGCCGAGCTGGTGGAACGCATGCTCGGGGAGCATCCGGGGCGGGCGTTCGGGGTGGGCTGGAGGTGAGCGCGGCCCGGCCGGGAAATGCGGATGATCGGTACCGGTCGGGCCCCCTGACCTGACCGGCATGACCACACCCGCGTATCCGCCCAAGCCCGAGCCGGGCGACCGCGTGGCGATCCTCTCGCCCGGGTCCGGGCTGCCGGGGCTCCTGCCGCTCCCCCACGGACTGGGGCTCAGGCGACTGCGCGAGGATTTCGGCCTGGTACCGGTGGAATACCCCACCACCCGCACCATGGGCGCGACCCCACAGGAGCGCGCCGCCGACATCCACGCCGCGTTCGCCGACCCGACGATCAAGGCGGTGATGGCCAGCATCGGCGGTGAGGACCAGATCACCGTGCTGCCCCATCTCGACCGGGAGCTGATCCGCGCGCACCCCAAGCCGTTCTTCGGCTTCAGCGACAACACCAATGTGCTGCTGTTCCTGCGCAACCTGGGCATCGTCGGCTACCACGGCGCCTGCGTGATGACCGAGCTGGGGCGCCCGGACGCGGTGCACCCGATGACCGCCGACTCGCTGCGCGCGGGCCTGTTCACGTCGGGTCCGTACGAACTGCGCCCGGCCGAGCGCTACCGCGACAGCGACCGCGACTGGGCCGACCCGGCCACGTTCGACGCCGAACCCG
Organism: Streptomyces cyanogenus; assembly: GCF_017526105.1. Taxonomy (NCBI): domain Bacteria; kingdom Bacillati; phylum Actinomycetota; class Actinomycetes; order Kitasatosporales; family Streptomycetaceae; genus Streptomyces; species Streptomyces cyanogenus. The sequence goes on from NZ_CP071839.1 coordinate 1,314,237, forward strand.
ACTCCCAGCCGGCCGACGGCTGGATCTGGCACCGGCCCGACCGGCGCGTCGAGGGGCGCGCGCCTGGGGCGGGAACCTGGAGATCCTCTCGTGGCTGCTGATGGCCGACCGCGAGACCGAACGCGATCCCGCGGCCTACGACGGCAGCGTGCTGTTCCTGGAGACCTCGGAGGAGCTGCCGAGTGCGGCCGAGGTCTTCCGGATCCTGCGCAACATGGGGGAACGGGGCCTGCTGGAGCACTTCCCGGCCTGCTGATGGGGCGGGCCAGGGCCTGGTCCTTCGAGCGGCCGAACGACGCGGACGCCAAGCGGCGTTATGTCGTCGAGCAGCGGGAGGCGGTGCTTCGTGCGCTGGCGGTGCATGCCCCGCACACCATGGCCGTCTTCGACGTGGACTTCGGTCACACCGATCCGCAACTCGTGATCCCGTACGGCGGACAGGTCGTCGTGGACGGCCCGGCACGGCGGATCACGGTGACGTACTGACGGCCCGGCGCGCTGCGGACCGCTAGTCCCGCTCGCTTCCGGCCAGCGCCCCCAGCGGATCGTCCAGCACCGGCTGCCAGGCCAGTTCGGCCGCGCCGACCAGGCTGTTGTGGTCCAGGGTGCACGGCAGGATGGGGACGCCGCCGCTCTGGCCCCACAGGCTGCGGTCGGCGACCACCGCCCGCAGCCGGGCCGGGTCCGCGTCCAGCAGGGTGCGGTGCAGGCCGCCGAGGATGATGCGGTCGGGGTTGAGGATGTTGACCAGGCCGGCCAGGCCGAGGCCGAGGCGGTCGATGAGGGCTTCGGCGGCCGTGCGGACGGCCGGGTCGTCGTACTGGGTGCGCACCAGGTCGTTGGCCTGCTGGAGCAGCGACACCTCGGGGCCGGGCTCGCGGCCCGCCTCCACGAGCAGCGCCAGCGGGTCGGCCTCGACGTCCAGGCAGCCGCGGCTGCCACAGTGGCAGGGGCGGCCCTCCGGGTTGACGGTGAGGTGACCGACCTCCAGCGCGAGCCCCGAACTGCCGGTGTGCAGGCGGCCGTCCAGGACGAGCGCGCCGCCGACCCCCCGGTGCCCGGTGGCCACGCACAGCAGGTCGCGCGCGCCCCGCCCGGCCCCGTGGCGGTGTTCGGCGAGCGCGGCGAGGTTGACGTCGTTGCCCGCGAACGCGGGTCCGTCGATGCCGGCGGCGCGCACGCACTCCGCGAAGATCTCGCGCACGGGGGCACCGACGGGCCAGGCCAGGTGCAGCGGGTTGAGCGCCAGGCCGGCGGGTTCGGCGACGGCGGACGGCACGGCGAGTCCGGCGCCGACACAGCGCCGGCCGGTGGCGCGCAGCAGTCCGGCACCCGCCTCGACCACGGAGCCGAGCACCTTCGCCGGGTCGGCCTCGACGGTCTCGCAGCCGGGCGCGGTCGCCACGATCCGCCCGCCGAGGCCGACCAGCGCGGCCCGGAAGCCGTCGGCGTGGATCTGCGCCGCGAGGGCGACGGGCCCGTCCTCGGCGACCTGGAGCCGGTGCGAGGGGCGTCCCTGGGAGCCGGCCGCCGCGCCGGGCCGGGCGTCCACCCGGATCAGGCCCAGCGCCTCCAGCTCGGCGGCCACCGCACCGGCTGTCGCCCGGGTGACGCCGAGTTCGGCGGTGAGCACGGCCCGGGTCGGCGCCCGTCCGGTGTGCACCAGCTCCAGCGCGGGCCCGAGCGCGCCGCGCCCCCGGTCCAGCCGAGCCCTTGAGGTGGTCCTCTCCCCCGCTGTCCGGGGATCCGCCTTGCCGCTCATGAGGGCGAGTCTCCCATGATCCGCACCCGGTGTGGCCTGCGGCGCCGACTACAGGCCCACGGACCCGCCCGGTGATGTCGAGCCGGCCGGCCAGGCCCAGCCCGAACGCCCTCCGTCCGCGCGAGCGCGGGGCACGCCGAGCGCGCCGGTCACCGTGCGGCGGCTCGGCCCGCCGAGCCGGTCCGGGTAGGGCTTCACCGGGCTGCCGTCGCCGACGACGACAGTGCCGGGTGAAGGCGTACGGGCACCGATCCCCGCCCGGGCGGACCTGCCGGGCGGCCGCGGTGCCGACGCCCGGGGTGCGGACAGCGGGCGCCCGACGAGCGGCCGCGCTCTCACCCGCAGGGGTATCAGCAGGCGCGGAGCAGGGCGTGCTGCCGTCCGCCGTCCAGCCGGTACCGTACGCAGCCCGACCAGCGGCCACACCCTCACCGGCAGGGGTATCAGCAGGCAGGGCGTGCTGCCGTCCGCCGTCCAGCCGGTCCGGGACGTGCACGGCGCCCGGTGCGACCTCCGCGCGCTCCCGGCCGAACGGCTCGTCCTCCATGCCCCCATCCCGCTCCACGGCCTCTGATCTGCGGTTCCGCTAGCCTGGACGCACGATGAGCGACCGTATGACGACACCGTGGGGCGAGGTCGAGCTGACCCGCTTCCCCGATGACCCCCGCGACCGGCTGCGCGCCTGGGACGCCTCCGACGCGTACCTGCTGCGCCACCTGGACGAGGAGAAGGTCCCGCTGACGGGCACGGTCGTGGTGGTCGGGGACCGCTGGGGCGCACTGGTCACCGCGCTGGCGGAGCACCGCCCGGTGCAGATCACCGACTCCTTCCTCGGCCAGGAGGCGACCCGGGCGAACCTGGCGCGGGCCGGTGTGGAGCCGGGTGCGGTGCGCCTGCTCACCACGCAGGACCCGCCGCCCGAGCGGGTGGACGTGCTGCTGGTGCGCGTGCCGAAGAGCCTGGCGCTGCTGGAGGACCAGTTGCTGCGGCTGGCGCCCGCCGTGCACGCGGACACGGTCGTGGTCGGCACCGGCATGGTGAAGGAGATCCACACCTCGACCCTCCAGCTGTTCGAGCGGATCCTCGGGCCGACCCGGACCTCGCTGGCCCGGCAGAAGGCCCGGCTGATCTTCTGCACCCCCGACCCGGTGCTGGAACGGCCCGCGAACCCGTGGCCGTACAGCTACGCCCTGCCGGACGGCGTCGGCGCCGTGTCGGGGCGCACGGTGGTCAATCACGCGGGCGTGTTCTGCGCCGAGCGGCTGGACATCGGCACCCGCTTCTTCCTCCAGCACCTGCCCGGCCCCGGCGCCGGGCGCGTGGTGGACCTCGGCTGCGGCAACGGCGTGGTCGGCACGGCGGTGGCGCTGGCCGATCCGGCGGCCGAGGTGCTGTTCGTGGACGAGTCGTTCCAGGCGGTGGCCTCGGCCGAGGCGACGTACAAGGCGAACGGGGTGCCGGGGCACGCCGAGTTCCGGGTCGGGGACGGGCTGGCCGGGGTGGCGCCCGGCAGTGTGGACCTGGTGCTGAACAACCCGCCGTTCCACTCCCACCAGGCGACCACGGACGCCACGGCGTGGCGGATGTTCACCGGGGCGAAGCGCGCGCTGCGGCCGGGCGGCGAACTGTGGGTGATCGGCAACCGTCACCTCGGCTATCACGTGAAGCTGAGGCGCTTGTTCGGGAACAGCGAACTCGTGGCGTCGGACCCGAAGTTCGTGGTGTTGAGAGCGGTCAAGAAGGACTAGGCGCTCCGCACCGGCCGTCTGCGGCGCCGTCGGGACAGGCCGCGCCCACACAGCCGCCGCCGCAGGTCAGCCACGCCCCGCCCGTCCTCACGGCACCGGTCGGTCCCCCGTCCGGGACAGCACCCCGATGATGCGCCGCACCTCCGAAGCCATCGCCTCCCGCCCCACGCTGAGGTACTGGCGCGAGTCGACGGCCTCGGGGCGGGCGGCGAGGAACTCCCTGATCGCACCGGTCATGGCGGCATTGAGCGCCGTGCCGACGTTGACCTTGGTGATGCCGCCGCCGACGGCCGCGACGAGTCCGTCGTCCGGCACCCCGGAGGAGCCGTGCAGGACGAGCGGCACGGGCAGCGCGGCGGACAGCCGCTTCAGCAGGCCGAGGTCGAGCACGGCGGTGCGGGTGGTCATGGCGTGCACACTGCCGACGGCGACGGCCAGGGCGTCGACGCCGGTGCCGGCCACGAAGTCCCGTGCCCTGACCGGGTCGGTGCGGGCGCCGGGCGCGTGCGCGTCCAGCGGGGGCCGGCCGTCCTTGCCTCCGATCTCCCCCAGCTCGGCCTCGATCCAGAGCCCCTGGGCGTGTGCCCAGTCGGCGGCGGCGCGGGTCGCGGCGAGATTGCCGGCGTACGGCAGGCGGGCCGCGTCGTACATGACGGAGCTGAACCCGGCGTCGGGCGCCTGGCGCAGCAGGTCGTCGCTCTGCACGTGGTCCAGGTGCAACGCGACGGGTACGGCGGCCCGTTCGGCGGCTGCGACGGCGGCGCGGGCCAGCGGAAGCAGCCGTCCGTAGCGGAACTTGACGGCGTTCTCGCTGACTTGGAGGACCACGGGGGAACCGGCGGTCTCGGCGCCGGCGACGACGGCCTCGATGTGTTCCAGGGTGATGACGTTGAACGCGGCGACGGCGGACCGGGCGGCGGCGGCCCGGGTGATCAGTTCGCCGGTGGACGCGAGGGGCACGTGAGGTGTCCTTCCGGGACGGGGCCGGCGGGTTCAGGGGGCGAGGATCACCGAGCGGGTGAGGTGGCGCGGACGGTCGGGGTCGAGGCCGCGGGCGGCGGCGACGGCGACCGCGAGCCGCTGTATCCGGACGAGTTCGGCGAGCGGGTCGAGTGCGCCCTGGAGCCAGCGCCCGCCGGTGGCGCGGACCTGTTCGGCGAGCCCGTCGGGCGCGGTGCCGAGCATCCAGGTGGCCGTGCCCGCGGTGGTGACGCTGATCGGGCCGTGCCGGTACTCCATCGCCGGGTAGGCCTCGGTCCAGGACAGGGAGGCCTCGCGCATCTTCAGTCCGGCCTCGTGGGCGAGACCGACGGTCCAGCCGCGCCCGAGAAAGGTGAACTGCGTGCAGTCCACGAGGCCTTCGGGCAGGGGGGCGGCGAGGGCGGCGCGCGCGTCGGCCACGACGGTGTCGGTGTGCAGGCCGAGGTGGGCGCGCAGCAGGGTGAGCGCGGTGGTCGCGAACCGGGTCTGGACGACGGAGCGTTCGTCGGCGAAGTCCAGGACGACGAGGTCGTCGGCGGCCGACCTGACCGGGGTGCCGGGATCGGCGGTGACGGCGGTGGTACGGGTGCGGCCGCTCAACCGGCCCAGCAGCTCCAGCACTTCGGTGGTGGTGCCGGAGCGGGTGAGGGCGAGGACCCGGTCGTAGGACCGCCCGTACGGGAACTCGGAGGCCGCGAACGCGTCGGTCTCGCCCTGACCCGCGCCCTCGCGCAGGGCGGCCACCGCCTGGGCCATGAAGTACGAGGTCCCGCACCCGACGACGGCGACCCGCTCCCCCGGCTCCGGCAGCGCGCCCCGGTGCCGCCCCGCCTGTTCGGCGGCCCGTGTCCAGCACTCGGGCTGGCTGTTCAGCTCGTTCTCGACATGGGTCATGACCCACACCCTCCCCTGCTGATTGTTCCTGCAAGATATAGCGATCTTTCGAGCACAATCAAGCATTCATGCGCATGCCCCGGTGCGCTAGGGTCGCCGGAGATCGAGGAAACGGCCGGAGCCGGACCGGCCGGAGAAGGATCAGGGAACGGAGAGCCACGCATGTCCCGGGACGCCCGCTGGAAGGCGCTGCTGGAACTGCTCGTCGAGCGCGGCCGGCTGGAGGTCGAGGAGGCGGCGGCCGAGCTGGCGGTGTCGGCCGCCACGATCCGCCGTGACTTCGACCAGCTCGCCGAACAGCAGATGCTGGTCCGCACCCGGGGCGGGGCGGTGGTGCACGGGGTGTCGTACGAGCTCCCGCTGCGCTACAAGACGGCCCGGCGCGCCTCGGAGAAGCAGCGCATCGCCAAGGCGGTCGCCGAACTCGTCGCACCCGGCGAGGCGGTGGGCCTCACCGGTGGCACGACCACCACCGAGGTGGCCCGCGCGCTGGCCGTGCGCGGTGACCTCGGCACCGGCTCACCCGCCCTGACCGTCGTCACCAACGCGCTGAACATCGCCAACGAGCTCGCCGTCCGCCCCCAGTTCAAGATCGTGGTGACGGGCGGGGTGGCGCGCGCGCAGTCGTACGAACTCATCGGCCCGCTCGCGGACGGGGTGTTGAGCCAGATCACGCTCGACGTGGCCGTGCTCGGTGTCGTCGGCTTCGACGTCGCGCACGGGGCGGCGGCGCACGACGAGGCGGAGGCCGCGATCAACCGGCTGCTGTGCGAGCGGGCCGAGCGGGTGGTGGTGGCCGCCGACTCCAGCAAGCTGGGCCGGCGGGCGTTCGCCCGGATCTGCGGGACGGAGCTGGTGGACACGCTGGTGACGGACGCGGCGGTGGACCAGGAGACGGTACGGCGGTTCGAGGAGGCGGGCGTCCGGGTGCTGACGGTGTGACCCGCGCCGGCCGACGGCTCAGAATCGGCCCAGGTCGGCTTTGACGAACCCCGCGCCGCGCTGGTCGTTGCAGCCCGTCACCGTCCGGTCGGCGGGGTCGGGCCAGGTCTGCTGGGCCTGGAGCGCCACGCTCACCAGTGTCAGCAGCAGGTCGACGTCGCTCGCGGCGTCCAGGCGCAGGGTCACCCACTGCGAGCCGGGCACGATCCTGATGGCCCCCGTGCTCCTGAGGTCCTTGGCGAACCGCCGGACGGCCCGGTCGGTGAGCCGCAGGTCCACGTCCCGCTCAGAGTGGAAGTGGACGACCTCACCCTGGACCGAACTCACCGCCCGTCCCAGTCCGCAGCTCGGGACGGCCTGTCTCAGGTCCGGCCAGGTCGCCAGTTGCGCGAGCGCGCGCGAGGCCAACGTCATGGCCCCATCATGGCGCGCTCATCCGCCCGCAACCAGCTCGTGAGCAAGCATTAACCGACCTGTATCCGCCACAGGTTCACCAATCCGCACACCAACCCGCTTGTCGAACACAGGCAGTGCAGGGCCGGCCGCCCCGGGCCACCTCTACGCCCGAGTTTGTGCCGCAATAAACAAAACCCGTTCGCACAGTGTCGTGCCGGGTGCCGGCCTCACCGCGTTGCGGGCGGCGATGACCGCCTTCTTCGCGCTGGACGGCTTCCTCTTCGCGGGGTGGGTCGTCCGGATCCCCGACATCAAGCACCAGACGCACGCCTCCACCGGTGCCCTCGGGCTCGCTCTGCCCGGGGTCTCCGCCGGGGCCGTGCTCACCATGACGCTGAGCGTCGGCCGACTGGTTCTCCCTGCCCACCGACCTGACCAGCGTGGTGGCGCCGGCCGCCGTCGCCGCCGTCATCGGGGTGTCGACCCGCCGGGCTCTGGGCCGGTGACGCCTTGGCACGGCCGCGTCGTCGGCCGTGCGCGGAGGTGACCGCAGGCCCTCGACACTCCGTTGACTCGGCCGAACGGCCGTGCGACGGTGAGGAGGCGCTCGTCTCGAGCATCCCGGGGAACTGGAGGCAGACCGCTGTGACCTTCGGAAACGATGACTCCCGCGAGGCAATGGACCGCAGCCTGACTCCGGATCGGCTGGAGCTGTTCGAGAAGGAGTTCGCCGCCCGCCCGGCGAACCGGCTGATGCAGAACGCGGTCACCCAGACGCCCGTGGACGACGTCGCCCTGGACCGGCGGGTGCTCACCGGCATCGACCACTCGGTCTCCCACCACCTGGACGACTGGAAGGCCACCAACCAGAGGCAGAGCGGCCGTTGCTGGATGTTCGCCGGGCTCAACCTGCTCCGGGTGGGCGCCGCGAGGAAGCTGGGCGTGAAGGACTTCGAGTTCTCCCAAAACTACCTGCTGTGGTGGGACAAGTTCGAGCGGGCCAACCACTTCCTGGAGGCGGTCATCGAGACTTCCGGCCGGGACGTGGACGACCGCACGGTGGCACATCTGCTGGCCGATCCGATCGGTGACGGCGGGCAGTGGAACATGTTCGTCGCCCTGGTCGCCAAGCACGGCCTGGTGCCCAAGTCCGCCATGCCGGAGACCGAGAGCTCCTCCTCGACCCGGGCGATGAACCGGGCCCTGAAGACGCTGCTCCGCCAGGGCGCCCGCGACCTGCGCGGCCTGGCCGCCGAGGGAGTCGGGGCCCAGCGGACGCACAAGCGCGAGGTGCTGGCCGCCGTCCACCGGGTGCTCGGCATCCACCTCGGCACACCTCCGCAGCGGTTCCTGTGGCAGTGGGAGGACAAGAACAAGGAGTTCCACCGCGACGGCTGGCTCACCCCGGCCGAGTTCGCCGCAGCGTATGTGCAGCTCCCCCTGGAGGAGTACGTCTGCCTGGTGCACGACCCGCGCGAGTCCAGCCCGTTCGGCCGTACGTTCACCGTCGAGTACCTGGGCAATGTCGTGGACGCCCCGCCGGTGGTCTATCTCAACGCGCCGATCGAGCTGCTGAAGCGGCTGGCCATGGAGACGATCGTCGGCGGCGAGCCGGTGTGGTTCGGCTGCGACGTGGAGAAGATGATGCGCGCGGACGCCGGCGTCTGGGACGCCGCCCTGTTCGACTACGCGGCCGTCTACGACACCCCCTTCACCCTGGACAAGGCCGACCGGCTGCTGCACCACGACACGCAGATGACCCACGCGATGCTGTTCACCGGCGTCGACGTGGTGGACGGCGAGCCGCGCCGCTGGCGGGTGGAGAACAGCTGGGGCGAGGAGAAGGCCGACAAGGGCTTCTGGACCATGAACGACTCGTGGTTCGGCGAGCACGTCTTCGAGACGGCGGTCCGGCGCTCCGCGCTGCCGCCGGAACTGGCCGCCGCCCTCGACCAGCCGCCGATCGTGCTGCCCGCCTGGGACCCCATGGGCGCCCTGGCGGACCGGGCGTTCCCCGGGTGACCGGCGGGACGGGCCGCCGCCGGCACCCGCACTCGCCCTCGATCGCCGGCGTGCTCCGCCTCCGGTGGGACCGCCGCAGGCCCCCCGCCGGCCGTGCCCGCGCCGGGAAGGGCCGGCCCTCAGCCCTGTCGGCCGGTCCCTTCTGAAACCGCCTGCCGCCGGAGCGCACTCCGTCCGGCACACTCACTCCCATGGAGACTGCCGAGTTCCTTGAGATCCTGGACCGCGAGGGTCGGTTGCTGGCGGCGGCCGCGACTGCGGCGGGCACCGACGCCAAGGTGCCGACATGCCCGGAGTGGCAGGTGCGGGACCTGGTGCGGCACACCGGATCGGTGCACCGGTGGGCCGCCGCCCTCGTCGCCGAGGGGCACACCGCACCCCGCCCCCTGGGCGACCCGCCGGAGCTGGACGGTGCCGAGCTGGTGGACTGGTACCGGGACAGCCACCGGCTGCTGGTGGACACCCTGGCCGCCGCCCCCGCCGACGTGCGGTGCTGGACCTTCCATCCCGCGCCCAACCCCTCGCCGCTGGCCTTCTGGACCCGGCGGCAGGCGCACGAGACGACCGTGCACCGCTACGACGCCGAGGCGGCGCGCGGCGGTACGCCGTCCCCGATCGCCCCGGACTTCGCGGTGGACGGCATCGACGAACTGCTGCGCGGCTTCCACGCACGTTCCCGGAGCCGGCTGCGCAGCGAGGAGCCGCGCGTGCTCGGGGTGCGCGCGGTGGACGCGGGGGCGGACGCGGTGTGGACCGTACGGCTCACGGCCGAACCGCCGGTGACCGTGCGGGCGGCGCAGGAACCGGTCGAGGCCGAACTGTCGGGTCCCGCCGATCAGTTGTACCTGGCGCTGTGGAACCGTGCGGCGGTGCCGCAGGTGACGGGCGACACCTCGCTCGCGGCCCTGTGGCGGGAGCGCTCCGGGATCTGAGGCCCGGTCAGCCGGCGTCGGACAGTATCCGGGCCAGCACCGCGCGCTGCACGGGCCGCACCTCGCCGTGCAGCGCGCGCCCCTTCGCCGTGAGTGCGACGCGCACCCCGCGCCGGTCCTCGGGACACATGGCCCGCTCGACCAGGCCGTCCTTCTCCAGACGGCCGATGAGCCGGGACAGCGCGCTCTGACTGAGGTGGACCCGGTCGGAGATCTCCTGGACCCGGTAGGCGGAGCCGCCGTCCGCCGCGGTGCCTTCGGCCAGCAGGTCGAGGACCTCGAAGTCGCTCGCGCACAGGCCGTGCCCGTGCAGCGCCCGGTCAAGTTCGCACTGGGTGCGGGCGTGCAGGGCCAGGATGCCCCGCCACTCCTCCACGAGCGCCTGCTCGGCCTTCTTCGCCGCCATGACCGCACCGTAGCAGAGGAACGACTTCATTGCATCGTAATTAAATGCGTTTGCATCTCATGCACATGCATGTAGTCTCGCCGGTATGACCTCTCCGCTCACCACTTCCGCGGCTCCGTCCCCGGCGGTCCGCTGGACTCCTCGGCTGTGGGGCACCCTCCTGGTGCTGTGCGCCGCGATGTTCCTGGACGCGCTGGACGTGTCGATGGTCGGCGTCGCCCTGCCCTCCATCGGCGCCGATCTCGGCCTGTCCACGTCGACCCTGCAATGGGTCGTCAGCGGCTACATCCTGGGCTACGGCGGCCTGCTCCTCCTCGGCGGCCGGACCGCCGACCTCCTGGGCCGGCGCCAGGTGTTCCTGGTCGCGCTCGGCGTCTTCGCGCTGGCCTCGCTGCTCGGCGGGCTCGTGGACTCCGGCCCGCTGCTGATCGCCAGCCGCTTCGTCAAGGGCCTGAGCGCGGCCTTCACCGCACCGGCGGGCCTGTCGATCATCACCACGACGTTCCCGGAGGGCCCGCTGCGCAACCGGGCCCTGTCGATCTACACCACCTGCGGCGCCACCGGCTACTCCATGGGCCTCGTCTTCTCCGGCCTGCTCACCGAGGCCAGCTGGCGGTTCACCATGCTGCTGCCGGCGCCGGTCGCCCTGCTCGCCCTGCTCGTGGGCATGAAGCTGCTGCCGCGCGGCGAGCGCGAACGCGGCCACGGCGGCTACGACGTACCGGGCGCCGTCCTCGGCACCGCCTCGATGCTGCTGCTGGTCTTCACCGTCGTCCAGGCGCCCGAGGCGGGCTGGGCCTCCGCCCGCACGATCCTGTCCTTCGTCGCCGTCGCGGTCATGCTGGTGGTCTTCGTCCTGGTCGAGCAGCGCAGCCCCAGCCCGCTGATCCGGCTCGGAGTGCTGCGCTCGGGGCCCCAGGTCCGGGCCCAGCTGGGCGCGTTGACGTTCGTCGGCAGCTACATGGGCTTCCAGTTCCTCGTCACCCTCTGCATGCAGCAGGTGCTCGGCTGGTCGGCCCTGCACACCGCGCTGGCGTTCCTGCCAGCGGGCGCGCTGGTGGCGCTCTCCGCGACCAAGGTCGGAGCGGTCATCGACCGGTTCGGCACCACACGGCTGATCGTGCTGGGCTTCGTCCTGATGGCGCTCGGATACACGCTGTTCCTGCGCATCGACCTGCACCCGGTCTACGCGGCCGTGATCCTGCCGACCATGCTGCTGGTCGGCTCAGGCTTCGCCCTGACCTTCCCCTCCCTCAACGTCCAGGCCACCAACGGCGTGGACGAGCACGAGCAGGGCATGGTCTCCGGTCTGCTGAACACCTCCGTGCAGGTGGGCGGCGCGATCTTCCTGGCCGTCGTGACGGCGGTGGTGACCGCGCACGCCCCCGAACACCCCACTGCGCAGGCCGTCCTGGACAGCTACCGGCCCGGCCTCGTCGTGGTCACGGTCATCGCCCTCGCGGGACTGCTGCTGTCGCTCACCGGACTGCGCCGGCCCCGTCCGGGACACTCCGTCGTGGTCGCCACGTCCACCGTGAAGGAGGCGGAGACGGACCGCGTACCGGTCCGCGACTAGGGGGACCGCCTCCCCGCGTGCGCCCGGCCGGAGTTGCTTGCTCCGCCGGGCGCACGTCTGTGAAACTGACGGAATGGACGCACACGGGGCCCGCCGTACCGATGCGGAGCGGGACGCGGCGACGGTCGAGATCGGGTACGCGCTGGTCAGCGCCGCGTTCGCGGCGGCGGTGCTGTTCGGAGCGGTGGCCGGCCCCACGTTCCTCTTCGACCTGCCCGGCCCGGTGTCCACGGTCCTGCTGCGGCTCGGCATGACGGTCGCGCCGGTCGTGTTCATGGCCCGGGTGGTCAGCGTGCTCGTGCGTTTCCGGCAGTCGGCTCAGCCCAGCCAGCCCGGTCGCACCAACCCCGACTCGTAGGCCAGGACGACGAGCTGGGCGCGATCGCGGGCGCCCAGCTTCACCATCGTGCGGCTCACGTGCGTCTTGGCGGTGAGCGGGCTGACCACCAGCCGGCGGGCGATCTCCTCGTTGGACAGGCCGATACCGACCAGGGCCATCACCTCCCGCTCCCGCTCGGTGAGCCGGGACAGCGCGTCCGCCGTCGCGGGCTGTTTGGAGCGGGCCGCGAACTCGGCGATCAGCCGGCGGGTGACGCCCGGCGAGAGCAGCGCGTCGCCCGCGACCACGGCCCGTACGGCGCGCAGGAGTTCGTCCGGCTCGGTGTCCTTCACCAGGAAGCCGGAGGCGCCCGCGCGGATCGCCTCGAAGACGTACTCGTCCAGTTCGAAGGTGGTGAGCATGACCACCTTCACGTCCGCGAGCCCCGCGTCCGAGGTGATGCGCCGGGTGGCGGCCAGGCCGTCCAGCAGCGGCATGCGGATGTCCATCAGGACGACGTCCGGCCGCAGTTCGCGAACCCGGCGCAGGGCCTCCTCGCCATCGGCGGCCTCACCGGCCACCTCGATGTCCGGCTGCGCGTCCAGCAGCGCCCTGAAACCGGCCCGCACCAGCGACTGGTCGTCGGCGAGCAGTACCCGGATCACTGGTCCTCCCTGAGGTGCGACGGCAGCACGGCGAGCACCTGGAAGCCGCCGTCCGGGCGCGGGCCCGCCTCGATGGTGCCACCCAGCGCGGCGGCCCGCTCCCGCATGCCGGCCAGCCCGTGCCCGCTGCCCCCGGCGTCCGTGCCGGCCGCCGGTCCGTCGTCGTCGATCCGCAGCCGCAGCACGCCGTCGCCGTATTCGAAGTGCACGCGCGCGTGCCGCGAACCGGAGTGCCGTACGACATTGGTGAGGGCCTCCTGCAGGATCCGGAATGCGGCGAGGTCGGCGCCGGGCGGCAGCCGGGGCGGCTCGCCCTCGGTCTCGACGGTCAGACCGGCCGCCGCGGCCTGCTCGATCAGCTCCGGCAGCCGGTCCAGGCCCGGAGCGGGGGAGCGCGGTGCGGCGCCCGGTGCGCGCAGGGTGCCGAGGACCTGACGCACCTCGCCGAGCGCCTCCTTGCTGGCGGTCTTGATGGTGGTGAGCGCGGACCGCGCCTGCTCGGGGTCGGTGTCGAGCAGGGCGAGGCCCATGCTCGCCTGGACGTTGATGACCGAGATGCTGTGCGCGAGGACGTCGTGCAGCTCGCGGGCCATGCGCAGCCGCTCCTCGGCCGCGCGCCGGCGCGCCGCCTCGGCCCGGTCCGCGCGCTCCCGGGCCCACTGTTCGCGCCGGGCCCGGGCCAGTTCGGAGAGGGCCGCGACGGCCACCACCCAGGTCGCGATCACGATCTCCTGGCCCGGGCCCGCGGCGCGGTCCCCGGCGGGCGGGAGCCAGCGGTACAGCCAGAGCGCGACCAGGACGTGTCCGGCCCACAGCAGGCCGACGGCGGTCCAGGCGGCCCGCCGGTGGCCGGCGACGACCGCGCCGAAGCAGCCCGCCGCGACGGCCAGGAAGACCGGCCCGTAGGGGTAGCCGAGGGCCGTGTACAGCAGGGCCGCCGCTGCCGTTCCGCAGGCCACGGCCACCGGGTGGCGGTGCCGCCACAGCAGCGGGACGCAGGCGGCGAGCAGCAGCACGCGCGCGTAGCCGTCGAGCGGTACCCGGTCCGGCTGGCTGTCCGCTGCGAAGGTGGTGCCGATCAGCACGACCGCGGTGAGGGCCGCGGTCGAGCGCCACGGCAGCCGGGCGCGGTGCGCCTCGGGGTCGTCCGGGCCGTGCGCCCACGGGGGCCCGTACCGCCACCCGTGCCGGGGGCCGCCGTGCTGCTCTTCCATGCCGGCCACGCTAGACGCCGGCGGGCCGGGGCGGCGTCGGCCGGGCGAGGTGATCGCGGGTACTCCCCGGGGAGTACAGGGTCACGCCCGGGTGAGGCCCACCCCCTCGGCGAGCCGGCCGACGGCGTGCCGGAAGAACGTCTCGCGGTCCTCCACGACCCGGTTGAACTGCCCGAACACCTCGAACCCGATCAGCCCGAACAGCTGGGCCCAGGCGGCGACCATCGGTGCGGCCACCTCGGGCGGGAGATCGGGGGCGAGGTCGGCGGCCATCCGCTCGGCCTCGGGCCGCAGGGAGGCGGGGAGCGGCGGGGCGGCCAGGCCGGCGGGGCTCCGGTGGGCGTCCCGGAGGATGCCGATGAGGGCGAGGCCGACACGGGAGGCGGCCCGGACGGTGGTCTGGGGGGCGGAGTATCCGGGCACGGGTGAGCCGTAGATCAGCGCGTACTCGTGCGGGTGGGCGAGCGCCCAGTCGCGCACCGCCTGGCACACGGCCGTCCAGCGGGCCGGCGGCGGGGCGTCGCAGGCGGCGTCCCGGGCCCGTTCGGCGGCTTCGCCGAGGGAGTCGTAGGCGTCGATGATCAGGGCGGTCAGCAGGTCGTCCCGGCTGGGGAAGTAGCGGTACAGGGCGGACGAGACCATGCCCAGCTCGCGGGCGACGGCCCGCAGGGAGAGCTTGGCCGCGCCCTCCGCGGCCAGCTGTCTGCGCGCCGCGTCCTTGATGGCCGCGGTGACTTCCTGCCTGGCCCGCGCGCGGGCGCCCTGTGCGGTGCTCATGCCAGCAGTGTGCCACGGACGAGAGCGGTGCACACAAGAGAGATCAGCGAAATAAAATGAGAGCACCGCTCTTGCTTCGGAGCACCCGTCTGCCCCACACTGAAGTCAAGCGAGAGCACCGCTCTCTCAAACAGTGGGGGTCACCATGTCGTCGTCTGCGCCGTACTACCTCAAGGGCAGCCCGCTCAACGTCCGCCTGAACAGCGTGATCGGCTGGCTCGCCCGGCACGGGCTCAGCCTGGCGGGCACCGCCGAGATGTCCGTGCCCGGCCGCAAGAGCGGCAGGATGCAGCGCATCCCGGTCAACCCGCACCGCTACGACGGCGGGCAGTACCTGGTCTCGGCGCGCGGCCACTCGCAGTGGGTGCGCAACATGCGGGCCGCCGGCGGCGGGGAGCTGCGGGTGGGCCGCAGGGTGCGCGCCTTCACCGCGGTGGAGCTTCCCGACGCCGAGAAGCTCCCGGTCCTGCGGACCTATCTGGAGAAGTGGGGCTGGGAGGTCAACCAGTACTTCGCCGGGGTGACGGCCAAGTCCTCGGACGAGGAGATCATCGCCTGTGCCGGGGACCACCCGGTCTTCCGCATCACCGTCACGGACTGACGGGCTCCTCCGCCGGAGCGGCCTGCCCGGCCGGCCTCCGGTCCAGCGCGGTCAGCGCGCGCTGGGCGAGCGGGTGGGAGCGGACGATCTCGCCCAGCGAGGTCGAGCCCTGCGTGATGTCCCGGAAGGCCCGCCAGGCCGGGCGGAAACCGGTGAGGGCCGCGTGGAAGAGGCCGGGGCGCTTCTCGAACACGCCGAGCAGCCGCTTGCCGACGGCCATCTCGACGCCGAGCCCGGCCTTGACCGCGAACGCGTAGTTCAGGGCCTGGCGCCGGGTGTCCACGGCGTCGTGCGCCTCCGCGATGCGGACCGCCCACTCCCCCGCCAGCCGGCCCGAACGCAGCGCGAAGGAGATGCCCTCGCGGGTCCACGGCTCCAGCAGCCCGGCCGCGTCCCCGCAGACCAGCACCCGGCCCCGGGACAGCGGGGAGTCGTCGGCCCGGCAGCGGGTCAGGTGCCCGGAGGAGACGGCGGGTTCGAAGCCGGCGAGGCCCAGCCGGGCGATGAAGTCCTCCAAGTACCGCTTGGTGGCGGCGCCTTCACCGCGCGCGGAGATCACACCGACCGTGAGCGTGTCGCCCTTGGGGAACACCCAGCCGTAACTGCCCGGCATCGGGCCCCAGTCGATCAGGACCCGGCCCTTCCAGTCCTCGGCGACCGTCTCCGGCACCGGGATCTCCGCCTCCAGGCCGAGGTCCACCTGGTCGAGCTTCACACCGACGTGCGCCCCTATGCGGCTGGCGCTGCCGTCGGCACCGACGACCGCGCGGGCCAGCACCGTCTCCCCGCCCTGAAGGACGACGGCGACCGTGCGGCGGTCGGGCACCGCCGAGCCGTGCTGCTCGACCCGCTGGACCGTGACACCCGTCCGCAGCTCGGCGCCCGCCTTCTGGGCGTGCTCGACCAGCTGCTGGTCGAACTCGGCGCGGTTGACCAGACCGAACATCATCTGCTTGGAGCGGCGGGTGCGGGTGAAGCGGCCGTTGTGGGAGAAGGTGACCGCGTGCACCCGGTCCCGGAAGGGCAGCTCGAAGCCGGGCGGCAGCGCGTCGCGCGAGGGGCCGATGATGCCGCCGCCGCATGTCTTGTAACGGGGCAGCTCGGCTTTCTCCAGCACCAGCACGCGCCGTCCCGCGACCGCCGCCGCGTAGGCGGCCGAGGCGCCCGCGGGGCCCGCGCCCACCACGACGACGTCCCACACCCGCTGCACGTCGTCCGCCGAAGAGTTCTCGCCGCTCACGATGGTCTACCGCTCCGATCAAGCCGCTGCCAAGTGTCCTGTCGCATCCTACGGCGGCCGTGCGCGCAGGCCGCTGTGGGAGGATTCGGTGTACTCACCCCGTACACCGTCGCACCCACGAGGAGCGTGCCCATGCCGTCGAATCCGGTCGCCGAGACCGTCGCCTCGCTGCTGCCCCGGGCCAAGGCGGAGCTGACCGAACTGGTCGCCTTCGCATCGGTGGCGGACTTCACGCAGTTCCCGAAGAGCGAGAGCGACGCCGCCGCGAACTGGATCGCCGACGCGCTGCGCGCCGAGGGCTTCACGGACGTGGCCCTGCTGGACACCCCGGACGGCACCCGGTCCGTGTACGGCCACCTGCCGGGCCCCGAGGGTGCGAAAACGGTTCTGCTCTACGCGCACTACGACGTGCAGCCTCCGCTGGACGAGGCGGGCTGGGCCACCCCGCCGTTCGAGCTGACCGAGCGCGACGGCCGCTGGTACGGCCGCGGGACCGCCGACTGCAAGGGCGGCGTCATCATGCACCTGCTCGCGCTGCGCGCCCTCAAGGCGAACGGCGGCGTCCCGGTGCATGTGAAGGTGATCGTGGAGGGCTCGGAGGAGCAGGGCACGGGCGGCCTGGAGCGGTACGCCGAGCAGCACCCCGAGCTGCTGGAGGCGGACACGATCGTCATCGGTGACGCCGGCAACTTCCGGGTCGGCCTGCCGACGGTGACCACCACGCTGCGCGGTATGACCATGATCCGGGTGCGCATCGACACCCTCGCCGGCAACCTGCACTCCGGCCAGTTCGGCGGTGCCGCCCCGGACGCGCTGGCCGCGCTGATCAGGGTGCTGGACTCGCTGCGCGCCGAGGACGGCTCGACCACGGTCGACGGCCTGGACGCCACGGCCCGGTGGGAGGGCCTGGAGTACACCGAGGAGCAGTTCCGCACGGACGCCAAGGTGCTGGACGGCGTCGAGCTGATCGGTGAGGGTTCGGTCGCCGACCGCATCTGGGCCCGCCCGGCGGTCACCGTCCTCGGCATCGACTGCCCGCCGGTCGTCGGCGCCACCCCGTCGGTGCAGTCGAGCGCCCGCGCCCTGATCAGCCTGCGGGTGCCGCCGGGTGTGGACGCGGCGGAGGCCACCAAGCTGCTCCAGGCACACGTCGAGGCGCACACCCCGTGGGGTGCCCGGGTCACCACCGAGCAGATCGGCCAGGGCCAGCCGTTCCGCGCCGACCCCTCCAGTCCCGCCTACCAGGCGATGGCCGACGCGATGGCGGTTGCCTACCCGGGCGAGACCATGAGTTACGCCGGCCAGGGCGGCTCCATCCCGCTGTGCAACACGCTCGCCGGTCTCTACCCGCGCGCGGAGATCCTGCTGATCGGCCTGAGCGAGCCGGAGGCGCAGATCCACGCGGTCAACGAGAGCGTGTCCCCCGAGGAACTGGAGCGGCTCTCCGTCGCCGAGGCGCTGTTCCTGCGCAACTACGCGGCGCGCTGAACCGTTCTGCCCACGGCAGAGGGCCCTCGTCCCCGGGCGGGGGCCCTGCCTACGGTCGGCGCATGGATGTCATCGAACTGCTGCCCCGCCTGCACCTGTTGCGCTTCCCAGTCGGCCAGGCCTACCTCTGGAGCGACGACGCCGAGCTGACGCTGATCGACGCGGGCACGATCGGCTACGGCCGGGCGATCGCCGACGCGGTCACCGCGCTGGGGCGCGCCCCGCAGGACGTACGGCGGGTCGTCCTGACCCACTTCCACGAGGACCACGTGGGCGCGGCGGGCGAGTTCGCCGCGCTGAGCGGGGCCGAGGTGCTGGCCCACCACCTGGACGCGCCGTTCGTC
Organism: Streptomyces cyanogenus; assembly: GCF_017526105.1. NCBI lineage: Bacteria > Bacillati > Actinomycetota > Actinomycetes > Kitasatosporales > Streptomycetaceae > Streptomyces > Streptomyces cyanogenus. The sequence goes on from NZ_CP071839.1 coordinate 1,332,544, forward strand.
CGCGGGGAACTGCCCGGTCCGCCCCCGCGGTTCGAGGAGTGGGAGCGGCCGATCCACGCGGACGCGGTCCGGCAGCTGCCCGAGGGACCGCCGCTGCCACCGTCCTCGGTCACCGACCTGACCGACGGGGACGTACTCGCCTTCGGCGGCGGCGCGCGCGTGGTCCATGTCCCGGGGCACACGGACGGCAGCGTCGCGCTCTTCCTGCCCGCCGAGGGAGTGCTGTTCACCGGGGACACGGTGGCATCGGTCGACGGCACCCCGATCCCGGGCGTGTTCAACTTGGACGGGCGGCAACTCCTCGCATCCGTACGGCGTTTGGCCGACCTGGGCCCGGAGGTGGCCTGCTTCGGCCACGGCGACCCGGTCCTGAGCGACGCCGCCGCCGCACTCCACTCGATCGTCGAGACGCCGGCTCAGCCGACCGGCACGCCGGCCTCCAGATAGAGCGCGGTGCCCCGCTCGCGGGCGCGCAGGGCCCAGCGCAGGCGTTCGTAGCGGACCGGCGGCAGCATCGCGGCGGCCTCCTGTTCCGTGGCGAACCGCCAGCCGCGCAGCTCCGGGCCGGGCAGCAGCACCCGGGAGGCCTCGCCGGACGCCAGCCGGCCGCCGTCGAACAGCAGCCGCAGCCCGCCGAATCCGGGCGGGGTGGGCCGTTCCCAGTCCACGACGAGCAGCCGGGGCACCTCCCGCAGCCGTATCCCCGTCTCCTCGGCGACCTCGCGCATCCCCGCGCGGGCGGGCGCCTCGCCCCGTTCGACCACTCCGCCGGGGAACTCCCAGCCGGGCTTGTAGGTGGGATCGACCAGCAGCACGCGGTCCTGCTCGTCGAAGAGCAGCACTCCGGCGGCCAGCGTCTCGGCGGTCGGCTCCGGGGTCTGCACGATGTCGCAGGCGGGTACGGCACCGCTGCCGACGGCGTCGGCGATGCGGACGGCGGTCTCGTACGGGGTGAGCGCGCTGGTGTCGACCGGGTGGGCGTCGGCGGTGAGCCAGGACGCGAGGGCGGCGCGGTAGGGCTCGATGTGGTCGTACGACCACTGCCGTATGCGTACCTCGCCGTCGGACAGGTCGGGCGGGATCTCCCGCCCGGCTATCCGCTCGCGCAGGATCGTTTCGGCCGGGGCGAGCAGCAGATGGTGCACGGTGATCCGGCGGGCGGCGAGGCCACCGAAGATCTCGTCTCGGTGCTCCTGGCGGAGCAGGGTCATGGGCACCACCAGGGTGCCGCCCAACTCGGCGAGCATCGCGGCGGCGGTGTCGACCACCAGCCGGCGCCAGATCGGCAGGTCCTGGAAGTCGCCGGCCTCGGCGAGGCGCTTGGGCGGCAGCAGGTGCGTGAGCGCCCCGCCGATGATTTCGGGGTCGAAGAGCGCGCTGTTCGGGATCAGTTCGATCAGTTCACGTGCGGTGGTGGTCTTCCCCGCACCGAACGCGCCGTTGATCCAGACGACGGTCACGGACTCCCCCTCTTGTGTTGGCCCCCTGAGGCTTGCCCGCTCCACCCTGCCACGGAAACCCCGTGCCGTTGAGGGTGCCTGTCCGCGCGCACACGTGCGTGCCGGTGCCCCCTGCGGGCGGGGACACCGGCACGCACGCCGTACGCCGTCGGGGGTTACTCGTGTCCGAGTGCGCCTTGGTCGGCGTCCAGGCCGTCCTGGGTGACGAGGGGGCCGGCCGAGTCGAGGGTGTCCGAGACGTTGAGGTCGCCGAGGCGTCCCTCGTCCGCCGCGTGGGACGGGGTGACGGCGGCCACGACGAATCCGGCGGCGAGGGTGGCGATGGCGAGCATGCTGCGCTTCTTCATGCGCTGTTCAACTGCGCGGGCGGCCAGGAGTCACGCAACCCTGGGCCCGCCCGCCTGGCCGCAGCCGCCGTCGCCTCGCTGGAGGCGGGTCGGCGAGGAGACCTGACGGGTCGAACCGAACACTTCCGAACGGCCGTACCCGATGCGGCCCGCCCCTCTTCCAACATACTTCGACACGTCCTACCGTAAACGCGCACCGATGACGCGTACATGCTGTCATCCCGGTTTCGCGAGTCGGAGGAACGTCAACGATGCGTCACCCTCACACCCGCACGACCCGCACCACACACCGAAGACTGGCCGGGGCGCTGTCCGCGGGCCTGCTGTGCGCGGCAGGCCTCGCCACCCCCGCCCTGGCGGCCCCCGCCGAGGCCCCGGCGGCGCCGGCCGCCCCCGCCCTGGCCGACGGCCTCGCCCTCACCCCGCCGATGGGCTTCAACAACTGGAACTCCACGCACTGCCGCGCCGAGTTCAACGAGTCCATGGTCAAGGGCATCGCGGACCTCTTCGTCCAGAAGGGCCTGAAGGACGCGGGCTACCAGTACGTCAACCTGGACGACTGCTGGGCCCTGCCGAACCGCGACACGAACGGCAAGCTGGTACCCGACCCCGCCCGGTTCCCCGACGGGATCAAGGCGGTTGCCGACTACGTGCACGCCAAGGGGCTCAAACTCGGCATCTACACCAGCGCCGGCACCAAGACCTGCAACAGCGCGGGCTTCCCGGGTGCCCTCGGACACGAGTACAGCGACGCACGCCAGTTCGCCGACTGGGGCGTGGACTACCTGAAGTACGACAACTGCAACAACCAGGGTGTGGACGCCAAGCAGCGTTACCGCACCATGCGGGACGCGCTGAAGGCGACCGGCCGCCCCATCGTCTACAGCATCTGCGAATGGGGGGAGAACAAGCCCTGGGAATGGGCCGCCGACGTCGGCCACCTGTGGCGGACCACCGGTGACATCAGCGACAGCTGGAGTTCCATGCTGTCGATCCTGAAGCAGAACCTGCCGCTCGCACCGCACGCGGGCCCGGGCCACTGGAACGACCCCGACATGCTCGAGGTCGGCAACGGCGGCATGACGGACACCGAGTACCGCTCGCACTTCTCGCTCTGGTCGGTCATGACCGCGCCGCTGCTCATCGGCACCGACCTGCGCAAGGCCTCCCAGGCGACCTACGACATCCTGGGCAACAAGGAGGTCGTCGCCGTCGACCAGGACCCGCTCGGCAAGCAGGGCACGGTCGTCTCCTCCGCGGGCGGACGCTGGGTCGTCGCCAAGGAGATGAAGGACGGCAGCCGCGCCGTGGCCCTCTTCAACGAATCCGGCACCGCCCAGCGGATCGCCACCAGCGCGAGCGCCGTCGGCCTGCCCGACGCCGACGGCTACACCCAGCGCGATCTGTGGCAGCACCGCACGTACAACACCGCCGGCACCATCGCCGCCACCGTCCCCGCCCACGGCACGGTCCTGCTGCGTGTCCAGGCCGACCCCCGCTGGGCAGCCCAGCCGCCCGCCGTCGACCTGGGCCTGGACGGCAGCCCGTTGCTGGAGGCCGCCACCCCGGCCACGCTGACCAGCACCGTCACCGACCTCGGCCGTACGCCCGCGCGACAGGTGTCCGTGACGCTGACCGGCCCGGCCGGCTGGACCGTACGGGCCGCCTCGAAGACCACGGCGGCCGCGCTCCCCACCGGCGGCACGCTGCGCACCGACTGGCGGGTGACCGCCCCGGCCGGCACCCCGGCCGGCTCCTACGTCCTGACCCTGCGGACCAGTTACCGCTCGCCGTCCGGGACGGCGGTCGCCGGTGAGGTGCCGCTGACCGCCTCCGTCGTCGTACCGCCGCCCGGCGGGACGTCGTACCTCGGCGACCTGCCCTGGATGTCGGCGACCAGCGGCTGGGGGCCGGTGGAGCGGGACACCAGCAACGGGGAGAGCGCCGCCGGCGACGGACGCCCGCTCACCGTCGGCGGCACGGTGTACGCCAAGGGGCTCGGCGTCCACGCGCTCAGCGAGCTCTCCTTCTACACCGGCAAGGCCTGCGAGAAGGTCACCGCGGACGTCGGCGTGGACGACGAGAAGGGCACGAAGGGCACCGTCGCCTTCGAGATCTGGGCGGACGGCACGAAGGCCGCGTCCACCGGCGTCCTGACCAACGCGATGCCCGCCCGGCCGCTCACCGCCGACGTCACCGGCGCCCGGGTGGTCCGGCTCGTCGTCACCGACGGCGGCGACGGCATCGATTCGGATCACGCGGACTGGGCGAACGCGCGGCTCAGCTGCTGAAGCGCTCTCACGGACACACACGAGCGGTCGCGGGACCCGGAACGCCCCGGCCCCCGCGACCGGGGCGGACGCACGGAGTTGCGGCTGGGCCGCCGGGCCGGCGCGTGCTTCTGGGAGGGCCGCTACTCCAGGCCCGGTTCGCTGCCGACGGCCCGGCTGGTGTGGGGTGCAGAGGAGTTGGCGGGCGCAGGTTCCCTCCGAGGGAGTTGACGCGCGCCGGCGGGCCGCCGAGGAGTTGACGGGCCGCCGGCTCCGCGAGGGAAGGGGCGGGCGCCGGCCGCCGAGGGGTGACGGGCCACCGGCCGCCGCCGAGGCTCCTAGTGGCTCGCCGCCTGCACGTCGGGGAGGCGGGTCAGGGCTGCCGCCGCGGCGCCGACCAGGCCCGCGTCGGTGCCCGTCTGCGCGGGTACGACGGTGAGCCGCTGCACGAAGGACAGGGTCGCGTAGTCGGTGAGGGTCTTGCGCAGCGGCGTGAACAGGACGTCGCCCGCGTTGGCGACACCCCCGCCGATCACCGCTATGTCGATCTCGACCAGGGTCGCGGTGGCCGCGATCCCGGCGGCCAGCGCCTGCGCGGCCCGCTCGAAGGAGGCCACGGCGACCGGGTCGCCCGCGCGGGCGGCGACGGCCACCGCGGCGGCCGAGGTGTCACCGTCGGGGCCGGGCAGCCAGCCCTGTTCCAGGGCCCGGCGGGCGATGTTGGGGCCGCTGGCGATGCGCTCCACGCAGCCGCGTGAGCCGCACGGGCAGGGATCACCGTCGAGGTCGACGCTGATGTGGCCGATGTGTCCGGCGTTCCCGGTCGGTCCGGGGTGCAGCCGCCCGCCCAGCACCAGTCCGCCGCCGACGCCCGTCGAGACCACCATGCACAGCGCGTTGTCGTGGCCGCGCGCCGCGCCCTGCCAGTGCTCGGCCGCCGTGATCGCGACCCCGTCGCCGATCAGCTCCACCGGCAGGCCCCCGGTGATCGTGCGGACCCGGTCGACCAGCGGGAAGTCCCGCCAGCCCGGCACGTTCACCGGGCTGACGGTGCCGGCCGAGGCGTCCACCGGACCCGCGCTGCCGATGCCCACCGAGCGCGCGTGTCCCCACAGGGGCGACCCGGCGAGGTCTCCGAGCACCTCAGCCACGGCCCGCATGACCGTTTCGCCGTCCTGCTGGGCGGGCGTGGCGCGCTGGGCCCGGGCCAGGATCCGTCCGTCGCCGTCCACCAGCGCGCCGGCGATCTTGGTGCCGCCGATGTCCAGGGCCGCCACGAGGTCGGTGTGCATCAGAGTCAGATCTCCCCGCTGAAGCTTGAAACCAAAGAAAGGCAGGCCGGTCAAGCGGTGGGGGCGCAGGCCGGAGCAGTGGTGGACAGTCTCTCTCGCATCTGACAACGTTGTCCAGGCTCTATGCTCGACGCCACATCCTCATACAAGCCCACCGGATCCCGCACCTCCCTCGTACGAGACGGAAGACCTCCCCTCCGCGAGCGGAGAGAGACCGTGGACGAGACGGACGAGAGACAGGACAGACGCATCGTGCCCGAGACCACCCGCCGCGCAGACCGCCTTCCCGGGAACCGGTACGGCAACCGCCCGACGATGAAGGACGTGGCGGCGCGCGCCGGAGTCGGGCTGAAAACGGTCTCCCGCGTGGTCAACGGCGAACCCGGGGTCACCCCGGACACCGAGCGCCGGGTGCAGGAGGCGATCGAGGCGCTCGGCTTCCGCCGCAACGACAGCGCGCGGGTGCTGCGCAAGGGCCGTACGGCGAGCATCGGCCTGGTCCTTGAGGATCTCGCGGACCCGTTCTACGGCCCGCTGAGCCGGGCCGTCGAGGAGGTGGCCCGCGCCCACGGCGCCCTGCTGATCAACGGCTCCAGCGCCGAGGACCCCGAGCGGGAGCAGGAGCTGGCGCTGGCCCTGTGCGCGCGCCGGGTGGACGGGCTCGTGGTGATCCCGGCCGGTGACGACCACCGGTATCTGGAGCCGGAGATCAGGGCCGGCGTGGCGACCGTGTTCGTGGACCGTCCGGCCGGCCGGATCGACGCCGACGTGGTGCTGTCCGACAACTACGGCGGCGCCCGCGACGGCGTCGCCCACCTCATCGCGCACGGCCACCGCCGGATCGGGTTCATCGGCGACATGCCCCGCATCCACACCGCGGCCGAGCGGCTGCGCGGTTACCGGGCGGCCATGGAGGACGCGGGCATAGCGGTCGAGGAGCGCTGGATGTCCCTCGGGGCGACGAACCCGGAGCGGGTGCGCCGGGCCGCGGAGGAGATGCTCTCCGGTCCCGACCCGGTCACCGCGGTCTTCACCGGAAACAACCGGGTGACGGTCACCGTGATCCGGGTGCTCGCCGAGCAGTCGCGCCGGGTCGCGCTCGTCGGCTTCGACGACATCGAGCTGGCCGACCTGCTCCAGCCGGGCGTCACGGTCGTCGCGCAGGATGCCGCGGCCCTCGGCCGTACCGCCGCGGAGCGCCTCTTCCGCCAGTTGGACGGCACCCTCATGGCTCCCGAGCGGATCGAGCTGCCGACCCGCCTGATCACACGCGGCTCGGGCGAACTGCCACCGGCGGACTGAGCGGGGCCGCGCCGTGGCGGTGATGCGCTCGGCCGCCCCGCCCCGCGGCGCCCCTGCTTCCCCGGCCCTCGGCGCCGGCAGCCAGCGTCCCCGGCTCGTCTCCCGCCGGGGTCGCCCCCGGCACCCGGCGGTGCCGAGGCGAGCGTGATGCCGGCGGCCGAGGCCGTCCGACGAGCACTCGCAGGGAGCAGGCAGGTAACGGCGCCCGGCACGACGGGCGCCAGCCCCGCCGTCTACTGCCCGGAGGCCGTCAGGTCGCCGCGGCGGGGTGTCGCGAAGCTCTCCAGGTCGGCGCGGGTCAGGCCGGTGAGGCGGGCGACCTCGGCGATGTCCAGGGCGCCGCAGTCCAGGCCGCGCAGCAGGTAGCCGCTCAGGGCCTTGGCGGTGGCGGGTTCGTCCATGACGTCGCCGCCGGCCCGGTTGGCGTACCGGGTGAGGCGGGCCGCCGCCTGCTCGAAACCCTCGCGGTAGAAGGCGAAGACGGCCGCGTAGCGGGTGGGGATGTGACCGGGGTGCATGTCCCAGCCCTGGTAGTAGGCGCGGGCGAGCGCGCGGCGGGTGAGGCCGTAGTGGAGGCGCCAGGCGTCGTGGACCTTGGCGGTCGGGCCGACGGGGAGGACGTTGGTGGAGCCGTCCGAGACGCGCACACCGGTGCCGGCCGCCGCGACCTGCATGATCGCCTTGGCATGGTCGGCGGCCGGGTGGTCGCTGGCCTGGTAGGCGGCGGAGACGCCCAGGCAGGCGCTGTAGTCGAAGGTGCCGTAGTGCAGTCCGGTGGCGCGGCCCTCGGCGGCCTGGATCATGCGGGCGACGGTCGCCGTGCCGTCGGTGGCGAGGATCGCCTGGCTGGTCTCGATCTGGATCTCGAAGCCGAGGCGGCCGGCGTCCAGGCCGTGCACCTTCTCGAAGGCCTCCAGGAGCCGGACGAAGGCGCCGACCTGCTCGGGGTACGTCACCTTGGGCAGGGTGAGGACCAGGCCCGCGGGGAGCCCTCCGGCCTCCATCAGGCCGGTGAGGAAGACGTCGAGGGTGCGGATGCCCCGGTCCCGTACGGCGGCCTCCATGCACTTCATGCGGATGCCCATGTACGGCGCCGCCGTGCCGTTGCGGTACGCCTCGGCGATCAGGCGGGCGGCGTGGGCGGCCGTCGCGTCCTCCTCGGCGTCGGGCCGGGGGCCGTAGCCGTCCTCGAAGTCCACGCGCAGGTCCTCGACGGGCTCGCGCTCCAGCTTGGCGCGGACGCGGGAGTAGACCGGCTCGGCCAGTTCGTCCGGCAGCCCGAGGACGGCCGCGAAGGAGGCGGCGTCGGGGGCGTGTTCGTCGAGGGCCGCGAGAGCCTGGTCGCCCCAGGAGCGCAGGGTGTCGGCGGCGAAGGCGTCGCCGGGGACGTACACGGTGTGGACGGGCTGCCGGGTGCCGGGGTCCCCGGGGTAGCGGCGCTGAAGCTCCGCGTCGACCGGTGCGAGGGAGGCGCTGATCTCCTCGCTGACGGCGCCCGCGAGGCTTGTCGCCACCTGCTCCTGCTGACCCATCCCACACCCTCCAGGTTTTCCGCCCAGCGGAATCAACAATCTGTTGAATGAAGTTATCCGGGTGGTTCATCGTGGTCAACACCCCGTTCGGACCGTGGTCCTCTCGCGGTGCGTCGACACCAGGATGCAGTGAGGCCCCCGTGACCGCGCGGGTCACAGGGGCCTCGTGGCGCCAGGAGGGGACTCAGCCCTTGCGGGACTTGATCTCCTCGGTCAGCTGGGGCACGACGTCGAACAGGTCGCCGACCACACCGAAGTCGACCAGCTCGAAGATCGGGGCCTCGGCGTCCTTGTTGACGGCCACGATGGTCTTCGAGGTCTGCATACCGGCACGGTGCTGGATCGCACCCGAGATGCCGTTGGCGATGTACAGCTGCGGCGAGACCGACTTACCGGTCTGGCCGACCTGGTTGGTGTGCGGGTACCAGCCGGCGTCGACGGCGGCACGCGAGGCACCGACGGCCGCGCCGAGCTGGTCGGCGAGGGCCTCGATGATCGAGAAGTTCTCGGCGCCGTTCACACCGCGGCCACCGGAGACCACGATCGCGGCCTCGGTCAGCTCCGGGCGGCCCGTCGACTCACGCGGCGTACGGCCGGTGATCTTGGTGCCGGTGGCCTTGTCCGAGAAGGTCACGGACAGGGCCTCGACGGCGCCGGCGGCCGGGGCGGCCTCGACGGCGGCCGAGTTCGGCTTGACCGTGATGACCGGGGTGCCCTTGATGACGCGGGACTTGGTGGTGAAGGACGCGGCGAACACCGACTGGGTGGCCACCGGGCCCTCGTCGCCGGCCTCCAGGTCGACGGCGTCGGTGATGATGCCGGAGCCGATGCGCAGCGCCAGGCGGGCGGCGATCTCCTTGCCCTCCGCGGAGGACGGGACCAGCACGGCGGCCGGGGAGACGGCCTCGTAGGCGGCCTGCAGGGCGTCCACCTTCGGCACGACCAGGTACTCGGCGTACTCGGACGCGTCGTGGGTGAGGACCTTCACCGCGCCGTGCTCGGCGAGCGTGGCGGCGGTGTCGGCGGCGCCGTTGCCCAGCGCGACGGCGACGGGCTCGCCGATGCGGCGGGCCAGGGTCAGCAGCTCGAGGGTCGGCTTGCGGACGGCACCGTCCACGTGGTCGACGTAGACGAGGACTTCAGCCATGGGATTGCTCTCCTGCGTAACGAAGTTGAGGGGCGGTCAGCGGGGGCGAGCCCTTAGATGAACTTCTGGCTCGCGAGGAACTCAGCGAGCTGCTTGCCGCCCTCGCCCTCGTCCTTGACGATGGTGCCGGCCGTGCGCGCCGGACGCTCGGTCGCGGTCTCGACCTTGGTGAAGGCGCCGTCCAGGCCGACCTCCTCGGCCTCGATGTCCAGGTCGGACAGGTCCCAGGACTCCACCGGCTTCTTCTTGGCCGCCATGATGCCCTTGAAGGACGGGTAGCGGGCCTCGCCGGACTGGTCGGTCACGGAGACGACGGCCGGGAGCGAGGCCTCCAGCTGCTCCGAGGCGGCGTCACCGTCACGGCGGCCCTTGACCACGCCGTCCTCGACGGAGACCTCGGACAGGAGGGTGACCTGGGGAACGCCGAGACGCTCGGCGACCAGCGCGGGAACGACGCCCATGGTGCCGTCGGTGGAGGCCATGCCGGAGACGACCAGGTCGTAGCCGGCCTTCTCGATGGCCTTGGCCAGCACCAGGGAGGTGCCGATGGCGTCGGTGCCGTGCAGGTCGTCGTCCTCGACGTGGATGGCCTTGTCGGCGCCCATGGAGAGGGCCTTGCGGAGCGCGTCCTTGGCGTCCTCGGGGCCGACCGTCAGGACGGTGACCTCGGCGTCGTCCGCGTTCTCCGCGATCTGGAGGGCCTGCTCGACCGCGTACTCGTCCAGCTCGGAGAGCAGCCCGTCGACGTCGTCGCGGTCGACGGTCAGGTCATCGGCGAAGTGCCGGTCGCCAGTGGCGTCGGGCACGTACTTCACAGTGACAACGATCCTCAAGCTCACGCCGGCTCTCCTACTGCATCGTCATTTCGGGCTGCCTCTTGCAGGCAGCATAGGCGCCCCAAGCGGCCGATCCCGGTCGGGGCGTCCGCGCGCTCCGAACGAAATATTACTTGTCAGTACACCCAGTCCAGGCCCGCTAAGCAAGCGCTTTGAACTGTGACCTTCGCAACGCAGCGTAACCGGAACTCGACGGCTCCGCAGGAGGGACCGGTGCGATCCGGGACGTGATCAATCCCGCAGACCGTTGAAGCGGCCCTGGTGGTAGAGGAGCGGGCGGCCGGCGCCCGAGGGGTCGCCGAGGACCACCTCGGCGAGCACGATCCGGTGATCACCGGCAGGCACCCGCCCGACGATCCGGCAGACCAGCCAGGCGAGCACGTCGTCCAGTACGGGCACGCCTTCCGGGCCCTCCCGCCAGGCGGTGGGCGCGCCGAAGCGGTCGGCGCCGCTGCGGGCGAAGGTGGCGGCCAGGTCGCTCTGGTGCTCGCCGAGTATGTGCACCCCCACGTGCTCGGCCTCGGCTATCGCGGGCCAGCTGGAGGCGCCCGTGCCGATGCCGAAGGAGACCAGCGGCGGTTCGGCGGAGACGGAGGTCAGGGAGGTGGCGGTGAAGCCGACCGGGCCGGAGGAACCACGCGCGGTGATCACCGCCACACCGGCGGCGTGCCGGCGGAAGGTGGAGCGCAGGAGATCGGGGGAGGCGAGCCGGGGCGTGCCGAGGTCGGGCGTGGCCGTCATGCAGTCGTCCTTCTGCGAGGAGGGGAAAGCGGGTCCGTGGCTGCTCAGCAACCCGGACAGCGCGCGCTCGCGGTGCGGGCGAGGTCGACGTGGACCCGTCCGAAGAGAAGGAGTTCGATCGGCATACGGTCAGACTGACGATAGGTGGTGCACACAGTCAAGCAGGTTCCGGCATCTGGAAGATGTCTCACCGTTCCCTGAAACCCGCTCACACGGCCTTGCCCAGAGCGGCGATGACGTCGGCCTTCCGTGGCTGTCCGGTGGCCCGCCGCACCACGCGGCCGTCGGCGTCCAGGACCAGCACGGTGGGGGTCTTGAGGACCTCCAGTTCGCGTACGAGGTCCAGGCGGGCCTCGGCGTCGATCTCGACGTGGGTCACGCCCGGGACCATCCCGGCGACCTCGCCGAGGATGCGCCGGGTCGCCCGGCAGGGCGCGCAGAAGGCGCTGGAGAACTGCACGAGCGTGGCCCGCTCCCCCAGTTCACCGCCGAGTTCGGCCACCCCGAGCCGCTTGCCGTCGTCACACCCGCGCACCCGCGCTCTCCCGTTCCGCCGCCTGTGCGGCACGCCGTGGGCGCTCGCCGCCGCGAGCACCGCCGGACACACCACCCGTGGGTCATCCTCGGCACAACATTCAGGAGACTGCAAAGATTCCCGTTTCCCGCGGAGAGATCTCCCTGCGCCTGGGCACTGGGCCGGGGCCGCCGAAGGAGTTCGAGCCGCCGGAGCCGCCGCGGTTCGCGCAGGCGGCCGGGCCGCTGTTCGCCGGGCTGGGTCTCGCGGGGTTCCGGTGGGGCCGCACCGGCCGGGGTGCGCGGCGACCGGGGCCGCGCTCGCCGCCGCGTTACTGAACGCCGTGTCCGGGTACTGCCCGGAGTGTGAGCTGTGCCTGTTGCGGAAGCGGGCGGCGGTGACACGGGTGGAGCAGAGGGGACCGGAGCGACAGGCTGGAATGTAGGCCGACGTGACGAGGATCTCGCCGCCGCGGGGCACCAGGACTGGCTACCCGTCCGTTCTTCGGGCACGATCTGCGATACGCCGTAAACCTACGGCTGCGTAACTTTCCCGCCGGGATCCCCTTTCCCGAGCAGAGCAGAAAGGGTCCACCCCGCCCATGGCAGAGCTGGTCTACCGTCCCGTCATCGGTTTCGCCAAGACGCTGTTCAAGGTCTGGGACCTGGACATCGACTGCCAGGGGTCGGAGAACATCCCGCGCTCGGGCGGCGCTGTGCTGGTGAGCAACCACATCAGCTACCTGGACTTCATCTTCAACGGCCTCGCCGCCCTGCCGCAGAAGCGCCTGGTGCGGTTCATGGCGAAGGAGTCGGTCTTCCGGCACAAGGTCTCCGGACCGCTGATGCGCGGGATGAAGCACATCCCGGTGGACCGCGGGCAGGGTGAGACGGCGTACGAGCACGCGCTGGACTCGCTGCGCTCCGGGGAGATCGTCGGGGTGTTCCCGGAGGCGACGATCTCGCAGTCCTTCACGCTGAAGAGCTTCAAGTCGGGCGCGGCCCGCCTGGCCCAGGAGGCGGGGGTCCCGCTGGTCCCCATGGCGGTCTGGGGCACGCAGCGGCTGTGGACGAAGGGCCACCCGCGCAACTTCAAGCGCAGCCACCTGCCCGTCACCATCCGTGTCGGCGAGCCGGTGGAAGCGCCCCGCGACCAGTACGCCGGCGCCATCACCCGCCGTCTGCGCGAGCGCGTCCAGGAACTCCTGGAGGCCGCCCAGCGCGCCTACCCGGGCCGCCCCAAGGGCCCGGAGGACTCCTGGTGGCTGCCCGCGCACCTGGGCGGCACGGCACCGACGGCGGAGGCACTGCGCACGGCGGAAGCCCACTGACGCCTCGCACCGGCGTCCACCGGAACTCCTCGGAGCGATCGGTAAGGATGCACCGGGTCTCCGACATATAAAAGGTGTGGAGACCCTGAAGACCCGCACCGACCGTGACCGCGCCGCGCGGTTCACGGCCTTGTACGTCCGTGAGCATGCGCGGGTGTGCGCCTACGTGCACCGGCGTTCGGGCGACCGGGGAGCGGCGGAGGAACTCACCGCGGAGGTCTTCCGCACCGCGTGGGAGCGCATGACGGCCGGTCAGGACATCGGCACCGGCTGGCTGTTCGTCACCGCGCGCAACCTGCTGAGCAACCACTACCGCTCCATGGCACGCCTGACGGAGATACACCGCACCATCGCCGACACGATGGGCAGCGCTCCGGCGTCGAGTCAGGACAACGCCGTACTCGACGCCCTGGACCGGCTTCCGCCCGCGCACCGCGAGATCCTCCTGCTGAGCTACTGGGACGGGCTGAGCGCGGCGGAGGCCGGTGAGGTCCTCGGATGCAGCGCGTCCGCGGTCTGGGTCAGGCTGCACCGAGCACGCAAAGCGTTCCGTGCCGTCTACGATCTGCCCCAGGAGGCAGTCCGATGCGTGTGAAGCCTCTGATCACGAACGCCAACCCGGTCCCGGACACCACGCACGAGACCCTGTCGGCGCGCGCCGCCGACGAACTCGCCACGCTGGTCGGGCCCGACGGCACCCCGCCTCCCGCGGCCCCTCGCCGGGCACCTCGGCGAGGTTCCCTGATGACCGCGATGGCCTGCGTCGCCACCGTCGCCATCGGCGCCGTCACCGTGTTCAGCCTGCAGAGCGACCCGGCCGGGCCGGGCGGCCACCAGGCCGGGCGGAGCAGCGAGCCGGCCGGGGCGGGCGAGGGCACGGACGGCGGTATCAGCGCCGACGAGCCGTACTTCGACAGCACGGCGAAGCTGGAAGGAGCGGCGACCGTGATCGTACGGGCGCGGCTCGGCTCGGGGCACGAGGAGACCGGCGACGGTGTCCGCACGACGGTGGCCACGGCGAAGGTGGTGGCGACCGCCAAGGGCGAGACGCCGGGCGACGCGATCCGGCTGTCCTACACGACCCCGGGTTCCGGGCCCGAGACCGCGAGCCTCACCGCCGGCAAGGAGTACGTCCTGCTGCTCGACAAGGGCGAGGGTGGCAGCTACGTCCTGGTGAACACCACGCAGGGCTGGTACGAGGTCGAGGGCGGTGCCGCGGTCGCCGCGAAGGACAACGGCGTGGCCCTGAGCCCGGGCGTGCGCAAGGCCCTGCGGCTGGCAGCGCGGGGCAGGTGACACGACGCCGGTGCGCCACGGGCGATCCGTGGCGCACCGGCCGGGCGATACGGGAGTGCTTACCGCGTGCGGTTCCTGACGATCCGGTCGGCCTTGACGGCCAGCTGGTCGACCTTGCCCGCGTCGGTGAAGCCGCCGACGGACACGGCCTTGACCGTGCCGTCCGCCTTGACGGTGTAGAGGGCCTGCTCGGGGTTGAGCAGGTCGTACGGGCTCTTGCCGTGGGCGGCGAGCATCAGCACGTACCGCTGACCGCCCTTGGCGAGCATGGTGGTGTCCTTCTCCTGGTACGCCACACCGTGGTAGGTGCCGCCGAGCTGGCTGACCTCGATGGTGTCGCCGACGGCCACCTTGCCGGCGATGGCCCGGGTGACCTTCACCTTGGAGACGGTGACGATGACCGGGTTCTCCTCGGCCGCCTTCCTGGCCGCCTTGGCCTCGGCGGGCGACAGGCCGGCCTGCGGGTTGGTGGCGGGGTTGTCACCGGCGGGCGCGTCGGGCACCAGCTTCTGCACCCGGGTGCCGACGACGGTGCCCTCGACGACGGCGTCGGACTTCTCGATGACGTCGTCGAGCGAGGAGTACGCGGGGTAGTCCGCGTGGTAGGTCACGGTGTCCGAAGCCCCCGCGGACCTGGCCCCCTTGGAGGAGGAGCCGTCCGCGGAGCAGCCGACAGCGGCGAACGCGGCGAGCACCGCTGTCCCGGCGACGAGAATGTTCCGTCCGGCGTTCATCGGTAGATCCTCTTCACCTCGGACTTGTCATAGGGCTGCGGCTTCTGCACCTTCGAGCGGTCGCGGCTGTGCTTCATCAGCGAGACCTTGCTCGTGTTCGGGTTGTCGGCGAGGCTGAGCCCGTGCCCCAGTTCGTGCGTGCTGGTGCTGCGCACCCACTTGTCGTACTTGGGGATGTTCTTGGTGTCCCGCCACAGGGTCGTGGCGTTGACCTTGATCTGGAAGGAACGGTGCGCCCGCGTTCCGGACGGCGCGTACAGGCCGTACCAGCTCTGGCTGTAGTTGCCGGCCGTGAAGCTGGGCTTGGCGTGGGAACTGCGCTTGATGCTCGCTCCGACCCCGGCGCTGTTCCAGTTGCCGCGGGCGGTGTCGAAGTACTTGACCCACTCGTCGTTGATGCCGACGGTCTTGACGCTGAACGACCGCTTGGGCATGCCCCCGCTGTAGTACGTCGCGTGGGCGGGTGCCGAGACGGCAAGCGTGCCGGCGACGGCCAGCGCCGCACTCGACGTCAGGCCGAGCGACACTCGTGCGATTCTTCTGTTCAACTGTTCTCCCCGTGAATTGAGCAGGCGGCGTTGAGGCGTACGAAGTCGCTTCGCTCCACGGTCGGTGCAGCGTCCTGGATGTCAGGTCGCAGGAAAGAACGCGAAAGGATGGGGACGCGGATGGTCGACGCGTCCCGGAAAAGACCGATGTCCCCCTTGTGGATCCCCCGTTGACCGGCTGCACCGCGATGCCGCCTGTGATCGAGACCTAGCCTCACAGGAGCCACCGGCCTCGGCATCGGCCGCGAGTAGGAGAAAAACATTCCTACTTGAGCCGGATGTGTCCCATGCGCTGCGGGTTCAGAGGGAGTCGGGGAGCGTCTTCCAGAGGTGCGGCCGGTCGGGGGCGGCTCGCAGGGCGGCGAGGACGAGCGGGTGTGGTTCGGCGTACAGGACGGGGTGGTCCAGTTCCCCGGCGGCGGGGTCGGGGGTCCAGGCCAGCCGCTCGCCGGTCAGGGAGAACCGGGCGTCGACGCCCGGTTTGTTGCCGCGCGGGTCCTGCCGGTGCCAGGCCCCGTTGAAGCGGACGGCGACCAGACCGTGGAGGGCGTGACCGCCTTCGTCATGGGCCAGGCGCTGGTAGCACAGGGCGGTGGGGATGTCCTCGGCCCGCAGCAGCGCGGCGAGCGCATGGGACTTGGCGTGGCAGACGCCGGTCCGCAGGGCCAGCACGTCGGAGGCGCGCCAGGTGACGCGGAGGTCCCCGGAGTCCTGGGAGTGCGGGATGGCGTCCCGGACGAATTCGTAGGCGGCTCGCGCATACTCATACGAATCAGCGGCCTCGGCGGCCAGGCGGGCGGCCGTCTCCCGGACCACCGGATGATGGTGGTCAATGACCTCGTCAGCAGCCAGATAGGCGGACAGGTCGGCGGTGTTCTGGATCAGCTCCATGCCCGCAGAGCATAGAAATACGATCACCCGAGCGTCAATGACTTTTCGGGTGACCGTATATCTATGCACAGCCTGGGACTAGCGGGCCATCTCCTCCTTGAGGGCCGCCAGGAAGGCGTCGACGTCGTCCTCGGTGGTGTCGAAGGAGCACATCCAGCGCACCACCCCGGCACCCTCGTCCCAGAAGTAGAACCGGAACCGCTTCTGCAGCCGCTCGCTCACGTCGTGCGGGAGCCTGGCGAAGACGCCGTTCGCCTGCACCGGGTAGAGGACCTCCACACCGTGCACCGCCCGGACGCCCTCGGCGAGCCGCTGGGCCATCTCGTTGGCGTGGCGGGCGTTGCGCAGCCAAAGGTCCTTGGCGAGCAGGGCCTCCAGCTGCACGGAGACGAAGCGCATCTTCGAGGCCAGCTGCATCGACATCTTCCGCAGGTGCTTCATCTTCCGCACCGCGTCCTGGTTGATGACGACGACCGCCTCGCCGAACAGCGCGCCGTTCTTCGTCCCGCCCAGGGAGAGGATGTCGACGCCGACCGCGTTGGTGAACGTCCGCATGGGCACGTCCAGGGAAGCGGCGGCGTTGGCGAGCCGGGAGCCGTCCAGGTGCACCTTCATGCCGTGCGCGTGGGCGTGCTCGCAGATCGCGCGGATCTCCTCGGGCGTGTAGAGGGTGCCCAGCTCCGTGCTCTGGGTGATCGACACGACCTGCGGCATGGCGCGGTGCTCGTCCTCCCAGCCCCAGGCCTGCCGGTCGATCAGCTCCGGCGTGAGCTTGCCGTCGGGCGTGGGCACGGTGAGCAGCTTCAGCCCGCCCATGCGCTCGGGCGCACCGCCCTCGTCCACGTTGATGTGCGCACTCTCGGCGCAGATCACCGCACCCCAGCGGTCGGTGACCGCCTGGAGCGCGACGACGTTCGCGCCGGTGCCGTTGAAGACCGGGAAGGCCTCCGCGGTGGCACCGAAGTGACTGCGGATGATCCCCTGGAGGTTCCCGGTGTAGTCGTCCTCGCCGTAGGCCACCTGGTGGCCGCCGTTGGCCAGGGCCAGGGCGGCCAGCACCTCGGGGTGGGCCCCGGCGTAGTTGTCACTGGCGAAACCGCGGACCTGCGGGTCGTGATGGCGACGCGCGTCGGTCTTGGCAGGGTTCACGGCTTCTCGGTCAGCCACAGACGGTTTCCGTTCACTTCTGCGGCGGGCTTGCTCCAGACACCCTCGATGGCCTGGGCCAGGTCCTTGACGTCCGTGAAGCCCGCGAACTTCGCGTTGGGGCGTTCGGCGCGCATCGCGTCGTGCACCAGCGCCTTCACCACCAGGATCGTAGCCGCGGACGTCGGCCCCTCGGCGCCCCCCGCCTTGCGGAAGAAGTCGGCCATGGCGAGCGTCCACGCCTCGGCGGCGGCCTTGGCCGCGGAGTAGGCCGCGTTACCGGCGGTCGGCTTCGAGGCGCCGGCCGCACTGATCAGGACGTAACGGCCGCGCTCGCTGCGCTGCAGGGCCTCGTGGAACGCCAGGGAGGTGTGCTGCACGGTCTTGACGAGCAGCAGCTCCAGGAAGTCCCAGTCGTCGAGGCTGGTCTTGGTGAAGGTCTCGCTGCCGCGCCAGCCACCGACCAGGTGCACCAGGCCGTCGACCCGCCCGAAGTCCTTCTCGATGTGCGCGGCCCAGTCCCGGGTGGACTCCAGGTTCAGCAGGTCCACCGTGTCGCCGGTGACGGAGGCTCCACCCGAGGCGTAGCGGGCCGCGTCCACGGCCTCCGACAGCCGCTGCGGGTCGTTGTCCGCGCCGACGACGGTCGCCCCGGCCTCGGCCAGGCGCAGCAGCGTCGCGCGGCCGGCGGGTCCACCCGCGCCGGCCACCGCGATCACCGCACCGCTGAGAGGTCCGTTCGCGCCGTTCCTCATGTTCTTCCCCTCTGGAGCAGTGTCCTGGACGCGGTCGCTCACGCGGCGACCCGCTCGGCGCCGTCCGCCGTGATGCCCTTGGTGGAGGCGATCACGTTCTTCAGCTTCTTGGACAGGGCCTCATAGAACATGCTCAGCGGAAACTCGTCCGGAAGCACATCGTCCACCAGCTTGCGCGGGGGCTGGGTCAGGTCCAGGGCGTCCGGGCCCTTGGCCCACTTGGAACCGGGGTGCGGGGCGAGGTAGGTGGAGACCAGCTCGTAGCCGGCGAACCAGTGCACCAGCTTCGGGCGGTCGATGCCGTCCTTGTAGAGCTTCTCGATGTCGGCGCACAGCTGGTTGGTGACCTGCGGGGCGCGCTCCCAGTCGATGGAGAGCTTGTTGTCGGTCCAGCGGACGACGTCGTGCTTGTGCAGGTAGGCGAAGAGCAGCTGGCCGCCGAGGCCGTCGTAGTTGCGGTTGCGGTCGCCCGTGACGGGGAAGCGGAACATCCGGTCGAAGAGCACCGCGTACTGCACGTCACGGGCCTGCGGGACGCCGTCCGCCTGGAGCTTCACGGCCTCCTTGAAGGCGGTGAGGTCACAGCGCAGCTCCTCCAGGCCGTACATCCAGAACGGCTGGCGCTGCTTGATCATGAACGGGTCGAACGGCAGGTCGCCGTGGCTGTGGGTGCGGTCGTGGACCATGTCCCACAGGACGAAGGCCTCCTCGCAGCGCTTCTGGTCGTGGACCATCGCGGCGATGTCCTCGGGCAGCTCCAGGCCCAGGATGTCCACGGCGGCCTCGGTCACGCGGCGGAAGCGGGCGGCCTCGCGGTCACAGAAGATGCCACCCCAGGAGAAACGTTCCGGCGCCTCACGGACGGCGATGGTCTCCGGGAAGAGCACGGCGGAGTTGGTGTCGTAGCCCGAGGTGAAGTCCTCGAAGGTGATGCCACAGAAGAGCGGGTTGTCGTAACGGGTGCGCTCCAGCTCGGCCAGCCAGTCCGGCCAGACCATGCGCAGCACGACCGCTTCGAGGTTGCGGTCGGGGTTGCCGTTCTGCGTGTACATCGGGAAGACGACCAGGTGCTGCAGGCCGTCCGCCCGGTTCGCGGCCGGCTGGAAGGCCAGCAGGGAGTCAAGGAAGTCCGGCACCTGGAAGCCGCCCTCGGCCCAGCGGCGGAGGTCCTTCACCAGCGCCTGGTGGTAGGCGGCATCGTGCGGGAGCAGCGGGGAGAGCTGCTCGACCGCGTCCGCGACACGCTCGACGGCCGTCACGGCGTCGGCCCGCCGCGGGGCGCCCTCGGCGTCGAAGTCGATCGATCCGTCCGTCGACTGCCATGGCCGGATCTGCTCCACGGCATCCTTGAGCACGGGCCAGGCCGGGTGCTCCACCACCCTGGTCAGCGGAGAAACCCGATCCTCCGCACCCGACTGCACAAGAATTTCCGTCATGTCCCATCCTCCACAGGAGAACCTCGCGTAGGCACACCGTATGCATACCCGGTTTCTCTCAGCAAGAGCGTAGTCGGGAAATTT
This sequence comes from Streptomyces cyanogenus, assembly GCF_017526105.1. Lineage (NCBI taxonomy): Bacteria > Bacillati > Actinomycetota > Actinomycetes > Kitasatosporales > Streptomycetaceae > Streptomyces > Streptomyces cyanogenus. Next base: position 1,352,205 of record NZ_CP071839.1, read on the forward strand.
TTCTGCCTTCCCCCTTGGTCACGGATGTTTTTCCTGCCGTATGCCGTGACGACGCTCACTTCCGTCGACGGCGGGCGGTGCCGCCGGGACCGCACCCCGGGCGGTCAAGGGGCACGGGGACGCGCCCACGGGAGGGTGACAGCCGGGGCGGATACCGGCCAACCGGCGCCTGCCCCTCCTGCCGAATGCCCGGCGCAGCTGCGGGTTCAACGCACGGCCCGGCCGTTAGGCTGCGAGCCTGCCGCGTGGACGACGACGTCCGGACGGGGTCCGTCGGTCCGCGCGCCGCCGAGCCGCCGTCGACGGAAGCGAGTTGAACCTTGAACTTCCTTACCATCGGTCATCGCGGTGTCATGGGCGTCGAGCCCGAGAACACCCTCCGTTCCTTCGTCGCCGCGCAGCGGGCCGGCCTCGACCTGATCGAACTCGATCTGCACCTGAGCAAGGACGGCGCCCTGGTCGTCATGCACGACGCCGAGGTGGACCGTACGACCGACGGGTCCGGACCGATCGCCGAGAAGACCCTCGCCGAGCTGCGTGCCCTGGACGCGGGCCGCGGGGAGCGGGTGCCGGTGTTCGAGGAGGTCCTGGACGCGGTGCACGCGCCGCTGCAGGCCGAGATCAAGGACGTGGCGGCGGCGCGGGCGCTGGCCGAGGTGATGCGCGCCCGGGACCTGACCGCGCGGGTGGAGGTGTCCTCGTTCCACGACGAGGCGATCACCGAGATCGCGCGGCTGGTGCCGGGCGTGCGCACGGCCTTGGTCGCGAGCCGGTACGGCACCGACGTGGTGGACCGTGCCGTCGCCGTGGGTGCCGCGACGGTGTGTCTCAACATCCGCCGGCTCACTCTGGAGATCGTCGAGCATGCGCGCGCGTCCGGGTTGCGGATCATCGGCTGGGTGGTGAACACACAGGACCACCTGCGGCTGGTCCGCGCGCTGGAGCTGGACGGGGCGACGACGGACTACCCGGAGATCAAGCGCACGGGCCGGTTCACGGCCTAGCGTGCGTCGGCACGACCGGGCGAGCCTGCTCAGGCGAGCTTCTTGACCAGCAGCTCGAACTGCAGGTCGTCGCGCTGCGGAATGCCGAAACGCTCGTCGCCGTACGGGAACGGGGTCATCCGTCCCGTACGGCGGTAACCGCGGCGCTCGTACCAGGCGATCAGGTCGTCGCGGACCGAGATCACCGTCATGTGCATCTCGGTGACTCCCCAGGTGAGCCGCGCCTGCCGCTCCGCCTCCGCGATGACGGTCTTGCCGAGGCCCGCGCCCTGGAGGGACGGGCTGACCGCGAACATGCCGAAGTAGGCGTGGTCGCCGCGGTGTTCCAGCTGGCAGCAGGCGACGATACGGCCGTCCTGCTCGACGGTCAGCAGCCGGCTGTCGGGCGACTTGACGACCTCCAGCACGCCCTCCGGATCGGTCCGCTGGCCCTCCAGGATGTCCGCCTCGGTGGTCCACCCGGCCCGGCTGCTGTCGCCCCGGTACGCCGACTCGACGAGGGCGACCAGGGCGTCGACGTCACCGTCGGTGGCGTCGCGGAAGGTGAGTCCGGTGGCGGGGGTGTCCATGGCGGCGGTCTCCGATCTCGGGCGTGGCTGAGCCAGGGACGAGGGTAACGCTGCCGCTAGCCTCCGGTGCATGGTGCATGTACTCAGCAGCCGCACGCTTCTGCAGCCCACCGATCCCGAGAGGTCCCGCGCCTTCTACGGCGAGCAGCTGGGCCTGGCGGTGTACCGGGAGTTCGGCACGGGCCCGGGGCGCGGGACGGTGTACTTCATGGGCGGCGGGTTCCTGGAGGTCTCCGGCCGGTCCGACACCCCGCCGTCGCCCGCCGTGCGCCTGTGGCTCCAGGTCGAGGACGTCACGGCCGCGCACGAGGAGCTGCGGGCCAAGGGCGTCGAGATCCTCCGGCCTCCGCAGCGGGAACCCTGGGGCCTGATCGAGATGTGGATCACCGACCCGGACGGCACGAGGATCGTCCTGGTGGAGGTCCCGGAGGACCATCCCCTGCGGTACCGGCCGGGGATCTGACCCGGGCCCGGGTGCCGGTCCGGCACCCGGCGGGAGATCGCCGTCCGGGCTCTCGCGGAGATCCGCGCGGAGTCGGACGCGTGGGACTGCGCGGACAACGTCGGTGCCCTGGTCTCGGTGCTTCCCCTGCTCCCCGCCGAGGTCCGGCAGGAGGTACTGGCCGAGGTCCGCGACGCACTCCTCGGCGGAGGCCACATCCCCCATCGGACCGAGGACGGGGCGGCCCTCCTGCCGCTTCTGTCCCCGGAGGAACGGGACACGGTCCTGGCGGCGGGCGCCGCGGAGGCCGCAGCCCCCTGGTTTCCCCGCGCGCCGGCGCGTGACTGCGCCGTCCTCGCCCCGTGCCCCCGGAGCAGGGTGCGCCGTGCCTCTCCGAGGCATTGGCACATGTGCGTTCCGTCGCCGATCCGGCAGAGCCCGCCGGGGCTCTGAGCATGCCGGTCCCCGTCCTGGACGCCGGGGCCCGCGGGGCTCGTGCCCTGTCCGAGCCGGGATGCCCAGTCACAGGCAGTGCCCCTCGCTCCGGACTCGCGATCGACCTGCTCTCCCGGGCCCGTGACGATCTCGGCTGCCCCGCCGGGCAGTTCGTGTCGCTGCTGCGCCGCCTGCTGTCCCGGACCTCCCGGGACAGGGCACTGGCCGTGGTCATCGCGAACCTGTGCCGGCCGGCGTCGGTGGCGGGTGGTGACCTCCAGGACGATCTCGCCCCGGCGGTGGACGACGTGCTGAGTCGGTGGCCTTGAGGACCGGCCGGTGCCGGTCACGCACGCAGTGCCCCGGTGCGGCCTTCCAGCCGGGTGAGCAACTCGGCGAGGAGACCGGCCAGTTCGCCCTGTCCCTCGGGGGCCAGGACGGACAGGACGGCGGTCTCGTAGGCGAGTTGCTCGGGGAGGATGCCGTCGACCAGGTCGCGGCCGGCCCCGGTGAGGCGGAGGTGGGCGACGCGGCGGTCACGGGTGTCGCCGCGCCGCTCGACCAGGCCGCGCTCGGTCAGCTGCTTGACCCGCTTGGTGACGGCGGCCCCGGAGGAGAAGGTCTCCCGGGCCAGCTCTCCCGGGGTCAGCTCGTGTCCGGTGCGGCGCAGCGCGCCGAGCAGGTCGAACTCGGGGCGGCTCAGACCGGCCCGGCGCAGCGGGGCGTCCTCGGCCTGCTGGAGCAGCGCGGCGCAGCGGTTGATCCGGCCGATGATCTCCATGGGTCCGGTGTCCAGCTCCGGGTGGACGGCCCGCCACTGGCGGACGACGGCGGAGACGGTGTCGCCGTGCGCGGGGTCGGTGCCGGCCCCCGGCCGGGTACCGGCCTTGTCGCCTGCGGGCGTCGGTCCGCCGTTCGTCGCCGTCATGGCCGCATGTCCTCCGTCGTCCTGCCCGGGCCCCGGTCGCGGTCGCGTTCCCGGCCCGGGTCCTCGTCCCGGTCCCGCGGTACGAGTCCCTGACGCCGTACCGTCGCCGCGAGCGTACGGTGTCCGGACTGTTCGGTGAGCACGACCCGCTCCTCGGTCAGGGCGCGCTGCCACCACTCGCCGGCGGCGGCGTCGGCCGTGGCAGGTCAACCAGGGCGGCGGCGAGGCCGCGGCGGGCCGACTCCAGGGCGTACGGCGCCGGCTGCGGCTCGGCGAGCAGGCGGGCGGCGTTCTCCCGGGCGCACTCGGCCGCGCTCAGTGCCTGCTCCAGGCCGTCGCCGGCGCGCCGTTGGTGACGGCGACGGCGACGACGAAGCCGACCACGGCGCCGACGAGGGTGTCGGTGATCAGCTCGGCGGGGTTCTGGGCGCGGCGAGCTCAGTGACGAGCAGTGCCATCGGGGTGACGCGGACGCTGCCCAGCCAGTAGTTGCGGCCGATGAGCGCCTCGGCGCCGAAGTCGAGGGCGAGGCAGCACAGCACCAGGGCGGTGGGGTGCAGGTGGGCGAGCGGGGCGAGGGCGGCGAAGAGGAGGACGCCGACGAGGTTGCCGACGACCCGCTGGGCGCCCCGGTTCCAGGTGAGGCTGACGTTGGCCTGGTAGAGGGCGGCCGCGGTGACCAGCGCCCAGTACGGGCGGCCGACGCCGAGCGCGAGGGCGCCGTATCCGGCGAGGGCGCAGCCGGGCGCAGTGCGTACGGCGAGGGGGGCGAGCGGGGCGAGCCGGTGCCGCGGCGAGCGGGGCGGCAGGGCCTGTTCGGCGACCACGCCGAGGAGTTCACCGACGGACTCGCGCGGCGCTTCGACACGCCCGATCCGGCCGGTGCCGCACAGCTCGCGGGCCCAGGCGCGCAGCTGTCCGGGGTCGGTGTCGGCGGGTGCGGCGAGGGCGACCTCGGCGCGGACGAGGAGCTGTTCGAGGGCGGGGCGGGTGCGGTCGGGCCGGGTGCCGGCCGCGAGCAGCGACTGCCAGGCGGCGTGGATCGCGGCGGCGCACACGGCGCGGGCCCGGGGGTGACCGTGCCGCGCGTGCGTGCGTAGACGGCGGCGGCGTTCAGGGCCTGGGCGGTGGCGCGGCGCTCCGGGCCGTACGGACGGAGCAGCCCGGGTGCCATGCCGACCAGCCAGGCCCAGGCGCCGGCGGCCAGGGCCGGACCGAGGTGCCCGGGGACCTGGCCGGGGGTCTGCGGCGCGAACAGCGAGGCGGAGCTGATGAAGGTGAGGACCGCGTTGCCGGGCGGTCCGATCCGGGTGGCTTCGCACACCGTCTTCCGGGCCGCCGCGAGGACGGCGCCGACGGTGACGAGGACGACGGCGTTCGTGGTGAGGGACGCGGCGAGCAGGGCGACGGCGAGGCCGCCCGCCCATGCCGAGCACCACCCAGGCCCGGGCACGGGCACGGGCGGCGTAGGGCCGGTTGCGGCCGTAGAGGGCGCACAGCGAGCCGGCCGTCGTGTACAGGGCCAGGTCGAGGCGGCCGAGCGCGAGGAGGCTGCCAGAGCTTGTCACAGGCCGTGCTCCCCCGCATGCTCCCCGTGTACCCCCTTGCGCTCGCGTGCGCTCCGCCGGCCGTGGGCATCGCATCCCTCGACCGACCGTCGAGCGTGGAGGTGCGCGTGCACGGACCGGTGCAGACCGCCTGGCTGCTGGTCGCGCTCTGCGCGGTGACCGGGGCCTATTGCCTGCTGCGGATGCGCAGCGCCGTCGAGGAGCAGCGCCGGGCCGCCGGCGGCGAGGCGCTGATGGGGTTCGGCATGGCCGCGATGGCCGTACCGGCGGCCGTGTTCACGCCACCGAGGTGGGCGTGGCCGGTGTACGCGGCCGTGTTCGGCGCGGCGGCCCTGCGCGCGCTGTGGGCCGCGCGCGGCGCCCCGCACCATCTGCACCACCTGGTGGGGAGCGCTGCGATGGTCTACATGGCGGTGGCGATGGCCGCGGCCCCGGCCGCCGCCCACCACCCGCACGGCGGCACCGGCGTGCCGCTGCTGACCGGCGCGCTCCTGCTGTACTTCACGGGGTACGTGCTGCTCTCCGGAGCCCGTCTGGTGCCCGCCACCGCTCCGGCGGCCGGGGCCGGCCCGGCCCGCTGGGGCGACCGCCCGGAACTGGCCCGGGCGTGCCGGCTGTCGATGGGGATCGGCATGGTCGCGATGCTGCTGACGATGTGAGCGCCGGGAGCGGGGCCGACTGCGTTGTCTGCGTCACTTGGGCCCCGCGGACCGTACCGCTGAGCGGCCCGGCGCTCTTAGGGTGCTGACCATGATGGTCCCCGTGGCCCTGCTGCTGCTCGGCGCCCTGACCGCCGTCGTCGCCCCGCGGCTGCTCGCCCGGGCCGACTGGCCGGACCGCGATCCGGTCGTCGCCCTGTGGGTGTGGCAATGCGTCGTGGCGGCCGTCCTGTTGTGCTGCGCCCTGTCGATGACCCTCAGCGCGGCGGCGGCCTGGCAGGCGGTGCGCGGGCATGTGTTCGCCACCGCCCCGCGCGGGGTCGTGGACGCCTATGCCCTCGGCACGGCCGGTCCCTGGGCGGCACCCACCGCCGTGCTGCTCGCCTGCGGCGGACTGTGGAGTCTGGCGATGCTGGTCCGCGAGGTCGTACGGTCCCGGGCCCGGCGGCATGGGCGGCGCACCGAGCTGCTGGTGCGCGCACCGCTGTTGCCGGGCGAGGAGCAGGTGAGTGGCCGGCTGGTGGTGCTGGAGGGCGACCGCCCCGACGCCTGGTGGCTGCCCGGCGCGGCGCCGCGGCTGGTCGTCACCACGGCGGCGCTGCGCCGCCTGAAGGGCCGTCAACTGGACGCGCTGCTCGCGCACGAGCAGGGGCACGCGCAGGCCCGGCACGACTGGCTGCTGCACTGTTCGGCCGCGCTGGCGGGCGGGTTCCCGCAGGTCCCGGTGTTCGCCGCGTTCCGCGACGAGATGCACCGGCTGGTGGAGCTGGCCGCCGACGACATGGCCTCCCGGCGCTTCGGCCGGCTGACCACGGCCCTGGCCCTGGTCGGGCTGAACGAGGAGCGGGGCGTGTTCGGGCCCTCCCCGACCCCGCAGGCGCATGTGCCGCAGCGGGTGCACCGGCTGCTGACCGCTCCGGACCGGCTGCCTGCACTGCGCCGGCTGCGCCTGACGGCGACCGCCGCGCTGGTGCCGGTGGTCCCGGTGCTGGTGGCGCTGGTGCCCGGATTGCGGGCGCTGGGCTGACCTCGGCCTCTTGGCCCCCGGCCGCCCCGTCCACAAAGATCGCTGCATGCACCGACGTCCCGCCGCTCCCCCGTCGCCCCCCGCCCCCGAACCACGGGCGGCGCTCCGCACGGCCGCCCGCGTGTCCGTGGCCCTCGCCGCCTGCTTCATGGTGCTGCTGGTTCTCGTCGCCCTGCGCTGGCACCCCCTGCTCGCCGCGGACAGCCGTGTCTCCCGCGCCACCCACCGCTGGGCGGTGCGCGACCACGAGGTGACCCAGGTCTTCCGGGTGCTGACGGACTGGGTGTGGGACCCGCTCACCATGCGTCTGCTGGCCGGCGCGGCGGCACTGTGGCTGGTCTGGCGGCGCGCGGCCTGGTGGACGGCGCTGTGGCTGGCGGTCACCTGCGCGGTGGCCACGCTCGTGCAGCAGTCGGTGAAGGCCGTCGTCGCCCGCCCCCGCCCGGTCTGGCCGGACCCCGTCGACTCCGCCCACTACGCGGCCTTCCCGTCCGGTCACGCGATGACCGCCACCGTCGTGTGCGGCCTGCTGCTGTGGCTGCTGCACCGCCGCGGCACGGGCCGCGCCCTGTGGCGTACGGCGGTGGTGGCGGCGCTGGTGTCGGTGGTGGGCGTGGGTGTGACCCGCGTGTGGCTGGGCGTCCACTGGCCCTCCGACGTGCTGGGCGGATGGCTGGCCGGGGCGCTGCTGGTGGCCGTGGCGGTGCTGGTGTACGAGTGGCCGCGCAACGTACGGACCCGGCGTCCGCGGCGCCGGTAGAGTCGCGTCCATGGCTGCCGTGCTCTTCGACTTCTCCGGGACGCTGTTCCGCATCGAGACCGCCGAGTCCTGGCTGCGCGCGGTGCTGGCCGAGACCGGTCACACCCTGCCGGAGCCCGAACTGACGCGGGCCGCCCGGGCCCTGGAGGCGGCCGGCGGGCTGCCGGGCGGACCGGAACCGGTGGAGCTGCCGGCGGACCTCGCCGGGCTGTGGGCGGTGCGCGACGAGAGCGCGGAACTGCACCGGGCCGCCTACACCGGCCTGTCCCGCCGGGTGCCGCTGCCGGATCCCGGGCTGTACGACGCCCTGTACGACCGGCACATGGCGCCCGCGGCCTGGTCGCCGTACCCCGACGCGGCGAAGGTGCTGCGTGCCCTGCGCGAGCGCGGTATCGGCGTCGGCGTGGTCAGCAACATCGGCTGGGATCTGCGCCCCGTGTTCCGCGCACACGGGCTCGACGCCTATGTGGACACGTACGTACTGTCGTACGAACACGGGGTGCAGAAGCCCGATCCGCGGCTGTTCTCGGTGGCCTGCGAGGCGCTCGGGGCGGATCCGCGGCGGGTGGTGATGGTGGGCGACAACCGGGCGGCGGACGGCGGCGCCGCCGCGCTCGGCTGCCGGGTGCACTTCGTGGACCACCTGCCGGTGGACCGGCGCCCCGACGCGCTGCTGCCGGTGCTGGATCTGGTGAGCTGAGCGGCGGCTCGGGCGAGGAAGGGGGCGGCCGCCACCGCCCGTCCGGGACGCTCCCCCGCGTCGCCCCGGACGAACGGCTGTTCCGGGCGGCCCCCGGGCACAGGGGTCCCCTGCTGCGTTGAGTATAGTTGGCTGGCAGCCAGTCAACGCAGGAGTTACAGGATGTCCCCGCGCAGCGCCTCGGTCAATGAAGAATTGCGGCGGCGTTCCCGGGAACGGCTGCTGCAGGCCGCCGTCGAACTCGTCGGGGAGCACGGGTTCGAGGCCACGACGCTGGGCGACATCGCGGACCGGGCCGGCTCGGCGCGCGGACTGGTGTCGTACTACTTCCCCGGCAAGCGCCAGTTGGTGCAGTCCGCCGTGCACCGGCTGATGCACCGCACGCTGGAGGAGGCGCTGGAGCGGGAGCCGTGCACCGAGGACGGCCGGGAGCGGCTGGCCCGGGCCATCGACGCGATCCTGGGCCTGGCCCGGGACCGGCCCGTGCTGATGCGCCAGCACATGGCGGGACTGCTCCAGGCCGAGGGCTTCGTGCAGTGCCCGGAGCAGCGCCGGCTGGCGGAGCTGCTGAGCGACACGGTGGCCCGTTACGGCGCGCAGGACGTCTCGGCCGACTACCCGATGCTGCGGGCCCTGTTGATGGGCGCGGTGTACGCGGCGCTGGTGCCGGGGGTGCCGATGCCCGTGCCCCGGCTGCGGGCCGAGCTGTTCCAGCGGTACGGGCTCGACTGGGCGATGGGGGTGCCCCCGGAGAGCCAGCCGGACCCGGCGCCGGGGGGCGGGGACCTGTCCCGGTTCTTCGCCACGGAGGAACGGCCGAGCGGCTCCTGACGGGTTCGGCCGGCCGGATCCGCCGCGCGGGAGGGGCGCATCGGCGAAACCGGGCCGGCTCCCTCGTCCCGCTCCGCCCGGAAGCGCCGCCACCGCACCCCTGCGGTCCGCACGCGCGCCACCCGGCCGGTCCCCCGCCCGACCCCGCACCAACCTGCCGCGCACCCCTGCGGTCCGCACCCGCGCCACCCGGCCGGTCCCCCGCCCGACCCCGCACGAACCCGCCGCGCACCCCTGGTCTCCCGCGCGGAACGCCCGGCCGGTGCGCCGCCACTGCACCCCCGCGGTGCCCCACGCGCACCACCCGGCGGATGATCACATCCATATGACCGGACCACGCCTCCCGGTCACCCCACCGGCCCCTGCCGCCGGGCGCCCGGCGGTGCCATGCTGGAGCCGTCCGCACACTCTCCTTGGGCGAGGAGTTCCGCTGTGCTGCGTGTCGCCGTCATCGGTTCCGGGCCGAGTGGGTGTTACACCGCCCAGAGTCTGATCCAGCTCGACCCCGAGGTCCGCGTGGACGTCCTGGACCGGCTGCCGTGCCCCTACGGCCTGGTCCGCTACGGCGTCGCACCCGACCACGAGAAGATCAAGTCCCTGCAGGGCAGCCTGCGGACGGTCCTGGAGCACGAGCGGGTGCGGTTCCTCGGCGGAGTCCGGGTGGGCGGTCCCGGCGGCCTGCCCGTGCAGCACCTGCGCGGGCTCTACCACGCGGTGGTCTACTGCGTGGGCGCCGCCACCGACCGGCGGCTCGGAATCCCCGGCGAGGAGCTCCCGGGCAGCTGGTCCGCGACCGAGTTCGTGTCCTGGTACAGCGCCCATCCGGACGCGGCCGACGCGGGCTTCCTGCGCGGGGTGCGCACGGCGGTGGTCATCGGGGTGGGCAATGTCGCGGTCGACGTGACCCGGATGCTGGTGCGGGGCGCGGCGGAGCTGCGTCCCACGGACATCCCGCAGGCCGCGCTGGACACGCTGGCGGCGAGCGGGCTCACCGAGGTGCACATGGTGGGCCGGCGCGGCCCTGCCCAGGCCCGCTTCACCACCAAGGAGCTGCGCGAGCTGGGCGCCCTGCCCGGCACCGAAGTGACCGTCGACGAGGCCGATCTGGCACTCGATCCGGCGGATCCCGGCGCCCTGCCGGCCGGACCGCGCCGCAATGTGGAGGTGCTGCGCGCCTGGGCGGCGCGGCCCGCCACGACCGCCACCCGGCGGATCCGGCTGCGGTTCTTCCTGCGCCCCGTGGAGCTGCTGGAGGACGGCGGCAGGGTGGGGGCCGTCCGCTTCGAACGGACGGCACCGGACGCGTCCGGCGGCGTGACCGGCACGGGCAGGTACGAGGACGTGCCCGCGCAGTTGGTGCTGCGCTCGGTGGGTTATCGCGGAGTGCCGCTGGAGGGGCTGCCCTTCGACCCGGCGAGCGGCACGATCCCGCACCAGGAGGGCCGCGTGCTGCGTGACGGCGTGCCCTCCCCCGGTGAGTACGTCGCCGGATGGATCAAGCGCGGCCCGACGGGGGTCATCGGCACCAACCGGCCGTGCGCCAAGGAGACGGTGACCACGCTGCTCGCGGACGCTCCCGCGCTCGGACGCGCGAAGGTGCCGGAGGATCCGGTCGCGGCCCTGCGGGCGGCCGGCATCCAACCCGTGCCCTGGGACGGCTGGCTGGCGATCGAGCGGGCCGAGGCCGAGCTGGGGGCGCGGCTGGGGCGGAGCGTGGTGAAGCTGGCCGACTGGGACGCACTGCTGGGCGCGGCCCGGGTGCCGTAACGCGCCGGGCGTTCCCGCCGCCGGACGGACCGGACACACGACGACAACCGTGCGGAACTGTGCAAGGCCGAGCCGCACTCCCCCGCCGAGGGGCTGCGCGCGGACGGCCTGGCGACCGTGCTGGGCGGGGTGTTCAACACCTTCCCGTACACGGCGTACGCGGAGAACGTGGGCCTGGTCGGCATGACCCGGGTGCGCAGCCGCGGCCGGCGGGATCCTGGTGCCGCTCGGTCTGCTGCCCGAGCCGGGCGCGGTGGTCGCGGCGATCCCGGCGCCCGTGCCGGGCGGGGCCGGTCTGGTGATGTGCGGGACGGTCGTGGCGAGCGGGCTGCGGACGCCGGCCCGGGTCGGCTTCGCGGACGACCACAACCTGACCGTGGTGGCGGTCCCGGTTGCGATCGGCATGCTGCCGGTGGGCGTGCCCACGGTGTACGAGAAGTTCCCGGACTGGCTCCGGACGGTGACGAACGGCGGGATCGGCGCGGGCTGCCTGTCCGCGATCGTCCTGAACCTGCTCTTCGACCACCTTCGGTCGAAGCGGGGTCCGGCGGCCGGCTCAGCCTGGGGTGCCGATGCGGCCGGCCTGGCGGTCGGCGGCGGCGAGCAGGCTGTCGAGCAGGCCTGGGAAGAGGCCGTCCAGATCGTCCCGGCGCAGGCCGTTCATCTTGGCCGTGCCCCGGTAGACCTGCCGGATGACCCCGCTCTCGCGCAGCACCCGGAAGTGGTGCGTGGTGGTGGACTTGGTCACCGGCAGGTCGAACTGCGAGCAGGTCAGCTCCGCTTCCTTCGCGGCCAGTTCGCGCACGATCTGCAGCCGCATCGGGTCGGACAGCGCGTGCAGCACGGCCTCCAGGCGGATCTCCTCCCGCTCCGGGTGCGGCAGCGCGCGGCCGGTGGTGGCGGTATCGGTCACGGCGGCTGCCCCCTCGTCACGGAACGCTTCGTCACCCGCATTGTACGAGAGGCATCGTAGTTTGACATCCCTCGTAGTACGAGGAGTACCGTACGAAGCCACCAGCGGTCCGTGACGAATGGAGTCCGACGTGAGTGCGCTCTTCGAGCCCATCACCCTGCGCGAAGTGACCATCCCGAACCGGGTGTGGATGCCCCCGATGTGCCAGTACTCGGCCGAACCGGAGGGCCCGCTCACCGGCGCCCCGCACGACTGGCACTTCGCGCACTACGCCGCACGGGCCACCGGCGGCACCGGGCTGATCGTGGTGGAGGCCACCGCGGTCTCGCCCGAGGGCCGGATCTCCCCGTACGACCTCGGGCTGTGGAACGACACCCAGGTGGACGCCTTCCGCCGGATCACCCGCTTCCTCGCCGCGCACGGCACCGTACCGGCGGTCCAGCTCGCCCATGCCGGCCGCAAGGCGTCGACCGACCGGCCGTGGAAGGGCGGCGCGCCCGTCGGGCCGGAGGCGCACGGCTGGCAGCCGCTCGGCCCGAGCGCGCTGCCGTTCGACGAGGGCCACCCGGTGCCCACCGAGCTGACCGTCGAGCGGATCGGCGAGATCGTCGGCCAGTTCGCCGCCGCCGCGCGCCGGGCGCGCGCCGCGGGCTTCGAGATCGTCGAGATCCACGGTGCCCACGGCTATCTGATCCACGAGTTCCTCTCCCCGCACTCCAACCACCGCACCGACGCCTACGGCGGCTCGTACGAGAACCGCGCCCGGTTCGCCCTCCAGGTCGTGGACGCCGTACGGGAGGTGTGGCCGGCGGACAAGCCGGTGTTCTTCCGCGTCTCGGCCACCGACTGGCTCCAGGACGGCGGCTGGACCCCGGAGGACACCGTCCGCCTCGCCCACGACCTGCACGCCCACGGCGTCGACCTGCTCGACGTCTCGACCGGCGGCAACGCCCCCGGCGTGACCATCCCGGCCGAGCCGGGCTACCAGGTGCCGTTCGCAGCCCGGGTGAGGAGCGAGACCCCGCTGCCCGTCGCCGCCGTGGGCCTGATCACCGAGACCGGGCAAGCCCGGAAGATCCTGGCGAACGGGGAAGCCGACGCGGTGCTCCTCGGCCGCGAGCTGCTGCGCAACCCGTCCTGGGCCCGCCACGCCGCCCGTGAACTGGGCGCGGAGATCCGGGTGCCGGACCAGTACCACCGCTCGCTCTGAGTCCGGCACCCACGGGCGGGGTGCCGGTCACGTCGGCAGCAGGCGGCTGACGGTTCGTTCCAGGCGGGGCAGGGTGCGCTGGCCCGCCAGGGCGAGCGCGATCGCGGCCACCACACCGGCCCAGGCGACCGGGCCGAGCGGGGTGCAGCCGAACGCGCGGCTGAGGCCCGGGGTCTGCACCATGGCCACGAGGGCCAGCGCGGAGCCGAGCGAGGTGACCTGCACCAGCCGGCTGTCCCGCCGGTCGAGCAGGGTCTGCACGAGCTGGGTGCCGACCACGCCGCACAGCGCCATGGTGCTGGAGCGGCGGGCGGTGCCCGGCGTGAAGCGGCCGATCAGCCAGGCCGTGACCGCGCCCAGGCAGGTGGTCAGGGCCCGGTGCCGGATCTGCCGCAGCAGCGGGTCGCCCAGCACCACGGCCGCCTCCTCCACGTGTCCCAGGTCCGCCTCGCCCTCCTTCTCCGTCACGGCCACCGCCATCGACGGGAACAGGTCGGTGAAGAGGTTCACCATGAGCATCTGCCGGGTGGACAGCGGCGCCCGCCCGGACAGCAGCGTGCCGAGGATGCCGAACCCGACCTCGCCCGCGTTGCCGCCGATCAGGATGGCGATCGCGTCGGCCACGCTGTGCCACAGCGCGCGGCCCTCACCGACCGCGTCGATCAGCACCGTCAGGTCGTCGTCGGTCAGCACGATGTCCGCGGCGTTGCGCGCGGCGGCCGAACCCCGCGCGTTGATGCCGACGCCGATGTCGGCGGCCCGGATCGCCGCGGCGTCGTTGGCGCCGTCACCGACCATGCCGACCACCCGGCCCGCGTCCCGCAGCGCCTCCACGACCTGGAGCTTCTGCTCGGGCGCCACCCGGGCCACCACGCCCGCGTCGCGCAGCATCCGGGCCCGGGCCGCGCGGTCGGCCGCGGCCAGCTCGTCGCCGGTGACCACCACGGTGTCCTCCGGCCAGCCCAGGTCGGCGGCGATCGACCGCGCGGTCTGCGGGTGGTCGCCGGTGAGCATGACAGGTCGTACGCCCGCCCCGTTCAGCCCGTGCACCAGCGCCGTCGAGGTCTCGCGTGCCACGTCGGACAGCGCCAGCAGTCCGGTGAACTCCAGGTCGCCGAGCGGCCGTTCCAGGGCGTCCGTCTCCGGCTCGCCGGCGCCGAGCCGGCGTTCGGCCACCGCCAGCACCCGCAGGCCGTCCCCGGCCAGCGCGTGCGCGGTCTCCGAGGCCCGGTCGGACAGCCCGGTGCAGGCGGGCAGCACGGTCTCCGGGGCGCCCTTGACCACCAGCACGGGCGGCCCGTCGCCACTGCGGCCGACGGCGGCGGCGTAGCCGCGCGCGGCCTCGAACGGCAGGTCGGCGAGCTGGGTCCAGTCCGGGTCGGACGGCGCGGCGGCGAGCACGGCCTCGTCGGTGGCGTGCACCGGCCGGTCGGAGTCGCCGTTCATGCGCGGGCAGGCCCGGGCGGCTGCCCGGACGGTCTCCTCGGATCCGGGGTCGGTCACCCCGCGGACCGTGCCCTCGGCGTCGGAGGTGCGCACCAGCCGCAGCCGGTTCTCGGTGAGCGTGCCGGTCTTGTCGAAGCAGATGGTGTCCATCCGGCCCAGCGCCTCCAGCGCGCGCGGGGTGCGCACCAGGACACCGCCCCGGCTCAGCCGGCGGGCGGCCGCCAGCTGCGCCACCGTCGCCACCAGCGGCAGCCCCTCCGGGACGGCCGCCACGGCCACCGCCACCCCGCCGCTGACCGCCTCGCGGATCGGGGTGCCGCGCAGCAGCGCCAGGCCCGTCACCCCGGCACCGCCCGCCAGGGTCAGCGGCAGCGCCTTGCGGGTGAGTTCCTGGAGCCGGGCCTGGACGCCGCCGGCCGGAGGCGTGCGGGCGGCGAGGTGGACGGCACGGGCGGCCTCGGTACGGTCGCCGGTGTCGACCACGATGGCCCGGGCCTCGCCCGCCACCACGGTCGTTCCCTCGAAGAGCATGCAGCTCCGGTCGGCGACCGCGGCGTGCGGGGTGGGGTCCGTCTGCTTCTCCACCGGCAGCGACTCGCCGGTCAGGGCGGACTCGTCCACCTCCAGCCCCTCCTGCCACAGCAGCCGGGCGTCGGCGGGCACCACGTCGTCCGTCTTGAGCTGGATGACATCGCCCGGCCGGAGGTTGCCCGCCTCCACGGTGCGGGTGCCGCCGGCCGGTGCCTCGGCCTCCGGCGGCACCAGGCGCGCCTTCTGCTGCTGTTCCGCGACCAGTCCGGACAGCGCGCGCTCGGCCCGCAGCCGCTGGACGCCGCCGACCAGGGCGTTCAGGTCGAGGGCGCCGACGACGAGCAGCGCGTCCACGACGGAGCCGAGGAGCGCCGACGCCGCCGAGCCCACCGCCAGGACCGGGGTGAGCGGGTCCTGGAGCTCCCCGCGGACGGCGCGGCCGAGCCGGTAGGACCAGCGCGCGGGCGCGGCGGCCGGGTGTCCGGTGACGGTCCGGGCCGCCTTGCGCATCCGGGCGGCCAGCGGGTTTTCGGTGTCGGGGGCCGGTTCGTGTGCCAGCCGGTCCCGGGCCTCGTCCGGGTCCAGCTCGTGCCAGTGCACCCGGGGCCGCGGATGCGGGGCGCCGGCCGCCGCCACGCCGAACGCGGCCCCCGCCCCGGCCAGCAGCGCCGCCGCGGCACCGACGTCGACGGGCGCGTGCCGGAGCCCCGGCAGCACGGATCGGCGGCCGCGTCCGCCGCCGGACTCGCCGATGGCGACGAGCAGTCCGGACAGCGCGGCACCGGAGCGGGCCAGCGTCTGGGCCCGGCGGCCGACCCGGCGGGCGGCCGGGATCGCGGTCAGCACCCGCCACATGTCGGGCAGTCCGTGCAGGGCGAGGATGTCGGCGTGCCAGACCACCGCGCCGTCCCGGTCGGTCAGCGCGACCGCGACATCGGCGGCCCGCAGCGCGGCCAGCACGTCGTGCTCGCCGGCCGTGCGCACCCGGGCGGCCACCAGTACGGCGCCCTCGTCGCCGCGCGCCTCGTACACGACGTCGTCCAGCGGCCGGCGGGCGTCGACGACCTGGTCGGCGAGACCGGTGTAGTCCTCCAGCGCCGGGTCGTCCACGAGCACGACCCGGAGCCCGGCCCGGCGGGCGGCGTCCAGCACCGGCTCGGTCCAGGCGTCGGGCTCGCCGTTCTCGGTGCGCAGCGCGCTCGGGTGCAGGACGACGGTGCCGGCCATCTCCAGCTCGCGCAGCCGCTCCGGGTCGCGGACCAGGACGCCCGTGCGGGCCAGGGCGGCGCTCAGCACGGCGTGGAAGGCGGCGGGACCGTAGCGGGCGGCCTTCGGGGAGCCGGCCAGCACCGCCTCCGCAGCCTCGGCGCCGTCGTGTTTGACCAGCAGGGTGGCCGCGGCGCCCAGGAGGCTGCCGGCGGAGGCGTGGGCCGCGTACTCCTGGGCCGGGGAGACGCGCAGCGGCGGGCGCGGCGGGCCGTCCGGGCCCGCGCCGAGGCTGACCCGGTCGGGCGCGCACAGTTGGTCGTGCACCGCGTCGAAGGCGGCGGAGCGGGCCACCGTCTCGGCCACCTGGCAGGCCCGCAGGGCACCGTCGAGCACCAGGGAGGTGGGGGTCTGGCCGGCGCCGTGCACGGCGGCGTTCGCGCAGGCCAGTGCGAGGTCCATGCGGGCGTCGCCGAGCCGGGAGCGCAGCCAGGCGCGGAAGCGCGGGTTCTCCCGCAGCAGGGTCACGACCGCGGTCAGCATGCGGGGCGAGGGCGGCAGCCGCAGCGCGTACGCGGTGAGGGCGACGGCGATACCGAGGCCGTCGGCCGCGAGCGTGGCCGACGCCGCGCGCACCCCGGCCGGGTCGGCCGGATGCGTGGTCTCCTCCACGTCGCCGGCCGCCAGGACCAGTCCGTGCCGCTCGGCGAGGCCGGCCGCGTGCTCCAGGACCCGGTCGGCGGCCTCCTCACCGGTCGCGGTCACCACCAGGCGGGCGAGTCCCTGGTCCCAGTAGGCGACGAGCACCTCGGGGTGGTCCTCCAGCGCCTCGGCCATCCGGCGCGCCAGGTGGGCCGTACCGCCCGCGTGCCGCGCGTGGTCCGGTTCCAGGGGCCGCACCGCCAGGTGGGCGCGGGCGCCGGAGCGCCAGTGGTCACCGGCGCCGGGCAGCGCGTTGCGGGCCACTCGCGCCACCCGCGCGGCGGCGTCCGCGCCGCGCACGCCGGCGCGGGCGGTTCCGGCGGCGGCTCCGGCGGCCAGTCCGACCGCCGGAGCCGCCGCCTGTGCGAGCCGGCGGGCTGCGGCCGACGGCGCTGTCAGCAGACCGAGCACCATGGCCTCCTCAGAGTGTGGTGCGGTCGGGCCGTGCGGTGGGCCCGAGGGGACCGGTGGACGTTCTGGCCGCCGACGCCCGGATGCCGTGGGCCGCCTCGGGCGGACTGGCTGTCTCGGGATGACCGGTACGGCCGGAGGCGTGGCTGCCGGAGGCGTGCGTGCCCGGGGCGTGGCCACCCGCGGACGTCTCGGTCCCGGTGGCCGCACGGGCGTGCCCGTGGCCCCCGCCACCGGACCTGAGGGCGGCGGTGCCGAGGTCGTGGGCGGGTTCGGACCGCTGCGCGCCCGCGTCCCCGCGGTCCGCCGGCCGGGGCTGGGTGAGCCAGGCCACCGCCGCGCCGGTGAGCGCCACGGGCCACTCGACCACGCCCACGGCACCGAGCACCCCGGCCCCCGCGTACACGGCCATGCGCCGGCCGCGGGGCGAGACCGCGCCGACCTTGTCCAGTGTTTCCTCCGCGGCCCTGGTCACCGTTTCGGCGCCGGGCACCCTGCGCAGGACCGAGGCCGCGCCGCGCAGGGGCGCCGTGAGGACCGACGACGACTTCTGCTCAGCCATGACTCTCCTCGGGTGAGATCGTGCGTGGCCCACCGAGTGCCCGCGACGGTGCTGGTCATCCCCTCTTTCCTCAAGGAACGCCACCTCTTCCCAGGGAACGCCACGGATCCCTCCGGCGCTACCGCGCCCCGTGCGCGGCCGCCCCGTGCGCGGCCGCCCGCGTCCAAAGGCGCGGCTTCAGGAGATGTGCCGGAACAGCCTCTCGGGCACGGCCTCGGCGAGGACCCGGTACCCCTCGGGGTCGAGGTGCAGCCAGTCCCCGGCGCGCCGCGCGGGCAGCAGCCGACCGGGGTCCGCGGGGTCCCGTACCGCCCGGTCGAAGTCGATCACCGCGTCGAAGTGGCCGGGGGTGCGGATCCAGGCGTCGACGCGCTGCCGGCCGGCCACCCGCTCCCCCGCCGGATCGTCGTACAGGGTGCTGCCGCCGATCGGGGTGAGGGTCGCGCGCGGCGATCAGGTCGTCGGTCACCGCGCGCTGCGCTTCGGGGGCGTCGGCGGTGCCGATGTCGTCGACGCCCTCGAAGACGATCAGCCGGCTCACCCCGCTGCGGGGAGAGGACGTCCCGGCCGAGGCGGGCGAGCACGTTGGGGCCGAGCCCGTCGTCGAGGACGGCGATGTCCGCGGTGGCCGGGCGGCTGTGCGGCTGTGCGGCTGTGCGGGCGGTCGTAGGAGCGGTCGGGCCGGCAAGGAGCCGCCCACCAACGGTTCCGGCCCGGACGGCACGCGCTGCAAGTACTCCGCGAATACTCCGCCTGACATCACCTGCAAGTGAGCAGGACGGGCCGGGCCGCGGCGGCGGCCCGGCCCGTGCTCACGCCTCGGCCGTCCGCCGGCGCCACCGCCCGGACAGGACGAGGTGGGCGGCGACGCCGAACACCAGGCCCCAGAAGGCGGAGCCGATGCCGAACAGGGTGACGCCGGAGGCGGTGGCCAGGAACGTGATCAGCGCGGCCTCGCGGTCCTTCTCCTCCTTGACCGCGCCGGTGATGCCGCCGGCCAGCGCCCCGAACAGGGCCACGCCGGCGATGGCGGCGACCAGTTCCTTCGGCAGCCCGGCGAAGAAGGCCACCAGTGTGGATCCGAAGGCACCGATCAGCAGGTAGAAGGCGCCGCACGAGACACCGGCCACGTAGCGCCGCCGCGGGTCGGGGTGCGACTCCGGGCCCGTGCAGATCGCGGCGGTGATCGCGGCCAGGTTGATCGCATGCGACCCGAAGGGGGCGAGCGCGGTGGAGACCAGTCCGGTGGTGCCGATGAGCAGGCGGTCCTCGGGCCGGTATCCGGAGGCGGTCAGCACCGCCATGCCGGGGGCGTTCTGCGAGGCCAGGGTGGCCAGGGTCAACGGCACCGCGATGCCGACGAGCGAGGCCACGGAGAATTCCGGCGTGGTCAGCACCGGCCGCGCCAGTTCCATCGTGCCGACGTGGACGTGCAGCCGGGAGGTGGCCGCGCTGGCGACGACCCCCACGGCGAGCGCGATCAGCACCGCGTACCGCGGCAGCAGCCGCTTGGCCACGAGGTAGGCCAGCAGCACGGATCCCGCGATCACCGGCGCCGTTCCCAGCGAGGTGAACACATGGGTGCCGAAGCTGAACAGGATGCCCGCCAGCATCGCCGAGACCACCGCCGCGGGTACCTGGCGCATCAGCCATCCGAACACCCCGGTGAGCCCGATCAGCGTGATGACGGCACCGGTGATGAGGAACGCGCCGATGGCCTCGGCGTAGGAGTACGCGCCGAGGCTGGTCACCAGCAGTGCCGCGCCCGGCGTGGACCAGGCGGTGATGACCGGTATTCGGGTGCGCAGGCTCAGCCCGATGCAGGTCAGACCGCTGCCGATGGAGATGGCCCACACCCAGGAACTGGTCTGCGCGGTGTCGAGGTGTCCGGCCGAGGCCGCCGCGAGCACGATGACCAGCGGTCCCGAGTACGACACGACGACGGCCACGAGGCCGGCGAGCACGGCGGACAGGGACGCGTCGCGCAGCAGCCGGGGCCGGGGCGCCGGCTCTATCTCTGCGACCGCTTCCGGTTCTCCGGCCGGTTCCGGGCCCCCGGCCGATGCCGATCTCCTGGCCGATTCCCGTCCCCCGGCCGATTCCGGTCTTCCGGATGGTTCCGGTCCCCCGGGCCGCTCCGGTGCGGAGCGGCCGGCAGCGGAGGGCGGCGCGGCGGTGTGCGCCGCGCCTGGAGTGGTGTCTGTCTCGGGGGGCTCGGGGCTCAAGGTCTTCCTTCGCGGCCCGTTACAGGGCCTGTTCCAGGTCGGCGACGAGATCGGCCGGGCTCTTAGGGCCGATGGACTGACGGACCATGTCCTTCGGTGCGGTGCGGTCCGGCCCCTCGAAGGTATAACGGTGTTCGACGAGACTTCCCACGCCGCCCGACGAAGTGCCACGGAGGAAGAGTTGGCAGTTCCAGGCGATGCGCACACCACCTGCTCGTAGCCGGGGCTGCCCCGTGCGCCGGGCCGCCGGGCGACCGAACGGCGCGCCCTGTGACGGAGGCGTTCCGCGGTGGGTGGGACTACTCCCCTTCCCGCGCGTCCAGCGCCACGCCCAGCTCCCGCCGATAACCGGAGTACGCGGCGCGCAGTCTCTCTCCCGGCCAGTCGGCCGGCAGCAGGGCGGCCGGCAGGACGGGATCGGTGAGCAGGTGACGGACGGCCGCCGCGTAGGCGGTGAACCGGTCGGCCGGGTGGCCGGCCCGGGTCGCACGGTCGAGCAGGGCGCGCGCGGTGGCCGCCCAGTCGGCCAGCGGCCAGAGCCGGGCGGCCAGGTCGCCCGGCGGCTCGTCGGGGCGTGCGGTGCACGTCAGGGCCACCCGGTGCAGCGCGGCGGGCAGGGGGCGGTCGAGGTTGGCCGGGCGCAGCCACACGCCCTCGCGTAGTTCGGCCAGCCGCAGGGCCGCCAGCCGGGTGCGCAGGTCGGCGCGTTCGGCGGGGCCGCGACCGGTCGCCGTGATCACCACCATCTCCCAGTCGCCCTCCCACGCGCGCGTACGGGGCCGCACGGCCTCGTCCTGGCGGCGTTGCCGGGCCAGCAGCCGGTCGCTCAGCCGGTAGACGCCGTCCGCGCGCCGGAGGTCGCCGGCGGCCACCATCCGGCTCAGCGCGGCCCGCAGGGTGGAGCCGCCGATCCCGAACGGCTCCACGAGCCGGACCAGGTCCTTCACGGGCAGTTCGGGCGGGTGCACACCAAGGAGCAGACTCAGCACGACCGACCGGGCGGACAGCGGTCGCAGACCGGCCGCGTCGGGCTCCGCGGAGACGTTCATGCGCATGACCCCGGACTCTACGTGCGCGCTCTTGTTGCATCATTGCTACGGCCGCAGGAAGAGCGCAACATGTCCCCATGGTCTCGATTACCGCGCAGTCGCAGTCGCAGCCGCAGCCGCCGTCGCCGTCCCCGCGGCCGGACGCCACGCACGACGTCACCAACCAGCCGCCGTCCCTGGCCCCGTACGACGCCTCCGACGACCCGGCCCTGCTGGAGGGGCTGCGCCGGGAGGGCGCCGGGTGGGCCGAGGACGGCATCCGGCAGCTGGGGGTGCGCGCGGGCAGCGCGGAGGCGCAGGAGTGGGGCGAGCTGGCGAACCGGTACGAGCCGGTCCTGCGCACCCACGACCGCTACGGCCACCGTGTCGACGAGGTGGAGTTCCACCCCAGCTGGCACCACCTGATGCGGACGGCGGTCGCCGAGGGCCTGGCGGGTGCCCCCTGGGCCGACGACCGTCCGGGGGCGCACGTGGCCCGGACCGCGGGCGGCCTGGTGTGGGGGCACACCGAGGCGGGACACGGCTGCCCCACGTCGATGACGTACGCCGCCGTCCCCGCCCTGCGCGCCCAGCCGGATCTCGCCAAGGTGTACGAGCCGCTGCTCACCAGCCGGGAGTACGACCCGGAGCTGCGCGTCCCCACCGAGAAGCCCGGGCTGCTCGCCGGGATGGGCATGACGGAGAAGCAGGGCGGCTCCGACGTGCGGACGAACACCACCACGGCCACGCCCACCGGCGAGGCGGGCGTGTACACGCTGCGCGGGCACAAGTGGTTCACGTCGGCGCCCATGTGCGACGTCTTCCTGGTGCTCGCGCAGGCCCCGGGCGGGCTGTCGTGCTTCCTGGTGCCGCGCGTCCTGCCGGACGGCAGCCGCAACACCTTCCGCATCCAGCGGCTGAAGGAGAAGCTGGGCAACCGGTCCAACGCCTCCTCGGAGCCGGAGTTCGACCGGACCGTGGCCTGGCTGGTCGGCCCGGAGGGACGCGGTGTGAAGACCATCATCGAGATGGTCAACTGCACCCGGCTGGACTGTGTGATGTCCTCGGCGACCCTGATGCGCAAGACGCTGGTCGAGGCGGGGCACCACGCGCGGCACCGCAGCGCGTTCGGTGCCCGGCTGATCGACCAGCCGCTGATGCGCAACGTCCTGGCCGATCTCGCGCTGGAGTCGGAGGCGGCGACGACGCTCACGCTGCGGCTGGCCGGCGCGGCCGACCGCGCGGTGCGCGGGGACGCCGGGGAGCGGGCCTTCCGGCGCATCGCCACCGCCGTCGGCAAGTACTGGGTGACCAAGCGGGGCCCGGCGTTCACCGCGGAGGCCCTGGAGTGCCTGGGCGGCAACGGGTACGTGGAGGAGTCCGGCATGCCCCGGCACTACCGGGAGGCCCCGCTGCTGTCGATCTGGGAGGGCTCCGGGAACGTCAACGCGCTCGACGTGCTGCGCGCCCTGGGCCGCGAGACGGACACCGCCGAGGCCCTCTTCGCCGAACTCGCCCTCGCGCGCGGGGCGGACGCCCGGCTCGACACGGCCGTGGCGGCGCTCAAGGACCAATTGGCCGGAACCGATCAGGCGGGCGCCCGCCGGCTGGTCGAGCGGATGGCGCTCGCCCTCCAGGCCTCCCTGCTCGTCCGGCACGCTCCGCACCCGGTCGCGGACGCCTTCTGCGCGACCCGGCTGGGCGGCGACTGGGGCCACGCCTTCGGCACCCTGCCCGCCGGAACGGACCTGGACGCCATCCTGGAGCGCGCTCTGCCCGACCGGAACTGACCCCTCCCCGCGCGTGTGCGGGCGTCAGCGTCCCTTGGCCGGTCAGTGCCGACGGATCGCACACAGTCAGCGGATGATTCCGTACCGTTGTCGGTGCCGTGGGGCACACTCCCGCTCAGGTGGCACTCGTCTGGGGAGGACAACGTGTTCACGGGGATCGACGAGGTCGACTGGGCCTCGCTGCGGCACGCGCACGGCAGCGCGGAGGACGTGCCCGGGTGGTTACGGGCTCTGGCGTCCGCGGACATCGCCGAGCGGGCGACCGCGCTCGACGGGATGTACAGCGCCGTGCACCACCAGGGGAGGGTGTACGACTCGACGCTCGCCTGCGTGCCGTTCCTGTTCCGGCTGCTGGGCCGCGAGGAGGTGCCCGACCGGGGCTGCATCGTGGAACTGCTGGTCAGCATCGGCGGGGAGACCGCCGGCGGCACCGAGAGCGCGGACCGGCCGGAGGGGGTGACCGGGGACGGGCGGGGGCGGGAGGCGGTGTGCGCGGGCGCCGAGGCCTTCGCCGTGCTCGCCGGGGACCCGGACCCGGCGGTGCGCCGGGCGGCGGCCGGCGCCCTGGTGCGCTTCCTTGAGGAGCCGGCGCGCGTCCTGGAGCTGCTGCGACGGCGGCTGCGGGCCGAGCGGGAGGACTGCGTCCTGCTGGCCCTCACCGAGGCCCTGGGCCTGTTCGCGCACCGGTACCCGTCGCACGCCGACGGCGCGGTGGACCTCCTGGCCGAACAGAGCGCGCCGCCCTACGCGCCGGGGTTGCGGCTGGCGGCGCTCGGCCAGCTCGCGCTCCGCGCGCCCGACCGGCTCCCCGCCGACCTGGTACCGGCGGCGGTCCGGCTGCTGCACCAGCGGTCCGCGCAGCGTCTGCGGCGCCAGGAGCACCCGGGCACGGACACCCTGGTGCGCCGGCTACGGCGGCTGCGGCCCTCCGACGAACAGGGCGCCGTGCTGCTGCGCACCCTGCACAACGCCCTGGGCGACCGGGTGGACGACCGGATCACCCTGCTCACCGGGCAGCTGACCAGCGGGGATCCGGTGGACCGGTGCAACGCCGTGTGGATGTCGGCGGGGCTGTTCCGCGGCTGGCGCGGCGCGTACGAGGGGCCGGTGCGGCTGCTCGGCGCCCAACTAGGCAGTGAGCAGGACAGGTTGCGGGACGCTGCGGTCTCGGTCCTGGCCGAGCTGTTCGACCTGGCCGCGCCGGCGGCGGACGACCTGCACGCGCTGGTGACCGCGCGGCCCGACCTGTGGACACATCGCTGGGAGCGCTGCCCGCCCATGCTGGGCGGCCCGCTCAAGGCGCTGGCGAGGACCGGCGATCCGCGCGCGGTGCCGCCGCTGGCCCAGTTGCTGGCCGGCCCGGCGGCACCCGTCGGGCTGGGCTACGAGGTCGTGCACCTGGGCCGGGCCGCCGCCGCGCTGGCCCCCGCGTTGCGCCACCGCCTCGGCCGTGTCCCGCTGGCCTCCCCCACCGCCTCCCGGCTCGCCGCTCCGCTGCTGACGGCGGTCGGGGCCGTCGGGGACGGGGACGCCGTTCCCGAGCTGCTGCGGCTGCTCTCGGGCGCTCCCGACGGTCTGGGAGCCCGGGACGCGGTCGTCGGCCAGGTGATCGAGACGCTGGTGCAGCTGGGCGCGTCCGCACAGGCGGCGCCGCTTCTGCGCACGCTGCTGCGCACCCGGCACGCGGCCACCGCGGCGGGCGCGCTGTGGTCCGCGGACGGGGACACCACCGCCGTACTCCCGGTCCTGCTGCGGGAGTTGGCGCAACCGGATCCGGACGCCCGCCGCAGCGCCGCCCGGCAGCTCGCCAGGCTGGGCCCGGCCGCGCACGCCGCACTGCCCGCGCTGCGCCGGCTCGCCGCTTCGGGGCCGGCGTGGGAACGCGTACCGGCCGCGTGCGCGCTGTGGGACATCGCCGGGGACCCGGAGCCGGTCCTTCCCGTGTTCCGGACCGCCTGGACGGCGGACCCGCGCACCCGCGCCCCCATCGCCCGCTGCCTGACCACCATGGGTCCCGCTGCGGCTCCGCTCTACGACCTGATCACCACAGAACTGGCCCGCCCCCGCCGCCACACGGCGGCCGAGGGCTCATACGGCGACCGCGCCATCCCGGACGACGAGCAACTGCTGCGCATGTGCCGGGGGCTGCGGGCGGAGGTGTAGCGGGCCGGGGGCTACCCGCGGGGCTGGTGGACTGCGGCTGTCCACGGGGGCGTAGGCGGTTCAGGCGCTGCCCGCGGGGGCCTGGGCGGGGACTGCCGCGGAGGCCTGGGCGGGCCAAGGGGCGCCTGCGGGGGGGCCGGCGGGGGTTCATGGGTAGGCGGGTCAGGGGCTGCCCGCGGGGCCTGGCGGGCGAGGACTGCCACGGAGGCCTGGGCGGCACAAGGGGCGCCAGCGGAAGCCGGGCCGGGCTGTCCACAGGGGCGTAGGCGGGTCAAGGGCTGCCCGCGGGGCCTGGCGGGCCCGGAGGCCTGGTGCGGGCCAGGGGCTGCCCGAGGGGTCGTAGCCCGGCCAGGCGGCACACGGGGGCGTAGGCGGCTCAAGGCTGCCCGCGGGGCGTAGGCGGGGCCGACGCCTCCCGGCCGGGACCGCCACCGCCCCGGGCCGCGACGGCTCCCGGCGGGGCCCGGGGTCAGACCATGCGTCCCCACTGGGGGCCCAGGCGGGACCACTCGGTGTCCCAGGCGTCCATGCGGCGGCGTTCGAGGCGGGTCCGTACGGCCAGGCCGGCGACGAAGGGGACGGCCGCGGCGCTCACACCGACCAGGAGGCCTGTCAGGGTGGCCCGGAAGGCGGCCTCGGAGGCGGTGGTGGGGCGGGAGACGAGGTGCCCCTGCGGGTCGGTCCACACGGTGACCGGCGTACCGGGCTTGCTGCCGGGTTCCACCCGGACCTGGCCGGTGTGCGCCGAGCCGTCGGGCACCGTCCAGCGGACCTCGGTCCAGATCCGTTCACCCGGGGAGGCCTTGTGGCTGTGCGCGGAGGACGACCCCGGCACCTGCGCCACCACCCGGGCCACCGCGGGCCGCCAGGCGGCCCGCTCCCGGGCGAGCCCGTCCTCCACCGAGCCGGCCGCCGCGAGGCCGGCCAGCACCCCGGCCAGCACGGTCAGCAGACAGGCACCGAGCACCACCCAGGCCTCCACCACGTCGGCCCGGCGTTTGAGCGGGTTGCGCCGCCAGCGCCACAGCCACACCTTCGGACCACGGAACGCCTTCAAAGGCATCCTCCTCACGAGCGCACCGACCGGCCGGACCGCCCTCCCATACGGGAGAGATCGCTCCGTTGCTCACGACGAGCCGTCTCCCCGACGGTCGCACGGGACCCCCCTCCCGCGCAGGCGCATGCCGGAACGGAACCGGCCGATCCTCGCCACGATCCCGCGACACAGGCGCTGACCTGTGCGAACGCCGACTCCTGGGAGGAGTGTCAGTGGTGGGGTGCAGACTGGCCGATATCTGAACGACTACCCGGACAACGGCGTCCCGGAGGTGATCGGCATGACCGAGGTACTGCTGGCGGTGGGCACCCGCAAAGGCCTCTTCATCGCGCGGCGGCGAGGCGGCGGCCCCTGGGAGTTCGACGGGAGTCCGTACTTCAACGCCCAGGCCGTCTACTCGGTCGCGATCGACACCCGGGGCGCCCGGCCCCGGCTGCTGGCGGGCGGCGACAGCGCGCACTGGGGCCCGTCGGTGTTCCACTCCGACGACCTCGGCCGTACGTGGACGGAACCGTCCCGGGCCGCCGTGAAGTTCCCGAAGGACACCGGTGCCTCGCTGGAGCGCGTCTGGCAGCTGCACCCGTCCGCCGCCGAGCCGGAGGTGGTGTACGCGGGCACGGAACCGGCCGCGCTGTACCGCTCGGCGGACCGCGGCGAGAGCTTCGAGCTGGTCCGGCCGCTGTGGGAGCACCCGACCCGCTCGCGGTGGGTGCCCGGCGGGGGCGGTGAGGGCCTGCACACGGTGCTCACCGACGCGCGCGATCCGCGGGCCGTGACGGTGGCCGTCTCCGCGGCCGGGGTGTTCCGCACGGCCGACGGCGGGGCGAGCTGGGCACCGTCCAACTCCGGTGTGTCCGCGGTGTTCCTGCCGGACCCCGACCCGGAGTTCGGCCAGTGCGTGCACAAGGTCGCCAGAGACGCGGCCGACCCGGACCGGCTGTACCTGCAGAACCACTGGGGTGTGTACCGCAGCGACGACGCGGGCGCGCACTGGACCGACATCGGCGAAGGACTTCCGTCGACGTTCGGCTTCGCCGTGGCCACGCACCCGCGCCGGGGCGGCACGGCGTACGTCTTCCCGATCAACGCCGACGCGGACCGGGTGCCCGCCGGGCACCGCTGCCGGGTCTTCCGCACGGCGGACGCGGGCCGCACCTGGGAGCCGCTGTCCAAGGGACTGCCCGAGGAGGACCACTACGGCACGGTCCTGCGGGACGCGCTGTGCACGGACGACGGCGATCCGGCCGGGGTGTACTTCGGCAACCGCAACGGCGAGGTGTTCGCCTCGGCCGACGACGGCGACAGCTGGCAGCAGCTGGCCGCGCACCTGCCGGACGTGCTGTGCGTGCGGGCGGCGGTGGTCGGCTGACCGCGCGCACGGGCGAGGGCCATCGGTTGATCGCCGGCGGGTATCCGGCAGTAGGGTGACGCCCGTGGCACCACGACCCTTGCATGAAATCGTCGAGCCGGGCTGGGCGAAGGCCCTGGAACCCGTCGCCGGACGGATCGCCGAGATGGGCGACTTCCTGCGCGCGGAGATCGCCGCGGGACGCACGTACCTCCCGGCCGGGCCGAACGTCCTGCGGGCGTTCCAGCAACCCTTCGACGAGGTACGGGTCCTGATCGTGGGTCAGGACCCGTATCCGACCCCGGGGCACGCGGTGGGACTCTCGTTCTCCGTGGCGCCCGAGGTCCGCCCGCTGCCGCCCAGCCTGATCAACATCTTCCGGGAGCTGACCAGCGACCTGGGGCTGCCGCAGCCGTCCACCGGGGACCTCACGCCGTGGACGGAGCAGGGCGTGCTGCTGCTCAACAGGGCCCTCACCACCGCGCCGCGCAGCCCGGGCGCACACCGTGGCAAGGGCTGGGAGGAGGTCACCGAGCAGGCGATCCGGGCGCTGGCGGCGCGCGGCAAGCCGCTGGTGTCCATCCTGTGGGGCCGGGACGCCCGCAATCTGCGCCCGCTGCTGGGCCGGCTGCCGGCGGTGGAGTCCGCGCACCCCTCGCCCATGTCGGCCGACCGCGGTTTCTTCGGCTCACGGCCGTTCAGCCGGGCCAACGACCTGCTGATGCAGCAGGGCGGGCAGCCGGTGGACTGGCGTCTGCCGTGACCCCCGCCGGGTACCTCGCCGTGGACTCCGGTGGTTCCGGCCTCCGGGTCGCCGTCGGTGTGCCCGGGCGGGAGCCCTCGGCTCGGCGGGAGACCCGGGACCCGGTCCGCACGAATGCCCGGGGCATCGACCCCGCCCACCTGATGGACCAACTCGTGCCCGTGGCCCGCGCGCTGGCCGCCGAGGCGGGCGTGGGCGAGCTGGGCACGGCCGTCGTCGGCGCCGCCGGGTTCGCCACCCTGGGCGACGCCCTGCGCGCCGAACTGCCGGGCGCGCTCGCCCGGGAGCTGGGCGTGCGGACCGTGGCGCTGGCGGCCGACGCCGTCACCGCGTACGTCGGCGCCCTCGGTCCGCGCCCGGGTGCGGTCCTCGCCGCGGGCACCGGACTGATCGCGGTGGGCACGGATCTGACGGGCTGGCGGCGGGCCGACGGCTGGGGGCATCTGCTGGGCGACTGCGGCAGCGGAGCCTGGATCGGGCGGGCCGGTCTGGAGGCGGCGCTGCGCGCCCACGACGGCCGCGCCGGCGGCTCCGCACCGCTGCTGGCCGGCGCGGAGGAGCAGTTCGGCCCGGTGCGCGGGCTGCCCGGCCTGCTGTACCCGCGTACCGACCGGGCTGCCGTACTGGCCTCCTTCGCGCCCCGGGTGGCCGCGTGCGCCGCGCAGGACCCGGTCGCCGCGGACATCCTGCGCGCGGCGGCCCGGCACATGGCCGACTCCGCCGCCGCCGTGTGCCCGGCGGACGGCACACCCGAAGTGGCGCTCACCGGCGGCCTGTTCAAGATGGGCGACCAGCTCCTCACACCCCTGCGCGAGGAGCTGGCACGCAGGCTGCCGCATGCCCGGCAGGTGCC
The DNA here is from genome assembly GCF_017526105.1 of Streptomyces cyanogenus. NCBI lineage: Bacteria > Bacillati > Actinomycetota > Actinomycetes > Kitasatosporales > Streptomycetaceae > Streptomyces > Streptomyces cyanogenus. The sequence continues at coordinate 1,381,103 of NZ_CP071839.1, forward strand.
GGCCGAGGGGGATCCGCTGCACGGTTCGGTGCGGATCGCGACGGACTTGGCCGCGGGGCGGCTCGCCCTGCCGGGTGACCGGGCGATGCTGTACGTGCGCCGCACCCCGGGTGTCGGCGCAACGTGACCTGCCCCCCCAGACCGGGGGGTTCCGTCCCAGTCCCCGCCCATGCGCCCGGTTCATGCCCCGATGCATGTGCCAACCACGCGTAACTCATCAGACAAAACCGGACGGATACCGCTCACCTGTACCCTCCCCGAACGGCGGATGGGAAGAAGCCAGTAACATTCGGCGCCATGAGCTCCCCCACTGGACCCGAGTCCGGCCTGCCCGTACGAATGCCGCGACCCCGCCAGCCCGGACGGCACCGCCGCCCGGAACCGCTGGTGGCTCCCGAGGGCGCGCCCGCGCTCGTCCTCGCGGTGCCCGGTGTGCCCAGCACCACCACGCGCAGCCTTGCCGAGGAGGTCGTGAGCATCGCCCGCTCCGAGCTGCCCGGCCTCGACGCCCGGATCGGGTACCTGGACGGGGACGACACCGAGTTCCCGACGCTGCGTTCCGTGCTGGCGCGGGCCGCGGAGGAGCGCACCGCGCGTTACGAGCAGGCCGTCGCCGCCGGGGTCGAGGGGATCAAGGAGCCCGACGGCCCGGTCGCCGTCGTCGTCCCGCTGCTGGCCGGTCCGGACAGCGCGCTGCTGCGGCAGATCCGTCAGTCCGTGATGGACAGCCGGGTCGCCGCCGAGCTGACCGATGTCCTCGGCCCGCACCCGCTGCTCGCCGAGGCGCTGCACGTGCGGCTGTCCGAGGCGGGCCTGGCCCGCGCCGACCGCGCCCGGCTGTTCACCGTGGCCACCGCCGCCGACGGCATCGTCCTGGCCTCGGTGGGCGGTGAGGAGGCCGCGCAGGCGGCCGGGATCACCGGCATGCTGCTCGCCGCGCGCCTGGCCGTGCCGGTGATGGCGGCGGCCCTGGACCAGGAGGGTTCCATCGCCTCCGTGGCCGAGCAGCTGCGTTCCTCGGGCTCGCAGCAGCTGGCCCTGGCGCCGTACCTGATCGGCCCGGAGATCGACCCGGCGCTGCTGGCCGCCGCGGCCGAGGAGGCGGGCTGCTCCACCTCCGAGGCGCTCGGCGCGTACCCGGCGATCGGCAAGCTCGCGCTGGCCAAGTACACGACGGCGCTGGGCATCGCCCCGCAGCAGCCGCAGGGCGCCCCGGTCCGCTGACGCCCCGGCATTCGGCATCCGTACGACACAGGGCCCGCTCCCGTCCCGGAGCGGGCCCTTCGCCTTGTCCGGGCGCGCACATCGGCCGGCGCCCCGGGTGTTCAGCCGAAGACGACGCAGGAGGCCGCGGGGACCCGCAGGGAGCCGTCGTAGCGCGGGGTGCCGGTCGTCTCGTCCACGGCGAACCAGGTGACGTCGCCGGAGCGCTCGTTGGCCGCGTAGAGGAAGCCGTTGTGCCCGGCCAGGTCGCGCGGCCAGTGCCCGCCGCAGGGCACGGTTCCGATCAGCCGGAGACCGCCCTCCTGGACGCTGAGCACCGACAGGACGTCCTCACCGCGGGTCGCGGTCCACACGAAGCGTCCGTCGGGCGAGACCACGATGCCCGAGGGGTAGGCGTCGCCGGCGGGTGCGCCGGGCAGCACGGGGACCTCGGTGAGCGGCTTGAGCGAGCCGTCGGGGGCGTCCCAGCGGCACACGGTGACCGTGGGGGTCAGCTCGTTGACCACGTAGGCGTGCTCGCCGTCGGGGTGGAAGGCCAGGTGGCGCGGGCCGGAGCCGGGGCGCAGGGCGATCTCGCGGTGCACGGCGGGGGTGCCGTCCCTGAGGGTGCACACCCGCACCGAGTCCGTCCCCAGATCGACGCTGACCGCCCATCGGCCGCTGGGGTCGGGCTGCACCTGGTGGGCGTGCGGGCCGCGCTGGCGCCGGTCGTGCGGTCCGGAGCCGGTGTGCTGGAGCCGTCCGGAGGGGGCGCCGGCGAGGGCGCCGTCCGGGCGCAGCGGGACTGCGGTGACGCTGCCGCAGCCGTAGTTGGCGGTGAGCACGTGCCCGGCGTACAGGCCGAGGTGCGTGGGGCTGCTGCCGTCCACGGGCACGGGTGCGCCGACGGGTTCCGGCTGGTCGCCGGTGACCCGGTAGGCGGCGACAGCGCCTTCCGCGGTCTCGCTGACCGCGTACAGCGTGCGTCCGTCCGGGGAGAGGGCCAGGTAGGAGGGGTCGGGCAGGTCCTGCACAGCGGAGACGAGGGTGAGGGCCCCGGTGTCCGGGGTGACCTCCGCGGTCACCAGTCCGGGGCCGCCCGCCGCCGTGAACGATCCGATGAACGCCCGGCGTCTGCCCGTCCTGCCGTCGTGTGCCACCGCTGTCCCCTCTCGGTCGAGCCGTCGAGCCGCTGCGGGGCCGACGGTAGCAGTCGATCAGTACCGGTCTAGACCAAAAGAGTGACGATCCGTGCGGAGCCTCCCACGCCACCGCGACCGACGAACCGGCAAGTGGGCGACGGCACCTTCGACAGGGCGGGGTCATACGCGGCCACACAGCCGTTCCCCGCGCACCCTCCCCCACCACCGGGACGATCAGGCGCCGACCCGACAGGCAGGCCGCCAACGCCTCCAGCAGGGCGGAGCGATACACGGCAACACAACCGTTCCCCACGCACCCTCCCCCACCACCGGGACGATCAGGCGCCGACCCGGCAGGCAGGCCGCCAACGCCTCCAGCAGGGCGGAGCGGTACACGGCAACACAACCGTTCCCCACGCACCCTCCCCACCACCGGGACGATCAGGCGCCGACCCGGCAGGCAGGCCGACAACGCCTCCAGCAGGGCGGAGCGGTACACGGCGACACAACCGTTCCCCACGCACCCTCCCCCGCCGCCGCGACCGATCAGGCGCCGACCGGTCGGGAGCCGGTAGGGGTTCGCAGGGGCTCGGCGAGGTCGGCCAGGGCCCGCTCCAGGCCGTGCAGGTGGGCGAGGGCGCCTTCGGCGGGCGGTTCGGCGGGGTGGGGCAGGGCGTCGGCGCGGCCGGCGGTGAGGGCCTCGACGGCGGCTTCCACCCGCCAGCAGGCGGCGGCGAGGCGGGCGTCGTGGGAGGCCTCGGGGTCGGCGGCGACCGCGACCAGGCCCCGGATCTCGCGGGCACAGTCGTCGAGCAGCGCCAGGACCCGGCGGGCCCGCGCCTTGCGCGTCGGCATCGGGTTCAGCGGGTGCACCAGCGGGGCCACCGACAGCCGGACCCGGCCGAGCAGCTGCTCCAGTTCGGCCACGCGCGGTGCGGGGTCGGCGGTGGCGGAACCGGCCAGGCGGGCGGCGGCCTCGGCCGTGCAGGCGTGCACGCAGCGCAGGGCCCGCTGGATCCAGGCGTCGGTGGTGGCGTGCGTCGTGACCGGCAGCACGAACAGGACGGCGAGGGCGGCGCCGAGCGCACCGACACCGGTCTCGGCGAGGCGCAGTGCCAGCAGCCCGGGGCCGAGGACGCCGAGAAGGCCGTAGAGCAGCTCGGCGAGCAGGGTGACGCAGAGCATCATCCAGGTGTAGGAGACGGCTGCCGTGTAGAAGATGCCGAAGACGGCGGCCGCGACGAGGACGGCCGTCGGGACGGGCGCGCCGTGCACGGGGACGGCGACGAGGAAGCCCAGGCCGATGCCGATCACCGTGCCCAGGACCCGGCGGAAGCCGCGGACCAGCGTCTCGCCGCGCGAGGTGGTGTTGACGAAGATCCACCAGGTGGCGCCGACGGCCCAGTACCAGCGCTGCCCCGACACCAGCTGCCCGACGACGAGCGCGAAACCGGCGCCCGCGGTCGCCTGGACGGCCTGCCGGGTGGTCACCCGGGCCAGCCCGGTCCCGGCGGGCGGGGCGGGTACGGCGGCCGGGGGCAGCCGGCGCTCGTAGCACCACACGCCGAACCGCACGACGGCCGCGGTGAGCACGGAGAGCAGCACGGCGGCGTACAGCTCGGGCAACTGCCCCGGCGTGGCGTGCAGGAACTGGGCCACGAAGAAGGTCATGAAGGCGAACACGCCGAGGCTGTGCCCGCGCGGACCCCACCGGCGGGCATAGACGCCGGCGCCGACGACGGCCAGGAAGGTCAGGTCGCGGGCCACGGGCGTGTCGTGCAGCTCGGCCGCGGCGGCCAGCACCGGCAGGCCCACGACGGGCAGCAGGGCGGTGGTGACCGCCTGCCCGCGCACGGTCGGGTCGGCGACGGTGAACAGGGCGAGCAGCGCGGCGAGGCCGCCGGTGACCGCACCGGCCAGGGAGTGTCCGGCGAGTCCGCAGACCACGACCGCGAGGCCGATGCCGAGGACGGCCCGCGTGGCGAAACGCAACCGCGCCCGCCCCGGGTCCGGAGCCACGAACACCCTCTTCAGCACTACTGCCCTCCCCTGGGAAACGCCGGCACAGAAAAGGCGCCGCGGGAATCCGCAGCGCCATCGACACCCCCATGAGAGCATCACCGAGGTCACTGGCTCAAGTGGGCCCCGGATCACTGATCCATTGGCACAGCCCGCGTCGGGCCGTCACACCCGTCGGAATGCCAACGGACCAGGTCGGGCGGCACAGGTCGGTCCAGGGACGCTGAGCCATTGGTACAGTCGTCCATCATGGCCGTGGACGCACTGGACACCCGCATCCTGCGGCTGCTCCTGGAGCAGCCGCGCACCAGCGTGCGCGAGTACGCCCGCATCCTCGGCGTCGCGCGCGGCACGCTCCAGGCCCGGCTGGACCGGATGGAACGGGACGGCGTGATCACCGGCACGGGCCCCTCCCTCTCCCCCGCCGCGCTGGGCCATCCGGTGCTGGCGTTCGTGCACATCGAGGTGACCCAGGGCCATCTGGACGACGTGGGGGACGCGCTCGCCGCCGTACCGGAGATCGTGGAGGCCTTCTCGATCACCGGGGGCGGGGATCTGCTCGCGCGGGTGGTGGGCCGGGACAACGCGCACCTGGAGGACGTGATCCAGAAGCTGATCAGCCTGCCGGGCGTGGTGCGCACCCGCACCGAGGTGGCGCTGCGCGAGCGCGTCCCGTACCGGCTGCTGCCCCTGGTGGAGTCGGTCGGCCGGGCGGCCGGCGCCTGACGCTTGGCATCCTGGACGCCATGAGCGATCTTGGCGTCCTCTCGGTCATCTTCGATCTCGACGGCACGTTGGTGGACAGCGAGCCGAACTACTACGAGGCGAGCCAGCAGACCCTGGCCGAGCACGGCGTCCCCGGCTTCAGCTGGGCGGACCACGAGAGCTACGTCGGCATCAGCACCCGGGAGACGGTGGCGCTCTGGCGGGAGCGATACGGCCTGCGCGCCCCGGCGGCGGAGCTGCTGGCCGCGACGAACCGCCGCTATCTGGACCTGGCCCGCAGACACACGCCCGCGTACCCACAGATGCGGGCGTTCGTGGAGCTGCTGGCGGCCGCGGACGTGCCGATGGCGGTGGCCTCGGGCTCCTCCCCCGAGGCCATCGAGGCGATCCTGGCGGGCACCGGTCTGGCCGGCCACCTGCGCACGGTGGTCTCGACCGACGAGGTGCCGCACGGCAAGCCCGCCCCCGACGTCTTCCTTGAGGCAGCCCGCCGGCTCGGCGCCGACCCGGCCGACTGCGTGGTGGTGGAGGACGCGGCCCCCGGCGCGGCCGCCGCCCACGCGGCCGGCATGCGCTGCATCGCGGTCCCCTACGTCGCCGCCCAGGCGGACGCCCCCGACTTCGCCACCGCGTCCCTGCTGCTGCGGGGCGGTCAGGCCGAGTTCACGGCGGAGTCGGCGTATGCCTGGCTGCGGGACACGGCCCGCTGAACAACTCCCTGACCCGCCGGTACCGTTGATGCTGCCGTCTCTGACCCCGGTCCCCGGCTCCTCGCTGCACTACACCGTGAACGGCACGGAGTCCGCCCCTTCCTGGGAGGCACCGAGGACCCGACCCACGCGTACGTCCGCCGGAGCGGACCCCGGGTGGTGTTCGGCGGTCTCGACTCCGGGGTCGCCAACCCCGTCCGCCCCGACGGGACCACGCTGCTCGACGCGGTGTGGGCGGGGGCACCCTTCCGGAGCAAGGGGGCGCTGGTGATCCACGTGGCGAAGGTCGCCGACACCTGGGTGGCCGAAGGGCGGCTGCCACGTGCGGACGGCGACGCCGTGGCGCGCACGGCCCGGACGGCGTCCTACGTGGCGTGAGGGCGGGCGGCACCGAACCGGAGGTCCGGCGCGGTGCTTCACCGTGCGCTGCGGGCCGTGACTGCATAGCGTGACCCCATGACTACAGTCCCGGCACGTCCCGCACCCGACGAGCGGCGGTGGAAGGCGCTCGGGGTCTGTCTGGCAGCGGGCTTCATCTCGCTTCTCGACACCTCGATCGTGAACGTGGCACTGCCCTCGCTGGAGCGCGGACTGGGCGCCTCGGAGGCGACCCAGTCCTGGGTGGTCTCCGGGTACGCCCTCACGTTCGGACTCGCGCTGGTCCCGGCGGGCCGGCTGGGCGACATGCGCGGCCGGCGCCAGGCCTTCCTGATCGGGCTCGCCCTGTTCACGGTGGCCTCGCTGGCGTGCGGGCTCGCGGCCAGCCCCTCCTGGCTGGTGGTGTTCCGGCTGATCCAGGGAACGGCGGCGGGCATGGTCGCGCCCCAGACCTCCGGGCTGATCCAGCAGATGTTCCAGGGCTCCGAGCGGGCCAAGGCGTTCGGCGTGCTCGGCACGGTCATCGGGGTGTCGACGGCGGCGGGCCCGCTCGCGGGCGGCCTGCTGATCGACGCCGTCGGCACCGACGACGGCTGGCGCTGGGTGTTCTTCGTCAATCTGCCGATCGGGGTGGCCGCCTTCGCCGCGGGGCTCCGGCTGCTGCCCCGCTACCCGGCGACCGGGAAGCACGAGGAGTTCGACCTGTTCGGGGTGCTGCTCCTCGGCTCGGGCGTGCTCGCGCTCATGCTGCCCCTGGTGCAGGAGCAGCAGTGGACCGGCCGGGAGAAGTGGGCGCTGCTGCCGGTGGCCCTGGTGCTGCTGGGCGGGTTCTGGGCGTGGGAGAAACGGCAGGGGCTGCGCGGGCGCGCTCCGCTGGTGGACCTGGGGTTGTTCTCCCTGCGCTCCTTCACGCTCGGCGCCCTGATCAGCCTCACCTACTTCGCGGGCTTCACCACCGTCTTCTTCCTGTACGCCCTGTATCTGCAGAACGGTGTCGGGTACAGCGCGCTGGCCTCGGGTCTCACCGTCCTGCCCTTCGCGGCGGCCTCGGCGGTCGGCGCCGCCGCCGGGGGCCGGCTGGTGGTGCGGTTCGGCCGCAAGCTGGTCGTCCTCGGGCTGGGCGGGGTGGCCCTGGGGCTGCTCGGGGTGATGGTGGCGGTGGAGCTGGTGCCCGGGCGGAACCTGGGCTGGGCGTCGGCGCTGCCACTGCTCGTGGGAGGCATCGGCTCCGGTCTGACGGTGTCCCCGAACACCACCCTCACCCTGACCCGGGTCCCCGTGCACCGTGCGGGCGCGGCCGGGGGCGTGCTCCAGACGGGCCAGCGGGTGGGCTCGGCGGCCGGGATCGCGGTGGTGGGCTCGGTGTACTTCGCGCACCTCGCCAATCACGGCCGCACCGACACGGCGATGCAGCTCGGGCTGCTCTCCGCCGTGGGCATCATCGTGCTCGCCCTCGTGCTGGCGGTCGCCGACCTGCGGGAACGGCAGGTGCGGCCCGAACCGGCCGCGGAGACGGTCGGGCGGGGTCCAGGACAGAGCGGCGCCGGGGAGACGGTCGGGCGCGGTCCGGCAGAGGGCGGCGCGGGGGAGGCGGTGCAGCCCGGCACCTGAGAGACCAGCGGCACCAGCGAGGGGGTGCCTCACCGCGTCTGAGAGGCCGGCACCAGGGAGGGGGTGCAGCACCGAACCCAAGAGGCCAGGGGGGCGATGCAGCCCCGCATGCGAGAGGCCGGGCTCACGACCTCCGGCGCGGCTTGCCCCGCTTGGCCGGCTTGCCGCCGCCGGTGCGGGCGCGTGCCGTGCGGCCCGCCGGCTTCCCGGACGACCTGCCCGGCGCCTTCGCTCCAGCCGTCTGCCGGCTGCCGCCCTGGTCGGAGCGCTTGCGCTCGGCGTCGGCCGGTTTCGCCGCCGTACGGCCCCTGGTGCTGTTGACCGTGCGGCCGCGGACGATGCCGATGAAGTCCTCCACCAGGTCGGTGGTGGCCTCCTCCGGCCAGGACAGGGCGACGCTCGATTGGGGCGCGTCGACGACCGGACGGTAGGTGAGGTCCCGGCGGTGGTGGAGGCGGGCCAGGGACTGCGGGACGATCAGCAGGCCGACGTTCGCCGCCACCAGTTCGACGGCGTCCGCGGTGGTGGCGGGCCGCTCGAAGGCCGGTTCGCCCGGCGGGGCGTCCCAGTCGAAGACGTCGTCCAGGGGGTGGAAGAGCACGTCGTCGGCGAGATCGGCCAGGGACACCTCGTCCGCGGCCGTGATCAGGTGGTCCTTCGGGACGACGACCACCGAGGTCTCGGTGTACAGCGGGATCGCGCTGAGGAACGTGCGGTCGACCGGCAGCCGGACGAGACCCGCGTCCGCCTCGCCCGCGCGCAGCACCTCGGACGCCTGGGCGGCCGGGACCTGGACGAGGGTGAGCGGGATGTCGGGCAGGCGCTCGTTCCAGGTCTTCACCCACTTGGCGGGCGTCACCCCGGGAACGTACGCGAGCCGGAACGAGGGTGCATCCTCCGAGCCTGTCATCAGGCCAGATTACCGGCCTGCGGGGGCGGCCCCGGCCACCGGCCGTGGTCGGTCCTCCCGTCCACGGCCGATACCCTTGACGTCATGAAGTCGCAGCAGAGCACCCAGACGATGAAGCCCGCGACCGCGGCGAAGAAGCTGGGTGTGTACCTCCCCGCCACCCCCGCCTCCTTCCAGGAGGGCGTGGTCTCGCGCGCCGAGCTGAACGAGCTGCAGGCCAACCCGCCGGAGTGGCTGCGCGAGCTGCGGCGCAACGGCCCTCATCCGCGTCCGGTGGTGGCCGCCAAGCTGGGCGTCTCCATCGCGGGCCTGGCCCGGGGCGGGGTCACCGAGGCGCTGACCACCGAGCAGATCGAGGCGCTCAAGCAGGAGCAGCCCGAGTGGCTGGAGAAGGAGCGCGCCACCCAGGCCGAGGTCCGCAAGGAGGCCGCGCGCCTGAAGAACCTGAAGCGGGAGCCGAAGGAGAGCGACGCCGAGCGCCGCTGACCCTTCCCGCTCACCCCGACGCCCTCCGGCTCCGCCCGGGGGGCGTCGTCCGTTGTGGGGCGCACCTGCCGGGTCGGGAGGCGGGCATGCGGAAGGGCGACACCGGACGGGCCGCCGTTCCCCCGTGCCGGCGGCCCGTCGGACGCGATGCGTCCGCGCAGGCCGGTGTCGCCGGGTTGAAGTGTGCGCCGGACGGGGACCGCGAGGGTATGCGTACAAGTACGTACGCCCGCGGGGAGGACGAGTACGCGAGGCAACCGGAGAGGAACCCGTGCGGCTGGAGAAGGCCTACGAGCGCATGATGGCCGTCGCCGTGGCGGCCCTGCACGAACAGGAACCCGAGCTGCTGTGGCCGCTGCTGGCCGGCACGCTGGCCGAGGTGTGCGGGGGTGAGACGGTCATCCACAAGCCGGACGACTGGAGCGAGCGCAGCGGCACCATCGGCACGGTGCCCGACGGGGCAGCCGCGGAGCTGGCCCGGCTCGGGGAGGCCGACGTCGCCCTGCTGCGCGCGGGCTACCCCTTCGCCGGTCACTACGGGCCCGGAACCGACCGGACACCGGTCACCGCGCACCGGGCGGCGGGCCGTACCTGGCCGCACAGCCCGACGGCGCGCCTGCTCCGCGAGGTCCTCGACGTCGACCACGTGCTGGGAGTGCCGCTCCCGGGAAGCTCGGCGCCGATCACCGGGTGCCTCGTGTACCGCGCCGGTACGGACTTCACCGACGACGAGCTGGTCGTGGCCGAGCGCGCCCAGCCGCTGCTGACGGCGGTCGAGCGGCAACGGCAGCTGCTGGTGGAGTGGCGGCGGGTGCTCGGCCCGTCCGGCGCGCCGCAGGAGCGGGCGGCGGACTGCGCGCTGACCCCGCGGGAGACCGCCGTGCTGCTGTTGCTCACCGACGCGCTCACCGCCGACGCGATCGGCCGCCGCCTCGGCATCTCGGTCCGCACGGTGCACAAGCACGTCGAGAACATCTACCGCAAGCTGGGCACCCGCGACCGCGTCGGCACGGTGCTGCGCGCCCAGCGCCTCGGCCTGGTGCCGTCGCCCGGATCGGCGCAGGCCGCCTGGGCCCGCCGTACCTGACCCGGGCCCGGCGGACGCCCGGCCCGCCGTACACACCCTCGGAGGGGCTCAGCCCAGGAAGCTCAGCCGGACCCGGCGGTCGGGGTTGTCCTTGTTGGTGTCCACCAGACACACCGACTGCCAGGTGCCCAGTTCCAGGCGCCCGCCGATCACCGGGAGGGTCGCGTGTGGCGGGACGATGGCGGGCAGGACGTGGTCGCGGCCGTGGCCTGGGCTGCCGTGCCGGTGCTGCCAGCGGTCGTCGGCGGGGAGCAGCGTGTGCAGGGCCGCGAGAAGGTCGTCGTCGCTGCCGGCACCCGTCTCGATGACGGCGATCCCGGCGGTGGCGTGCGGGACGAAGATGTTGAGCAGACCGTCACGGCCGGCCGCCGCCTCCCGCAGGAACTCCTCGCAGTCGGCGGTGAGATCGACGACGCGCTCCCGGGAACCGGTGGAGACGTGCAGCATGCGTGTGGTGAAGGCATCGGACATGCCCCCATCCTGACCCATACGCCGGTTCTCACACCCCGCGGCGCCGCCGATTTCGAGACGGGTGGTCCACTGCGCGAGACACCGTTGACCAGCCCGCTTCCATCTGGCTACGTTCTGCCGCATGTTGTGTTCAGCCCTGCTCACCACGCGCGGTCACATCGACCTGCTGCGGGTGGCCTCCGCCGCTTGTCGCCGCGGCTGCTGACGCCCTTCTTCCTCTCTCCTTTCCTTGTGCGGGCCCTGTCGGCCCGTCCCTGTGTCACGCTCGCCCACTGTTGAACCCTGCATGACATAGAGGCCCCGGACGCCGCGTTCCTCACTCCCGGCTTCCTCCCCGTGGAGCACCCATGAGCATCAGTCATGCCCCACCCCGCGACGGTTCACTGCCGTCGGTGATGGGGACCTCGCTCCGACAGCTAGCGTTCGGACTGCTCTTCGGCACCGTGACCGGCACCGGACTCGCCCTGCTCCGGCCTGTTGCGGATCGGCGAGGATCTGGTGGACCGCCGGTGCAGATGCTGCGGACGGTGCCGTTCGCCGGTCTCATCCCGCTGTTCGTCATCTGGTTCGGGATCGGCGAGACCCCGGAGATCGCCATCATCACGCTCGGCGTGACCTTCCCGCTCCACCTCGGACGGTGCAGGCACGGGACTTCCTGCGGACCGACGTGATCGTGGCCTGCCTGATCGTCTACGCCTTCCTCGGCCTGCTCGCCGACTTCACCGTCCGCTCCCTCGAAAGGCTGCTGCTGCAATGGCGACCGACGTTCACCGGCCGGTGACCCGGCACGCGGTGCATGTCGAGGGGCTGACCCGCTCCTTCGACGGCCGCGCGGTCATCGACGACCTCCGACTCGACATCGCGCCCGGCGAGTTCGTCGCCCTGCTCGGGCGCAGCGGCTGCGGCAAGTCGACCCTGCTGCGCATCCTCGCGGGCCTCGACCGGGACATCACGGGCACGGCCCTGGTCCCGCGCCGCCGGGCCGTCACCTTCCAGGCACCCCGGCTCATGCCGTGGAAGAAGGTGTGGCGCAACGTGCTGCTGGGGCTGCCGGGCAGACCCGAACGCTCCCTCGCCGAGCGGGCCTTGGACGAGGTCGGCCTCGGCCACCGCGTCGACGCCTGGCCGAAGACCCTGTCCGGTGGCGAGGCCCAGCGCGTCTCCCTGGCCCGCGCGCTGGTGCGCGAGCCCGAACTGCTGCTGCTCGACGAGCCGTTCGACGCCCTCGACGCCCTGTCCCGGGTCAAGGCCCAGCGTCTGGTCGGAGAGTTGTGGCAGCGCCGGGGCTGCGCGGTGCTGCTGGTCACGCACGACGTGGAGGAGGCGGTGCTGCTCGCCGACCGGGTCCTGGTGATGACCGGCGGCCGGATCGCCCACGAGCAGCGCATCGACCTGGACCGGCCGCGCGAGATCACCGACCCCCGGTTCGCCGCCCTCCGTGCCCGCCTGCTCGAACGGCTCGGCGTCGACACCGCCGCCGCCTGAACGCCCACCCGAACGCGAACGGGACCGCCATGCGACGACGGCTCGCCCCCGCCGCACTGCTCGTCCCCTCCGCCCTGCTGCTCACCGCCTGCGGCGGTGGCGAGCCGAAGGACCTGCACTACAAGATCAAGTGGTCGACCTTCACCTCCGGGCCGCCGCTGCTGGAGGCCGTGGACGCCAAGGCCGTCGACATCGGCGGCGTCGGCAACACCCCGCCCGTCTTCGCGGCCGGCGCCGGCTCCAGGATCACCGTCGTGGCCGCCTGGCACGGCACCTCCAGGGGCGACGCCGTCCTGGTGCCGAACGGCTCCGAGCTGACCAGGCCCCGGCAGCTCAAGGGCAGGTCCAATCACCGTCGCACAGGACTCCTCCGCGCACCACCAGCTGGTCGCCTCGCTCAGGGCGGCCGGGCTGAGCCTGTCCGACGTCCGGGTCGAGTACCTCCAGCCGGCCGACGCGCTCGCCGCGTTCACCTCCGGCAAGGTCGACGCGTGGGCGGTCTGGGACCCGTACACCTCGCAGATCCTCCAGGCCGCGCAGGGGCGCGTACTCACCACCGGTGACGGCATCACCAACGCCCTCACCTTCCAGGTCGCGGCTCCCGCCGCCCTGGAGGACCCGAAGAAGGCCGCCGCCGTCAAGGACTGCCTGGTACGGCTGCGGCGGGCCACCGCCTGGGTGTACGACCCCCCGGAGGAGTGGGCCAAGGTGTGGTCCCAGGACACCGGACTGCCCTACGAGGTGGCACTGGCCTCCGTGAAGCACTCATCCCGGGGAAGGTGGACTTCGCCGACTTCGTCGACCGGCGCTACAACGGCGGCCTGCCGCCGTCGACGCCCCGGCCAAGGGCTGAGCTGCCGGGAAGAGCCGCGCCCGGCCCACTGTTGGTTGAGGCGTGAACCAAGTGCACGAGGTCGAGGTCGTCGTGATCGGCGCAGGCCAGGCCGGTTTGGCCGCCGCCTACCACCTGCAGCGCACCGGTTTCGAGCCGGGCCGCGATGCCGTGGTCCTCGACCACTCCCCCGGTCCGGGGGGCGCCTGGCAGTTCCGGTGGCCCTCGCTGACCTTCGGCAAGGTGCACGGGATGCACGCGCTGCCCGGCATGGAGCTGGCCGGCGCCGACCCGGCTCGGCCCTCGGCCGAGGTCGTGCGGGAGTACTTCGACCGGTACGAGCGCACCTTCGACCTGCGGGTACGGCGGCCCGTGGACGTGCGGGCGGTGCGCGAGGGCAGCGGAGGGCGGCTGCTCGTGGAGACGTCGGACGGCACCTGGGCGACGCGGGCGCTGATCAACGCGACCGGCACCTGGGACCGGCCGTTCTGGCCGCGCTACCCCGGCCAGGAGACCTTCCGGGGGCGGCAGTTGCACACCGCGCAGTACACCGGTCCCGAGCGGTTCACCGGGCAGCGGGTCGTGGTCGTCGGCGGTGGTGCCTCGGCCACCCAGCATCTGCTGGAGCTGGCCCCCTACGCCGCCGCGACCACCTGGGTCACCCGGAGGCCCCCGGTCTTCCGCGACGGGCCGTTCGACCAGGAGGCGGGCCGTGCCGCCGTCGCGCTGGTGGAGGACCGGGTGCGTCAGGGGCTGCCGCCGCGCAGCGTGGTCTCGGTCACCGGGCTGCCGCTGAACGACGCGATCCGGCAGGGCCTCGCGGACGGGGTGCTGGACCGGCAGCCGATGTTCGACCGGATCACCCCGGACGGCGTGGAGTGGCGGGACGGCCGTCGGGTCGACGCCGACGTGATCCTGTGGGCGACCGGGTTCCGGGCCGCGCTCGACCATCTCGCCCCGCTGCGGCTGCGCGAGCCGGGCGGCGGGATCCGGGTGGAGGGCACCCGAGCGGTCGCCGATCCGCGGATCCACCTGGTCGGCTACGGCCCCTCGGCCAGCACCGTCGGTGCCAACCGGGCCGGGCGGGCTGCCGTCCGGGACATTCGGCGGCTGCTGGCGCAGGACCCGGTCGCCGCCTGAGGCCGTGCCGGCTCACCTGCCCGACGGCTCCGGGGCGGGGGTGCCCAGCGGGCTGCTGCTCTGGGGCGGGCCCGACGCGGCACCCTGGTGGACGGCGTTGTACTCGGCCACGTTCCGCAGGTGCTCGTTGTAGTCCGCCGTGAAGCGCGTGTCCCCGGGCTTGATCGTGACGAAGTACAGCCAGTCGCCCGGCGTCGGGTTGAGGGCGGCGCGCATCGCGGCCTCACCGGGGTTGTCGATCGGCGTCGGGGGCAGGCCCATGCGCTGGTAGGAGTTGTACGGGCTCTCGATCCGGTCGCCGCTCTGACTGGTGCGGGCGGTGTCGCCGTTCAGCGCGTAGTGGATGGTCGAGTCCATCTGCAGCGGCATTCCGCTGTTCAGCCGGTTGAAGATGACCCGGGCGACCTTGCCCATGTCCGCCTTCGTCGAGGCCTCGGCCTGGACGATGCTGGCGATGGTGACCGTCTGGTAGACGTTCATCGCGTTGCGCTGTGCCCCGGCCGCGACGGGTGCGCCGTTGAACTTCTTGCCCGCCGTGTCGACCATGAGCTGCAGCAGGGACTGGGGTGTCGCCCCTTTCCGGACGGGATACTTCGCCGGGAAGAGATAGCCCTCCGGATTGCCCGCGGCCTCGTTCGGCAGTCTCAGCGGGGCCTTCTCCAGGGACTTGCGGGTGCTGCCCGGGGGCAGCCCGAGGGCCTTGTCGACCGCGTCGTAGATCTGGCCGGCGCGCCAGCCCTCCGGGATGACCATCGTGGCGGTCTTCTCCTGCGCGCCGCGGTCCGCCAGCGTCAGCAGCGGCACCGCCACGGCGGTGCCGGCCACGACGGCGCCGGTCACGAGGAGGGCGAGTCTGCCC
Organism: Streptomyces cyanogenus; assembly: GCF_017526105.1. Lineage (NCBI taxonomy): Bacteria > Bacillati > Actinomycetota > Actinomycetes > Kitasatosporales > Streptomycetaceae > Streptomyces > Streptomyces cyanogenus. Next base: position 1,396,162 of record NZ_CP071839.1, read on the forward strand.
CGGCGTGTCAGTCGGATCGTGCTCCGTGGCGGAGTGTTCGTCTGCATGCGGGCACGGTAATACGCATATCACGCTAAACCCGGCATTATGTTCAGTTCGTCGGTTGTAGTTGCGCGTCCCGGCGCACCAGGGCCGCGTACCTGCCGTCGCGCTCCAGGAGCTCCTCGTGCGTGCCGCGCTCGGCGACGCGTCCGGAATCCAGCACCACGATCTGGTCGGCGCCACGGACGGTGGACAGGCGATGGGCGATGGTGATCGTCGTGCGGTCGGCCGACAGCGCGTCGATGGCCTCCTGGACGGCGGCTTCCGTGCGGGTGTCGAGCGCGCTGGTCGCCTCGTCCAGGATGAGGACCGGCGGGTCGCGCAGGATCGTGCGGGCTATCGCCAGGCGCTGCTTCTCGCCGCCGGAGAAGCGGTGGCCGCGTTCGCCCACGATCGTGTCGTAGCCGTCGGGCAGGGCGGCAATGTGGTCGTGGATCTGCGCCGCCTTCGCCGCCGCGTGCAGTTCCTCGTCGGTGGCGTCCGGCTTGGCGAAGCGCAGGTTCTCGGCGACCGAGGCGTGGAAGAGGTACGTCTCCTGCGAGACGACGCCGACCGCGCGGGCGAGGGTGTCGAAGTCCAGGTCGCGGACGTCCACGCCGTCCAGGGTGACGCGGCCGCCGGTGACGTCGTACAGCCGGGGCACCAGATAGCCGAGCGTGGACTTGCCGGCTCCGGTCGGGCCGACGACGGCGAGGCTGCCGCCGGCCGGCACGGTGACGTCGACGCCGTCGAGGACGGGGCCGCCCTTGTCGTCGTACCGGAACTCCACCTTCTCGAAGCGGACTTCGCCCTTGATCTGGTCGAGGCGGGCCGGCCGCTCGCGCTCGGTGATGTCGATCGGCAGGTCCAGGTACTCGAAGATGCGCTGGAAGAGCGCCAGGGAGGTCTGGATCTGGACGCCGGTGGCGAGCAGGCTGACGGCCGGGCGGAAGAGGCCCTGCTGGAGCGAGACGAAGGCGACGATGGTGCCGAGCGAGACCTCGGGGCCACCGAAGGTGAGGGCGAGTCCGGCCGTCCAGTAGATGACGGCGGGCATCGCGGCCATGACGATCGTGATCACGGCCATGCGCCAGCGCCCGGCCATGTTGGATCTGACCTCCAGGTCGACCAGGCGTTCGGACTCCTCGGCGAAGGAGGCGGTCAGCGAGTCGGAGCGGCCCATGGTGCGGCCGAGCAGGATGCCGCTGACCGAGAGCGACTCGGTGACCGTGGCCGCCATCGCGGCCATCTGCTTCTGCCGCTGGGTGGTGATCTTCTTGCGTTCGTTGCCGACGCGGCGGCTGATCCACACGAACACCGGCAGCAGGAGAAGGGAGACGATGGTCAGCCGCCAGTCCAGGGCGATCATCGCGACGACGGTGGCGACCACGCTGGTGGCGTTGGACACCAGGGAGGTGGCGGTGGAGGTGACGGTGGCCTGCATGCCGCCGATGTCGTTGGCGATGCGGGACTGCACCTCGCCGGTGCGGGTGCGGGTGAAGAAGGCGAGCGACATGCGCTGGAGGCGGCCGTAGACCGCGGTGCGCAGGTCGTGCATGACCCGCTGGCCCACGGTGGTCGAGATCAGTGTCTGCAGTACACCGAAGACACTGGACAGGACGGCGCTCAGGACCATGCCGAGCACGAGGAGGCTCAGCAGGCCGGTGCGGCCCTGCGGGATGGCGACGTCGAGCGTCTCCCTCAGCAGGAAGGGCGTGGCCACCGAGACCAGCGAGGAGGCGCCGACGAGCAGGCCGACGACGGCGAGCCGCCCGCGGTAGGGACGGAAGAGCCGCAGGATGCGGCGCACCTGCCGGGGCTGTTCGCCGGCGTCGGCAGGTGGGGTCCAGGAGGGTTCACGGTCGGGGTGCATGGGCTCCTACGGGGGTGAGGGGCGCCGGTCAGGGGGCGGCCGACGGTGACGGAACGGATCGTAGCTCATTGTTACCTATACTCACAATGAACGGCATCCTGTTATTGTTCCCGCATGACCACCCCCGATCCGGACGGCCTGCTCGCCGAGCAGTTGCTACGGCTGACCCGCCGGGTGCACCGCATCCAGAAACGCCATCTGGAACAGCGAGACCTGGGCATCACCCCAGCACAGTCCCGGCTGCTGCGCACTCTCGCGCACTACGCCTCGCCCCCGCGCATGGCCGACCTGGCCGAGCGCCTGGAGGTCGTGCCCCGCGCGGTGACGACGCTGGTCGACGCGCTGGAGGCGAGCGGCAAGGTGCGGCGGGTGCCGGATCCGGCGAACCGGCGCGTGACCCGGATCGAGCTGACGGACGAGGGACGCGCGGCCCTGCGGGAACTGCGCGGCGCCCGGCGCTCGGCGGCCGAGGAGATCCTGGCACCGCTCACGGACAAGGAGCGCCAGGTGCTCGGCGTCCTGCTGGACACACTGATCGACGGGGACGTTGCCCAGCGCTGCTGAACTGTCGTGGCCTCCGCTCCGGAGACGGAGCGGGGGCCACGGCACATGCACGGCGAAGGTCAGCCGGCCTCGGGAGCGGCTCCTTCACGGTGAGGTGGCGGTCGACGTCGCCCGGCGAGGCGGCGGTCGGGGACGGCGCGAGGAAGGCCGAACCGGGCACGCCCGCCATGCCCTTGCCGGCCGGCACGAGCGTCGGAGGCCGTCGTCGAGCCCTTCGAAGACGCCCGCGTCACAGCCCCGTACGTCACGCCCGCGGCTGGCGCACCCCGCGCCGCAGGTGTCAGCAGCGGCTGCGATCCTCCGTCAGCACCCCCTGAACCGTGGTCAGTGAACGGTCGTGGCAGCCGTCCGGACCGAAGAGGCGGTACCGCTCGGCGGACGTGCCGACCGCGTGCCGCTGTTCGCGCGCGACGTTGATCGTGTAGGTCGCGTCGCCCCGGTAGGTGTCGTCCAGCCGCGACCACGAGGTGCGCCGGCCGCCCTCTCGGGCCTCCTCGGAGGCCCGGTCGCCGAGGGCCAGCACGGTGCGCAGCCGGTCGTCCGGGCCGAGGGTGGTGGCGCCGTTCACGGTGTACGTCCGGTGCGTACGCGTCGTCCGCGCGGGGCCGTGGCCGGCGGTCCTGACCGTCTCGTCGTCGGTCCAGGTCGCGTCGAGTCCGTCCGTGGTCTCGCCGTCGGTCCAGCGGTGGACCGAGGTGTTGGCGAGCGTACGGGTGACGGTGGTGGTCACGCGCCCGTGCGAGGTGTCCAGGTACCCGGAGACGGTGAGCCCGTGACCGGCCTCGGTCTGCACCCGGTTCTCCGTACCGGGCGTGTGGACGGAGGAGTTGGCGAGGCCCGTCGCCTCGTCCTCGGTGAGCGCGCCGGGCACGTGGGTGCGGTGCGCGTCCTGCCAGACCAGCACGTTCACGGGGGTGCTCCAGCCCGACCGGCCTGCGGGCACGCCGACGACGGACACCTCGACGCGGTGCGGGCGGCCGTCGTTGAGAATGCCGGCGAAGGGGGTGAGGTCGTACTCGACGGGCCGGACGTCGAAGGCGCGCGGGGCCGGGACGACGTACCAGAGGAAGGGGTTGGACCAGCCGCCCGTCCACACGTTCGGGAAGGGCGCCGCGATGCCGGCGAGCCGGCCGTCGACGGTGATCTGCACCTCCCGGTAGGGGCCGTGGTCGGCCTTGCACGAGTACGACGCCGGGTCCGCCACGGTCAGGTACCAGAACTCCTCGCACCCGCCGCCCGAACCGGTCGCGTACACCTCGGCGACGATCCGTTCGCTGTTGCGCGGGGTGGTGAGGGTCGTACCGGCGGGCGTGTCGGCGAGAGTGAGGACCCGGTCGGGTGCGGGGGCCGTGGGGCGGCCCGCGTAGAAGGTGAGGGTGACGTGCACGTCGATGACACCGGTGTACGTGTCGTCCACCACGTTGCCGATCAGCATCTCGACGTCCCGGGAGCCGCGGAAGGTGTCGCTGTAGCGGGTGACGTCCTTCTCGACGTGCCACTCGATGCCGTCGGGTGAGGGCTCCGGCGTGGAGGTCCGCAGGATCTCGACCCCGCCGACGTGCAGATAGCCCAGCCGGTCGTACTGACGGCCCTTCACCTTCCCGTCGAGGCGCAGGACGACCTTGCTCCAGCGGTCGCCGCAGCCCTTCGGGGGCGTGTACGTGCCGCGGTAGGGCGTGAAGTCACGGAACTGCACGTCGGCGAGGGTGACCTGGCAGGACGTGCTGTGCGGCCGGTCGACGGGCGGGGCCGCGGTCACCGGGTCGTGCCAGTCGGTGCCGAACTCGGCCGGCACCTCGGCGGCTCGGGCCGCCGGTGTGCCCGCGCCGAAGAACGCGCTCACCAAGAGGGTCGCTCCGGCGAGCATGGACATGACCATCCGTCTACTCATGGCCGTGTTCTACGGGGAGTCGGGCAGCCCCGCAATGACGCCTCGGCAGATCGGCGCGATACGGACGGCCACGGCGCGACCCCGACGGGTATCCAAGACAGGTACTCACGGGGGGAGCGTTTCCTGATATAAGCGGATAGTACTGGCATAGTGCGCTCATGGAGATCGCAAAGGGGTCACTCTCCCGTCGCACGGTCCTCGCCCTCACCGTCGTCGGAGCGGGCGCGGTCACCGGTGCCGCCGTCCTCGCCGGCACGCTTCCGCACGGAGCCGAGGGCTCACCCGCACCCGGTCCGGCCGCCTCGTCGGGCCCGCCCCCGGCGCCCGGCGCACCGGGCATCGGCGACCCGCTCATGCCGCTCGCCGGCAACGGCGGCTACGCCGTCCGCCGTTACACGCTCGACTTCGACTGGCAAGCGCCCCGGACGCCCTTCGAGGCCGGAGCCACCATCAGCGCCACCGCCACCCAGGCCCTGTCCCGCTTCGACCTCGACTTCGCGGGCAACACGCTGCACCGCGTCACCGTCGACGGCACACCGGCGACCGCCCGCCGCGACGGCGACGAACTCGTCGTCACCCCCGCGCGGCCGATCCCCCGCGGCCGCGCGTTCACCGTCCACGTCGCCTACACCGCCGACCCGACCCAGGGACGGCACCGCGACGACGCGATCCAGGACTACGGCTGGGTCCCCACCCCCGACGGCACCCTCGTCTGCGCGCAGCCCGACGGAGCCCGGATGATCTTCCCGGCCGACGACCACCCGAGCCTGCGGGCACCGGTCACCTTCCACATCACCACCCCCGCGGGGCTGAGCGCGGTGGCCAACGGCCGGCTCGTCGGCACCGTCCGGCGCCCCGACGGCCGCACCCGGTGGACGTACGACTCCGAGCAGCCGATCGCGGCACAGCTCGTCCAGCTGGCGATCGGGAGGTTCACGTTCGTCGACAGCAGCGGCCCGCACGGGCTGCCCGTCCGGGACGTGGTGCCGGACGGGCTGGTCACGGACACCGAGAAGTACCGCTCGCTCACTCCGGAGCACCTGGCCTGGCTGGAACGGCGGCTCGGCCCCTATCCGTTCCGCCGCTACGGCGTGCTGGTCGGGGACACCGACCTGCCGGTGGCGCTGGAGACCCAGTCGCTCTCCGTCGTACCGCGCGACGACCTGCTGGGCGACCGGGTCGATGCCGAGCGCAATCTCGTCCACGAGCTGACGCACCATTGGACGGGTGACAGCGTCGCCATCCGGCGCTGGTCCGACCTGTGGCTGAGCGAGGGCCACGCCCGCTTCTACGAGCGGCTCTACTCCGACGAGCACGGCGGTGTGAGCCTGGAGTCCGCCATGCGGGCCGCCTACGAGCAGCACGACCAGTGGCGGCACGACGAGGGAGCACCCGCCGAGCCCACCGAGGACACGCTGTTCAAGGTGATGCGGTACGACGGCTCGGCGCTGGTGCTGTTCGCACTGCGGGAGAAGGTCGGCGAGGAGACCTTCGACCGGATCGAGCGCGCCTGGGCGACCGAGTACCGGGGCCGTGCGGCGGGCACCCGCGACTTCGTCGCGCTCGCGTCCCGGGTCGCGGGCGAGGACCTCAACCCGTTCCTGGAGCCGTGGCTTTACGGCGCCCACACCCCACCCATGCCCGGCCATCCCGACTGGCAGGCCGACCCGGTCGAGGACTGAGCCGCACCCGGACCGGCATGGTTGCCCCAGGCAGCGGAGCCGCTGCCGCCGACCGGGTGGCCTCTGCCGTGCCGCTGGTCCACCCCGGTGACGCTCGCCACGACACGGCGCGCGGGGCACGGAAACGTACGAGGGGTGGCACCACGGGCAACTCCTTCGCCCTGGTTGCGAGCGAGCGTGGTTGGGAGAGCCTCTGCGATGAGAAGAAATGTTTCTGCACATGTCCCCGCGGCCATCCGGAGATGCCGCCTGACGGCTTGTGTGATCGCGGGGGCGGCTCTCCTGCCGCCGCTGCTGATCCTCCCGATGTCCAGCGCCGACGAGACGGCGGACCGGCGTCTGCAGGACGCCTTCACGGACGCCGCGCGCGAGTTCCAGGTGCCGCGCAGTGTGCTGATGAGCGTCTCCTACATGCAGTCACGCTGGGACTCGCACCCGGGCACCCCCAGCGTCACGGGCGGCTTCGGGCCGATGCACCTGGTGGACGCCGAGCGCGTCCGGCCCGCCGCCCCGTCACCCGACTCCCAAGCACCACTCGGCGACAAGGCCCCGCCTCGCACGGGCACGGCGGGGTCGTCCGCGGGCACGACGGAGTCATCCGCGGGCGCGGCAGGCTCGTCCGCGGGCACGACCGAGTTGTCCACGGGCGCCTCGGCCGGGCACGCCGTGCAGCCGGCGGACCTGCAGCACGCGGCGCGCCTGATCCAGGCCCCGGCGGGACGGCTGCGCACGGACGTCGTCGCCAACGTACGCGGCGGAGCGGCACTGCTGGCCGCCACACAACGACAGCTCGGCAAGCCGCTGAGCCCCAACCCGGCCGACTGGTGGGAGGCGGTGGCGCGCTTCCCGGGCACCCGTGACGTCGCGTCAGCAGCGGCGTACGCCGACGACGTCTTCGCCCTCATCCGCCGGGGCGCGCACCGCACCACCGCCGAGGGGCAGGACGTCACCCTGGCCGCCACCCCCAGCCTGCGACCGCACCCCCGCACCCCCCGCGCGCAGGGCCCGCAGCGGTCGAAGCAGGTCGAGTGCCCTGCCGAACTGGCCTGCGACTGGCTCGGTGCGCCGTACGAGGAGATCGGCGACAGCGAGTACGGCAACCACGACCTGGCCGACCGGCCCAGGGACCAGCCGATCGAGTACATCGTCATCCACGACACCGAGGCGGAACTGCCGAGCATGTTCCAGACGGTGCAGGATCCGACGGAGTCCTCCTGGCACTACTCGATCCGCTCCAGCGACGGTCACGTCACCCAGCACATCAGGACCAAGGACGAAGCGTGGCACTCCGGCAGCCAGTTCGTGAACGCCCGCTCCATCGGCATCGAGCACGAGGGATTCCTCACCCAGCCCGGAACCTGGTACACGGAGCGGATGTACCGGTCCTCGGCGCGCCTGGTGCGGTACCTGGCGGACAAGTACGACATCCCGCTCGACCGGCAGCACATCTTCGGCCACGACAACGTTCCCGCGCCGACCGCCGACACCATCCCCGAGATGCACGACGACCCGGGCCCCTTCTGGGACTGGCGGCACTACTTCGACCTCCTCGGCGCACCGCTGCGCGCCACGGCGGGACCCGACAGCGACATGGTGACCATCCTGCCGGACTACGGCAAGCACAAACCGCCGTTCACGGGGTGCGCCGGCAGCGGTTCACCGTGTCGGCCGCACGGCTCCAGCGCCGTCCGGCTGTACACCGCGCCGGACGAGCGCGCCCCGCTGATCCAGGACCCGGGCCGCAAGCCGGACGGCGAGGATTCCACGGTGGACGTCAACGACCTGGGCTCGCGCGTCTCCGCCGGTCAGACCTTCGCCGTCGCCGACCGCAGCGGCGACTGGACCGCGATCTGGTTCCAGGGACGGAAGGCCTGGTTCAAGAACCCCAGGCAGCAGCCGACCGCCGTCGGAGCGGCCGGGCGCATGATCACGCCGAAGGAAGGCCTGGACGAGATCCCGGTGTACGGGCGCGCCCTCCCGGAGGAGGAGGCCTACCCGGACGACATGGACGAGCCGGCCGCGTCCCCGCTGCCGTACGGCCTCCTGGCCGGTCAGCGGTACGTGACACAGGCCGGCGTCGGCAGTTCCTACACCGCCAAGTCGTTCAGCGACACACCCAACCCGGTGGTGTGGGGCCGGGAGAGGTACTACGAGATCCAGTTCGGCCACCGGCTCGCCTACGTCCGGGCGAGCGACGTGGACGTGGTGAGCTCCGCGGCGGCGGGATCGCCGGGACACCAGGCGGATCCGGCCCAGCGGTAGCGGAGTCGAAGCCCGGATCCGGTTGCCGGACGAGGGGCCGCCGTGTCCTCTCGCTAGGCCGTCAGCGCGGCCCTGTCCCCCATCACCACCACGGGGTCGCCGGCCGGGTCCAGCGTGCGCAGCAGGACCTCCATGGCCTCCCTGGAGACGCTGACGCAGGCCGAGGTGCCGCTGCCGTGGTCCATGTGCAGCCAGATGCCGCCGCCCTTGTCAGCGCCCCAGGGGCGGGTGGCGTCGCGCGGCGGGGTGCCCTTGACGCGGTTGTAGTCGATGGCGATGACGTAGTCGAAGTCGTGCCGGTGCGCCTCGTCCCAGCCGGCCGGGGGTGCGTAGGCGCCCTCGTCCCGGTCGTAGGGCAGCCGGGTGCCCGGGTCGGCGAGCACACCACCGGCGTCGGTGAGGGTGAACACGCCGACCGGGCTGCGCCGGTCGCCCTCGTGGTGGTGCTCGGTCCAGCCGCCGCGCCCGTTGTGCGCGGGCCAACTGCCCACCGGGCGCCAGCCGGCGCCCTGTCGGGTGTACAGCACGACCCGGGAGACGGCCGAGTCCCGGTGCTCGCCGTACACGGCCACGACCTGGCGGGAGTCGGCGGGAATCCGCCGGTACAGACGGTCGCCGAGGCCCGGGATGCGGGTCGGGCCGGGAGTGGCGGCCGCGGGGGCGCGCCGGCCGTGGGCACCCTGGACACCGTGCGCGGGGGCCGGGCTGCCGCAGGCGGAGGGCGTCGCGAGGAGGGTGCCGAGGGCCGCCGCCACCGTCATACGCCGCACGGTGTTGATCTGCACCTCCCCATGCTGTCATCGCGAACCGGCCGGGTGCTGCGGCCTTCCGGGCCGTCACCGTGCCGGGTGACAGGGCTGCTCGCGGCTCGGAGGGCGGGCCGGCGGCGACCGTGGCCGGAAGTGGGCGGATTTCGCGGGCCGTCGAGGAAAACCGTTTGAACTTCACCACTCTGCGACGCGAACCTTTCACGGCTTGTTGCCGCTCGCCGCGGCTTTCCGCTGTTTTCCTCCCCTGCCCTCCCCTTGACACGAGCCACTGGGACGTCATGCAGATTCAAGACCTTCCGTATCCCGATCCGGGCGTACCGGACACGCGTTCCGGTCCCCGATTCCTGTGGTGGCTCTGGCGCAACCAGCTGGGCGGGCAGCTGAAGTCGCTCGCCTGGGGCCTGCTGCACTTCGTCTCCGTGTCCGCCCTGCCCTTCTGCGTCGGTCTCGCCGTGCAGGCGGCCATCGACCGCTCCGGCCGCAGGCTCGCCCTGACGGGTGGTCTGATGCTGATCTGCGGTACGGGCATCGCGCTCGGCGACACCTTCCTGCACCGGGCCGCCGTCACCAACTGGATCACCGCCGCCGCCCGTGTCCAGCAGCTGCTGGCGCGCAAGGCCGCCCAGCTGGGCTCCGCCCTGACCCGGCGGGTGGCCGCCGGCGAGGTGGTGGCCGTCTCCACCGGCGACGTGGAGAAGATCGGCTGGTTCGTCGAGGCGGTCTCCCGATTCTCCGCCGCCGCGCTGACGGTTGTGGTCGTCTGCGTCGGCCTGCTCGTGTACCAGCCCGCGCTCGGTGTGGTCGTCGCCGTGGGCCTGCCCGTCGTGGCCCTCGCGGTACTGCCGCTGCTGCCCCGGGCGACGCGCCGCGCCGACGTCCAGCGCGAGAAGGCGGGCCGGGCCACCGAGCTGGCCTCGGACACCGTCGCCGGACTGCGGGTGCTGCGCGGCATCGGTGGCGAGGAACTGTTCCTGGACCGCTACCGCCGGGCGTCCCAGGAGGTACGGCACGCCGCCGTGCGCAGCGCCCGGATGTGGTCGCTGATCTCCGCCGTCCAGGTGCTGCTGCCCGGACTGCTGCTGATCGCCGTCGTCTGGCACGGCATCGGCCTGGCCCGCCAGGGCCGGATCACGGTCGGCGAACTCGTCACCGTCTACAGCGCGGTCATGGTCCTGAACTACCCGCTGCGGCACTTCGAGGAGATCGCCATGGCGTACTCCTTCTCCCGCCCCTCGGCCAGACGTGCCGCGCGGGTGCTGGCGCTGGAGCGGTCCACGGCAACCGACGGCATCCGCGCTGCCGAAGTGCCGGGCGGTGACCTGTACGACCCCGCGACCGGTCTGCTCGCTCCCGCCGGCCGGTTCACCGCCGTGGTGTGCGGCGACCCGGACGCGGCGGGCCGGCTTGCCGAGCGGCTGGGCGGCCACCCCGCGGAGCCGGGCCGGTCGGTCCTGCTCGGCGGGGTGCCCCTGGACGAACTCCCCCTCGACAGCGCCCGGACCGCCGTCCTCGTCCAGGACAAGGACCCGGTGCTGCTCTCGGGCACCCTGCGCGACCTGCTCGACGTGCCCGCCTCCGGTGCCGTGCCGGCCGCGGACGCGCTGGCGGCGGCACAGTGCGAGGACGTGCTGGACGCACTCGTCCAGGGGTCACTGGACGCCGCCGACCCGATGGACGCCCGCATCACCGAGCGCGGGCGCTCCCTGTCCGGCGGCCAGCGCCAGCGGCTCGCCCTGGCCAGGTCGCTGATCACCGACCCGGAGGTGCTGGTGCTGGACGAGCCCACCTCCGCGGTCGACTCGCACACCGAGGCCCGGATCGCGGAGGGACTGCGCCGACTGCGGTCGGGACGGACGACCGTGGTGTTCACCTCCTCCCCGCTGCTGCTCGACCACGCGGACCGGGTCGCCCTCGTGCACGAGGGCGAGGTCGTGGCGGTCGGTGTCCACCGCGAGCTGGTCGACAGCGAGCCGCGGTACCGGGCCGTGGTGACCCGGGAGACGGACGAGGAACTGTCCGCAGCCGACGAGGGCATGCTGCTGGACGCGCTCCAGGAGCTGGAAGAGATCGAGGAGAGCGCATGATCGGCGTAGCGCCACCGGCGTACGACCCGGCGGCCCCGACGACCGCCACCACCCTGCCCGTCGGCGCCGCGGCGACCGTGCGCGCCTACGTCACCGAGCTGTTCCGCCGCCACCGGCGGGCCTTCCTGCTGCTCATCGCCGTCAACACGGTGGCAGTGATCGCCTCCATGGTGGGGCCGTACCTGCTGGGCGGTCTGGTCGAGCGGGTGACGGACGAGGCCGAGGAACTGCACCTGGGCCTGACCGCCGGGCTGTTCGTGCTCGCGCTGGTCGTGCAGGCCGGGTTCGTCCGCCAGGTACGGCTGCGGGGCGCGATGCTCGGCGAGCGGATGCTGGCCGACCTGCGCGAGGACTTCCTCGTCCGGTCCGTCGGGCTGCCGCCGGGCGTGCTGGAACGGGCGGGCACCGGCGACCTGCTCTCCCGCATCACCACCGACATCGACCGCCTGGCCAACGCCATGCGTGAGGCCGTGCCACAGCTGGCCATCGGTGTCGTGTGGGCCCTGCTGCTGCTCGGCGGGCTGGTCGTGACGGCCCCGCCGCTGGCCGCGGCCGTGCTGCTCGCCGTGCCGGTCCTGGTGGCCGGCTGCCGCTGGTACTTCAAGCGGGCGCCGTCCGGCTACCGCTCGGAGGCCGCCGGGTACGCCGCCGTCGCCGCCGCGCTCGCCGAGACCGTGGACGCGGGCCACACCATCGAGGCGCACCGCCTCGGCGCCCGCCGCGTGGCCCTGTCCGAGCGGCGGATCAAGGAATGGACGGCCTGGGAGCGCTACACCCTCTGGCTCCGCTCCGTCCTCTTCCCGGTGATCAACGCCGTCCACCTCCTCGTGCTCGGTTCGGTCCTGATGGTCGGCGGTGTGTTCGTCCTGCACGGCTGGATCGGAGTCGGCCAGCTGACCACCGGCGCGCTCATCGCGCAGATGCTGGTCGATCCGGTGAACCTCATCCTGCGCTGGTACGACGAGGTGCAGGTCGCCCAGGTGTCGCTGGCCCGCCTGGTCGGTGTCCGGGACATCGAGCCGGACGCCGGGGACGCCTCGGTGTCCCCGGAGGGGCGGGTCGTGCACGCCGACCGGGTGCACTTCGGCTACCGCGAGGGCGTCGACGTGCTCCGCAAGGTCTCCCTGGAGGTCGCACCGGGCACCCGGCTCGCTCTGGTCGGCCCGTCCGGCGCGGGCAAGTCCACCCTGGGCCGGCTGATCGCCGGGATCTACGCGCCCCGTGACGGCCGGGTCACCCTGGGCGGGGCCGAGCTGTCCCGGATGCCCGCGGAACGCGTCCGCTCGCACGTCGCCCTCGTCAACCAGGAGCACCACGTCTTCGTGGGCTCCCTGCGCGACAACCTCCTCCTGGCCCGCACCGGCGCCACGGACGCCGAGCTGTGGGCGGCCCTGGGCGCGGTCGACGCGGACGAGTGGGCGCGGGCGCTGGACGACGGCCTGGACACCGAGGTGGGCTCCGGCGGCCTGGCGCTGACTCCGGCGCAGGCGCAGCAGATCGCGTTGGCGCGGCTGGTGCTGGCCGATCCGCACACGCTGGTCCTGGACGAGGCGACCTCGCTGCTCGACCCCCGCGCGGCCCGCCATCTGGAACGCTCCCTGGCCCGGGTCCTCGACGGCCGCACCGTCGTCGCCATCGCCCACCGTCTGCACACCGCCCATGACGCAGACGTGATCGCCGTCGTGGAGAACGGCCGCATCAGCGAGCTGGGCAGCCACGACGACCTGGTCGCCGCCGAGGGCGCGTACGCGGCGCTGTGGCGGTCTTGGCACGGGTGACGGCCTGACGGGTGGCCGGCTGGGGGTCCGCGCCGAGGAGGGCCGTTCGGGTCGGCTCGCCGCAGGCGGGGGTGCCTGCGGCGACAGGGGTGCCTGGGTAGGGGGGACCTGTCTACCCGGTCCGCCGGGGATGTACCGGCCCCTGGAAGTGCCCCCGCCGACGACGGCCGGGGCTCGGGGCGCGAGGGGGGCGACCCCTTCGGGCGCCAGGGCGGTGGGCCGCGCACCAGACCGGTACAGGGGCGCGCCGCCCCGCCGGGAGCCGTGCCGTTGCGCGGGGGCGAGCAGGGGTGGAAGGCTGGAGAGCGGCACCGGTTCCGGGTGCATCCGGGAACCAGGAGGTTCCCGGCGGGTGATCCCGCGTCCTGCGTGCCGACGGCCCGCCGTCCGCTGGGGCGGCACCCGGCCGTCCTCACCACCTGGAGGTAGTCGTGGACAGCGCCGACGGTTGGGGGGACGACGTCTACCAGCCCGATCCCGCGGAGATCCGGGAGGACTCGGGGGTGCTCGACGTCGAGGACACTCTGGATTTCGACGGCGTCGCCGACCCCCTCGACCGCGGCTGGTCCCCTCCCGAGCGACCGTGGGCGGTCGAACACACCGGTGTGACGGCGGCCGAGCGCCAGGCGGGCGAGACCCTCGACCAGCGGCTCGCCGAGGAGCTGCCGGATCTCGCCGCGCCCGACGGCGACGGCATCGGGGATTGCGCAGGAACCGACGGGGAACTCCTCGACAACGAGGTCGGCGACTCCCGCTCCGGCCGGCTGGTGGCCCCCGACGAGGGCACGCACGAGGACGAGGAGGAAGCCCTCGTCGCCACCGACGTCGGTATCGACGGTGCCGCCGCCTCCGCCGAGGAAGCGGCGATGCACATCGTCGACGAGGACGCGCTCCCCGGCTGAGCCGGAGCCTGCGGGTCCGCCCGTCCCGACCGCCCCGCACGAGGAGCCGCCATGCAGCAGGAGAAGCACCCCGACTACCACCCGGTCGTCTTCCGCGACCGCGCCGCCGGCTACGCCTTCCTGACCCGGTCCACCGCGCAGAGCGAGCAGACCATCGAATGGGACGACGGCCAGACCTACCCGGTGATCGACGTGGAGATCTCCTCGGAGAGCCACCCCTTCTACACGGGCAAGGCCCGCACGGTCGACACCGAGGGCCGCGTGGCCCGCTTCGAGCGCCGGTACGGCGCGGGGGACGCCGGCGAGGCGACCTGATCGCAAGGGCTTCCTCAGATCACGTTGAGAGCCGCGGCGCAGCCCACTCCGCCGAGCAGCATGAACGCCGGCATGAGCACCTTCAGCTCGACCCAGCTGCCCGCCCGGAACCGCATCGCCTTCGGCGGCCCCAGCGGATACCAGCGCTTGCGGCCCACCGGGATCGGCCACAGGATCGGGCAGCCGGACACGGTCAGGGCGTCCCCGATGTCGTGGACCAGCGCACCCAGCACGATCGGCAGCCCCAGCCAGAGGTACTCCTGCCCCGGCGCGGTGAACAGCCAGTCGGAGCCGTTGCCGGGCTTGTCCAGCACTCCCGCCAGGATCCACGCGCTGGTCGCCGCGAGCAGCCAGACCAGGACATCGCTGCTGGAACCGCGCGCCGCCCGCCACAGCAGACCCTCGATCGCGAGCACCATGTGCACGAACAGGATCGCCAGCACCGCCCACCGGCCACCCGTGATCGCCGCCGCGGAACAGCCGGCGCCGATCAGCACCGCCCACACCCAGGTGTGCGTCAACGTACGGTGACCGCCGGAGCGGCGCGGATCGCCCTGCTTCCTGGTCGCCTTGTAGACGGCGTACGACAGCTTGTCCACGATCTCGCAGATCCAGCGGGAGACCGGTCCGAAGGCCCGGGAGATGGTGGCCGCCTTGTGATCGAGGTCCGGGGCGAGCGCGGCGCCTGCGCAGATCAGCGCGCCGCACAGGAGGACCGGCCAGGGCATGGGATGCCCGGCCGCCGCGGCGGCGGCCCCGACGCCCAGCCAGGCCGCGGCCCCCGACAGTGAGTGTGCTGGTCCCATCATGGCCGCTCCCCGCCCCATTCCTTTTGTGCCGCTGTCCAGTTGACCTGGTGCGCTGACGCTGCGTCGGCGACACAGCGTAGCGGCCGTGATCTTCGCACCCGCAGCCGATTCCCCGCTCGGGCCCAAGGCCAGGCAAGATGGGGGCGTGACCCTCATCGATCAGCTGCCGCCGACCGCAGACCCCGACGCCCTGTACGAAGCCTTCGAGTCGTGGGCGCAGGAGCGGGGCCTCACCCTCTATCCCCACCAGGAGGAGGCGCTGATCGAGGTGGTCTCCGGGGCGAACGTGATCGTCTCGACGCCCACCGGCTCCGGCAAGAGCATGATCGCCGCAGGCGCGCACTTCGCCGCGCTGGCCCGGGACGAGGTCACCTTCTACACGGCACCGATCAAGGCCCTGGTGTCGGAGAAGTTCTTCGAGCTGTGCAAGCTCTTCGGCACCGAGAACGTGGGCATGCTCACCGGTGACGCGTCCGTGAACGCGGACGCGCCCGTGATCTGCTGCACCGCCGAGGTGCTGGCGTCGATCGCGCTGCGCGACGGCAAGCACGCGGACGTCGGCCAGGTCGTCATGGACGAGTTCCACTTCTACGCCGAGGGCGACCGCGGCTGGGCCTGGCAGATCCCGCTGCTGGAGCTTCCGCAGGCGCAGTTCATTCTGATGTCGGCCACTTTGGGTGACATGTCCTTCTTCGAGAAGGACCTCACCCGCCGCACCGGCCGTCCCACCGCGGTCGTCCGCTCGGCGACCCGCCCGGTGCCCCTCTCCTACGAGTACAAGCTGACCCCGCTCACCGAGACGCTCACCGACCTGCTGGAGAGCAAGCAGGCGCCGGTGTACATCGTGCACTTCACGCAGGCGCAGGCCGTGGAACGGGCGCAGGCGCTGATGAGCATCAACATGTGCACGCGGGAGGAGAAGGACCAGATCGCCGAGTTGATCGGCAACTTCCGCTTCACCACCAAGTTCGGCCGCAACCTCTCCCGTTACGTCCGGCACGGCATCGGCGTGCACCACGCCGGCATGCTGCCCAAGTACCGGCGTCTGGTGGAGAAGCTCGCCCAGGCCGGTCTGCTGAAGGTCATCTGCGGCACGGACACGCTCGGCGTCGGCGTCAACGTGCCCATCCGCACGGTGCTGTTCACTGCGCTGACCAAGTACGACGGCAGCCGGGTGCGCACGCTGCGGGCGCGGGAGTTCCACCAGATCGCGGGCCGGGCCGGGCGGGCCGGTTTCGACACCGCGGGTCTGGTGGTCGCGCAGGCGCCGGAGCACGTCATCGAGAACGAGAAGGCGCTGGCGAAGGCGGGCGACGACCCGAAGAAGCGGCGCAAGGTGGTGCGCAAGAAGGCGCCGGAGGGCTTCGTCGGCTGGACGGAGAACACCTTCCAGAAGCTGATCGAGTCGGAGCCGGAGCCGCTGACCTCGCGATTCCGGGTGACGCACACGATGCTGCTGTCGGTGATCGCGCGCCCGGGCAACGCGTTCGAGGCGATGCGCCACCTCTTGGAGGACAACCACGAGCCGCGCCGGCAGCAGCTGCGGCACATCCGGCGGGCGATCGCGATCTACCGCTCCCTGCTCGACGGCGGGATCGTGGAGAAGCTCGACAAGCCGGACGCCGAGGGCCGCATCGTCCGCCTCACGGTCGATCTCCAGCAGGACTTCGCCCTGAACCAGCCGCTGTCCACGTTCGCGCTGGCCGCGTTCGAACTCCTCGACCCCGAGTCGCCGTCGTACGCCCTCGACATGGTCTCCGTCGTCGAGTCCACCCTGGACGACCCTCGGCAGATCCTCGTCGCCCAGCAGAACAAGGCGCGCGGCGAGGCCGTTGCCGCGATGAAGGCGGACGGTGTCGAGTACGAGGAGCGCATGGAGCGCCTCCAGGACATCACCTACCCGAAGCCCCTGGAAGAGCTGCTCTTCCACGCGTACAACACCTACCGCAAGAGCCACCCGTGGGTCGGCGACCACCCGCTGTCGCCGAAGTCGGTGATCCGGGACATGTACGAGCGGGCGCTGTCCTTCACGGAGCTGGTGTCCTTCTACGAGCTGGCCCGCACCGAGGGCATCGTGCTGCGCTATCTGGCCAGCGCCTACAAGACCCTGGACCACACCATCCCGGACGACCTGAAGTCCGAGGACCTGCAGGACCTGATCGAGTGGCTGGGCGAGATGGTGCGCCAGGTGGACTCCAGCCTGCTGGACGAGTGGGAGCAGCTCGCCAACCCGGAGGAGATGACCGCCGAGGAGGCCCAGGAGAAAGCCGACGAGGTCAAGCCGGTCACCGCCAACGCCCGCGCCTTCCGCGTCCTCGTCCGCAACGCCATGTTCCGCCGGGTCGAGCTGGCCGCCCTGGACCAGGTCGAGGAACTGGGCGAGATGGACGCCGAGTCCGGCTGGGACGCCGAGGCCTGGGGCGAGGCGATGGACAAGTACTGGGACGAGTACGAGGACCTCGGCACCGGTCCTGACGCCCGCGGTCCCAAGCTGCTGGTCATCAAGGAGGAGCCGGAGAACGGCCTCTGGCGCGTCCGCCAGATCTTCGACGACCCGAACGGCGACCACGACTGGGGCATCAGCGCGGAGATCGACCTCGCGGCCTCCGACGCCGAGGGCCGCGCCGTGGTACGCGTCACCGATGTCGGCCAGCTGTGAGCAGCTCGCGGTCAGTGGCAAGCCAAGGAGAATCCCACCCATGACGAATCCGGCCGAGAGACTGGTCGACCTGCTCGACCTGGAGCAGATCGAGGTCAACATCTTCCGTGGCCGCAGTCCCGAGGAGTCCCTGCAACGGGTGTTCGGCGGCCAGGTGGCGGGCCAGGCGCTGGTCGCCGCCGGCCGCACCACGGACGGCGAACGCCCGGTGCACTCGCTGCACGCGTACTTCCTGCGCCCGGGCCGGCCGGGCGTGCCGATCGTGTACCAGGTGGAACGGGTCCGCGACGGGCGCTCCTTCACGACGCGCCGGGTCACGGCCGTGCAGCAGGGCCGCACGATCTTCAATCTGACCGCCTCCTTTCACAAGCCTGAGGAAGGACCGTTCGAGCACCAGCTGCCGCCGGCCCGCGAGGTGCCGGCCCCCGAGTCGCTGCCGACGGTCACCGAGGAGGTCCGCAAGCATCTGGGGGCGCTGCCGGAACAGTTGGAGCGGATGGCGCGCCGCCAGCCGTTCGACATCCGGTACGTCGACCGGCTGCGCTGGAACACCGAGGAGATCGAGGGCGCCGAGCCGCGCAGCGCCGTGTGGATGCGCGCGGTCGGGCCGCTCGGTGACGATCCGCTGGTTCACACGTGCGCGCTGACCTACGCCAGCGACATGACCCTCCTGGACGCAGTGCGTATCCCTGTGGAGCCCCTGTGGGGGCCGCGGAACTTCGACATGGCCTCGCTGGACCACGCCATGTGGTTCCACCGGCCGTTCCGCGCGGACGAGTGGTTCCTGTACGACCAGGAGTCACCGATCGCGACAGGCGGACGCGGGCTGGCCCGCGGGCGCATCTACGACCTGCAGGGGCGACTGCTCGTGTCGGTCGTGCAGGAGGGCCTGTTCAGGTCCCTGTAGCAGTTTCGGGGCCGCCGCGGGTGTGGGTGGTCAGACCCGCTCCGGCCGCACCGGGCGGGGGCTTCTGCGCCGCAACCAGGCCCGCAGACCGCGGGACGACCGCGGCGGAGCAGGGTGGACCGGCCCGTGGTCCCGGGGAACGGGTTGCACCGCCGGCCGGCCCGCGGACTCCGGGGGCTGCGCGCAGGGCTCCCGGGTGTGCACCACCGACGGGGCGTGTCGGGCCGTAGGCTCCGCGGACCGTGGCACCGGTGCCAGATGCCTTGTCGTCTCTCCCGCGGGCCGGGTGACCGTCCGCTCTTCCGCCCGCCCGGTGACCGTCCGTGCCATCGGTGGGATGGGCCGTGCGACGGCGCGGTGCGTCGGCGGTACGCGGCGGGCCGCCGGGCGGGGGGTGGTGGGCGAGGCGTCGCGGGCTTCTGCGACCGAGCGGGCCAGTTCGCTGCGCAGCCAGCCGATCTCGTCCGCGTCCTGCGCCGTCGTGATCCGCTCGGCGAGGTGCGCCGAGGGGGACCCCGGGAGGCCGTGGCCCGGTGGTGCGGGCCGGAACCGGTTCAGGCAGGCGCGCTCGTACGGGTCCTTGACGACGTCCGCCACCTCGACGGGCGCGAGGAGGGCGGCCACGGCCCCGGCGCGGGCCCACGGGTCCTCGGCCTGTCGCAGCAGGAATCCGAGGTGCCGTCCGCGCCAGTTGCGTGCCCGCACATCCACTCCGGCCGCCAGCTGGCTCCGCAGCGTCTCGGGCGTACGCCCCTTGAGCAGGTGTGCGTTCTCCGGGGCAGCCACGAACCGGCTCAGCTCTTCCGCCAGATAGAGCCAGACCACGGCTCGGTAGCGGTTGAGGTAGAACGTGACGGGCACGAGCAGTCCCAGGCGGGCGAGCCGGCTGAACCGGCCGGCGGGGATCTTCATGAGGGCGGCACCCTCCGCCGTACCCACGACCTGCACGCGCCGCCGCAGGGATTCAGGGAAGTCGCCCTCGGCGCGGAGGCGGTCGATCTCCGCGCGCTCCACGCGCCGGCCTCCTCCCCCGCCCTCGTCGGGCACCGTCCGGATGCAGCCAAGCCGCACGGCGAGGTCGAACTCGCTTCGCTTGAGTCCGAGTTCGCGAGCGGCACGGCTCGGCGTGCAGGTGCTGGGGCGGGGTGGGTCGAAGGTGCGTGCCGACATGGTCGTACTCCCCCGTGGAGTCCGTGGCTCACGCCCGGTGCGTTCGCCGTGCACACACCGTAGCCGTTCTGCCGCACCTCGTGGCGAGCCTGTGGATAACTCCATGGGAGCGGGAAAAGCCGCAGGTCAGGTGTCTGATGGGCGAGTCCGCTCCGGTTGCCTGGCGTCGACGCCGAGGTGTTCGCCGACCCGGTTGACGAGCAGGGTCATCTCGTAGGCGATCTGGCCGATGTCGGCCTCCGCACCGCTGAGCACGCACAGACAGCTGCCCGTGCCGGCCGCGGTCACGAACAGCACGGCGTCGTCGTACTCGACCATCGTCTGGCGCACTCTGCCCGCGCCGAAGTGGCGTCCCGAGCCCTTCGCCAGGCTGTGCAGCCCGGAGGCCACGGCGGCCAGATGCTCGGCGTCCTCGCGGCGTAGGCCCGTACTCGCTGCGGTGACCAGTCCGTCGTTCGACAGGACCAGTGCGTGGCGTACGTGGTCCACCCGCCCGGTCAGATCGTCCAGGAGCCAGTCGAGACCCTGGTTCTGCGCCATGTCCGTCTCCCCGTGTGATGTCTCCCCCTGGCTTGGAGGAACTCCCCGCCAGCCTTCCCCACGACCGGCGCGCGGGCAAGCAGGATGGGCCCATGGCAGAGAAGATGACCGATGAGGAATGGCGGGCGTTCGTCTCGGACGGCACCCGCACCGGCAAGCTGTCCACCGTCCGCGCCGACGGGAGCCCGCACGTGGCTCCGATCTGGTTCCTCCTGGACGGGGACGAGCTGGTGTTCAACACCGGCAAGGACACCGTGAAGGGGCGCAATCTGGCCCGTGACGGCCGGGTCGGCCTGTGCGTGGACGACGACCGTCCGCCGTTCCACTTCGTGGTGCTGAACGGACGGGCCCGGCTGTCGGAGGATCTGGCCGAGGTGCGTCACTGGGCCACCCGGATCGCCGCCCGGTACATGGGCGAGGACCGGGCCGAGTAGTACGGCGCCCGCAACGGCGTGCCGGGTGAACTCCTCGTCCGCGTCAGGATCGACAAGGTGGTGGCGGTGCGGGACCTGGCGGCCTGAGCCCCGGGGTCATCCCACCGAGTCCAGAAGCCGGGCGGTGTGCATCCGCCCGGCGTACTCGACCAGCCGGATCAGCACTTCCTTGCCGGAGTCCCGGTCGCGTGCGTCGCACAGGACCACCGGTGTGCCGTGGTCCAGGTCGAGCGCCCGGGAGACGTCGTGGGCGTCGTAACCCCGGGCGCCGGCGAAGCAGTTGACGGCCACCACGAACGGGATGCGCCGGTGCTCGAAGTAGTCGACGGCGGGGAAGCAGTCCTCCAGCCGCCTGGTGTCCGCGAGGACCACGGCACCGAGGGCTCCCTGGGCCAGTTCGTCCCACAGGAACCAGAAGCGGTCCTGGCCGGGTGTACCGAAGAGGTAGAGCGACAGGCCGGAACGGATCGTGATCCGGCCGAAGTCCATGGCCACGGTGGTGCTGACCTTCTGGTCCACGCCGTCGGTGTCGTCCACCAGTTGTCCGGCCTGGCTCAGGAGTTCCTCGGTGCGCAGCGGCCGGATCTCGCTGACGGCCCCCACCAGGGTCGTCTTGCCGACGCCGAAGCCACCGGCGACCAGTATCTTCAGCGCCAGGGCGGACGTGTCGCCGGCGGTGTCGGAGTGCTCGGAGACCATGATCACTTCTCTCGGGAGGGCCGGCTGCGGCCGGCGTCCGCGTGCTCCGGTGGTGAAGGCAGCATGATGACAACGGGGGCAGGGGTCCGGGGGATTTCAGCGAAGTACGCCTGATGTGACCGGCTGGCGCCCGATCGGTGGCGCAACGTGCCCGCTTCGGACACATCGGAACGCGACCAGGCGTACGGATGCGGACGCGGCGAGGCGTACGGCGGGGTCCGAACGTGCATCTACAGCGCTCGCAATCCCGCGATGACCTCGCGCAGAATCCGCTCGTCGGGCAGGTGCGCCGGGGGCACGGGACGGCTGATCGTCACGCAGCCCAGTTCCAGCAGGTCCCCCAGGAGCACCCTGACCACGCCGACCGGAAGGTCCGCGTCCGCGGCGAGTTCGGCGACGGACTGCGTCTCCGGGCGGCACAGGTCGATCAGGGTCCGGTGTTCGGGGCCGAGTGCGGTGTCGCCGTCGAGCGCCGGTGCGGTGGTGTCGAGGGTGACGAGCGCGATCAGATCGAAGCGCACACCCGTGGGTCCCGGCTGGGTGCGGCCGCCCGTCATGGCGTACGGGCGGACCAGCGGCCCGGCCTCGCCGTCGTACCACTGGCTGCCCGGCTCGCGGGCCCCGTCGGTCGGGTTCTCGGTCATCGTGCGGTCTCTCCGCGGCTCATCCGGCGGCGGGCGGCTGCGCTGCGACGCGCGGCGGCGTGTAGAGGTGCTCACCCACGCGCTTGACCAGGCGGGCCATCTCGTAGGCGACCAGCCCGATGTCGGCCGTGACCGCGGTGAGCAGGGCGAGGCAGGAGCCGTCGCCTGCGGCGGCCACGAAGAGGAACGCATCGTCCATCTCGACCATGGTCTGGCGTACCCCGCCCGCGCCGAAGTGCCGTCCCGTGCCCTTGGCGAGGCTGTTGAAGCCGGATGCCACGGCGGCGAGGTGTTCGGCGTCCTCCCGTGCGAGATCGGTCGAGGCGCCGACCGCCAGGCCGTCGTTGGACAACACGACGGCGTGCCGTATATCGCGCACGCGCATGACCAGATCGTCGAGCAGCCAGTCCAGTTCGCCGGACCGCTGGCCGGTGTTCGGGTCCTGGATCATGCCGGGTCTCCTTCGCTGTGACTGCCCGTTTCGGGTTTGGGGACGGCGCCGCGGCCGGGTTGCCTGCCACCGCCGCGCGCCCAGCCGTCGCGGTATGCGGTCATACGGTCCCGTACGACGTCGGGGGTGCGCCGGTCGTCAGGGGCGGGCTGGACAGTCGGCTCTTCCGTGTGCCGGTGGCGCAGTTGGGGGACGAGGCTCGCCTGGCGCACACGGCGCGGGAGGCCGTCGGAGGGCTCGGAGTCGTCCGGGGGGCGGTGCAGCCGCAGGGCGGTGACGCCGGGAGGCGGGGGTTCGTCCGCGGTGCCGTAGGGGCCCGGGTCCTCCGGGCCGGTCAGGGGCCGGGTGCTGGGGGAGCCGGCCGGCGTGCCGATGTCGTGGGGGCCGGGTGGCTGGGCGGTGCTGTGTGCGCCGGGTGCGGTGGCCGCCAGGGCGGGCCGGTCCGGCCGTGCGGCGACGGCGGCTTCCTGGGGCGGGACCGCGCCGGGCACGTGCGCGTGGACGCGTTCCGGGTCGGCGCGGCCCTGCCGTTCCTCCCGGGAGGAACGCTCCGTCGCGCCGCCGTGCAGCAGGGCGGTCGGCAGCAGGACCACGGCGGTGGTGCCTCCGTACGGCGAGGTCTGCAGGTGCACCTTGATGTCGTGCCGGGAGGCGAGCCTGCTGACCACGAAGAGTCCCAGACGGTCGCTGTCGAAGAGGTCGAGCGCCTCGGACTGCTCGATGCGCCGGTTGGCCTCGGTGAGGGTCTCGGCGCCCATGCCGAGTCCCCGGTCCTCGACCTCCAGGACGTAGCCGTTGCCGACCGGTTCGCCGGTGACGCGCACGCGCGTGTGGGGCGGTGAGAACTGGGCGGCGTTCTCGACCAGTTCGGCGAGCAGGTGGGTGAGGTCGGCGACCGCCGCGCCGACGACGTGGGCCTCCGGGAACTGGCGCACCTCCACGCGCGCGTAGTCCTCGACTTCCGAGACGGCGGCGCGTACGACGTTGGTCAGGGACACCGGCATGCGCCAGGCCCGGCCGGGCGCGGCACCGGAGAGGATGATCAGGCTCTCGGCGTGGCGTCGCATCCGGGTGGTGAGGTGGTCCAGGCGGAACAGGTCACTCAGCTCGTCGGGGTCGTCGGAGCGCCGCTCCATGCTGTCCAGGAGGCTGAGCTGGCGATGGACCAGGACCTGGCTGCGGCGGGCCAGGTTGACGAAGACTCCCGAGATGCCGCTGGCGAGTTCGGCGCGTTCCACGGCGGCGCGGAGCGCGGCGCGGTGCACGGTGGTCAGGGCTTCCGCGACCTGCCCCGTCTCGTCCTCGGCGGGTGGCCCGGCGGGCGCCTCGGCCTGGATGTCGATCTCTTCGCCCGTGCGCAGTTTCCGCATCGCCTCGGGGAGTTTGCGGCGGGCGATCTCCAGTGCATCGTTGCGCAGGCTCACGAGTTCGACCACGAGTGCCCGGCCGATGCGGACGGAGATGACGAGGGAGGCGGCGACGGCGGCGAGCCCGAGGAGTACGGCGGCGCCCGCGGGGCTGAGCAGGCCGCGGGTGACCGGGTCGGCGCGGCCGGCGACGGCACGGCCCGTGGCTGTCGCGATGGCCCGCATGCCGTCCTGCACGCGCGCGTGGGCGGCGCTCCAGGCGCCCTGCGGTGCGGCGTCGGCCGGCTTGGCGCCCGGTCCGGCGGCGAGCAGCTTGTCCTCGGCGGCGCCCAGGGCGGTGTGGGCACGGCTGTGCGCCAGGTCCTGCCAGGCGGTGCGCTGGGCGGCGGGCAGATCGGCGACGGCGGTAGCGGTGAGGGCGCGGCGGGTGGCGACGGCGGCGCCGAACAGCCGTAGCCGCTTTCCCTGCAGGGAGCCGGTGGTCCGTGCGCTGTCCAGCAGGGCGTCTTCCTGGGCCAGTGCCTCGGCGGCCCGGGAGAATTCGAGCAGCACGCGTGCGTCGGAGGCGAGGTCGGCCTGCTGGACGCCGGTGAGGGCGCCGTCCACGGCGAAGGCCGCGCCGATGGCCTTCGTGTACCGCGTGTACGTCTCGTCCCAGCCTGCCGTGTGGTCCCGTACGGCCGTCCGCAGCGTGCGCAGGTGCTCCGCGCCGGTGACGAAGGCTGCGAGGCGCCCGGAGACCCCGGCGGGCAGTTCCTGGCTGTCGGCGACGGTGCTGTGTCCGCCGAGCCGGAGCCTGGCCACGGCCCGGTCGGTGCGGGCCGCGAGGTCTTCGAGGTCGCCGCTGTTCCCGGCGCGCGGGTCCGTGGCGTAGTGCACGGCCGCGGTGCGTTCGGCCTGCAGCGCGGTGACGGCGTCGGCCACCGGGGTGCGCAGTTCGGCGTCGACCCGCTGGGACTGGCGCAGCCGGGCGACGTCCTGGGCGGTGCTGACGGTGGCGTAGGCCCAGAGGGCGAGGAGGGAGACGACGGGCACCATGAGGAGGCTGACGACCTTGGCGCGCACGGTCCGGGGGCGCAGGCGCAGGTGGCCCCCACGCGCGCGTGCCGTGCCGGACGGTGTGCCGAGCGGGCGGTCGGCGCCCTCGTCGGCGGGCGGTCCGGCGTGTGCACGTCGTCCGCGCGGGCGGTGTGCCGGGGCGGCGGCGTTCTCGGTGGTACGGGGTGGGCGCATGGCCTCCTCGCTCGGGTCGGTGCGCTCGGGCCGGGGTCCCGCTAGCGGGCGACGCTCTCGACGGTCTGCTGGGCGGAGGCGGACGCCTCGCGCTCGTCCGCGGTGGGTGAGAGGGCGACGAAGGCCGAGGTGATGAACAGGTAGGACCCGAGGCCGACGGCGAGGGGGAAGATGAACTGCATCGCCGTGGCCCCGGGCAGGGCGTCGCCGGACGGGTCCACACGCACGCTCACCGCGAACATCCCGGTGTAGTGCATGCTGCTGACGGCCGCTCCCATGACGAGGGAGGCGACGGTGACCGCGAGGGGTGACTTGATGTTCAGTCCCGCCCACAGGGCCGCGGTCGCCGCGACCACGGCGATCAGGACCGACAGTCCGACGAGGACCGGGTCGTACCTGACGTCGCCGTGCAGCCGGACCGCCGCCATGCCCAGGTAGTGCATGCTGGCCACGCCCAGTCCGGTGGTGAGCCCGCCGAGGAGGAGGGCGCGGGTGCGGTCGCGGCTGTAGCCGACGGCGAAGACGCCGGCGCAGACGACGACCATGGCGACCAGCAGGCTGAGGATGGTCAGCGGCACGTCGTAGCGGATGTCGCTGCCGCTCACCCGGAAGCCGAGCATGGCCACGAAGTGCATGGTCCAGATGCCCGTCCCGATGGCGGAGGCCGCGGTGACGAGCCAGTTGCGGCGCGAGCGGCCGGTGGTGGCGAGCGCACGGACGGTGCAGCGCAGTCCGAGTGCGGCGCCTATACAGGCCATCACGTACGACAGCACGGGTGTCAGCCAGCCGAAGGCGGCGTGGTCCAGGTGTCCCATGGCCCCGGGACGCTAGCGGGAGCAGGGGCGCACAAAGGGGGCGCATTTCGAAAAGTGCCGGAATGTGGCGCACAGTTGCGATGGAACGATCGCGTCCCGCTCGAACATGCGCACAGAGACGTCCCTCCTGATGGTGAGGGATCATGCGGAACATGAGCGACGACCACACACGTGTCCAGGAGTTCTTCACCGCCCGCGCCGCCGACTGGGACAGCCGGTTCCCCGACGACGGCCCGGCCTACGCGGCCGCCGTGGCCGACCTGTGCCTGCGGGAGGGGGATCGCGTGCTGGACGCCGGCTGCGGTACGGGACGCGCCCTGCCGGCCCTGCGGGCCGCGGTGGGCCGCTCGGGAGTGGTGCTGGGCGTCGATCTGACCCCGGCGATGCTCCGGGCCGCCGCAGAGGCGGGCAGGGACCGCGCGGGGCGGCTGATGCTCGCCGACGTCGCCGCGCTGCCGTTGCGCTCGGGTTGCCTGGACGCCGTGTTCGCGGCGGGCCTGATCGCCCACCTGCCGCATCCGGTGGACAATCTGCGGGAACTGGCCCGCGGGGTACGGCCGGGGGGCAAGCTCGCACTCTTCCACCCCGTCGGCCGCGCGGCTCTGGCGGCACGCCAGGGCCGCCGGATCACTCCCGACGATCTGCGAGCCGAGGCCAACCTCCGGCCGCTCCTCGCCCGTTCCGGCTGGCGCATGACGTCGTACGTCGACGAGGACGCCCGTTTCCTGGCGCTCGCGGTGCGCGAGGGCTGACGGCGCCAGGCGGGTCAGTCCGTACCGGCGACGGCCGCCGCGAAGGCGTCGGGGTTGTCGAACATGACATTGTGCCCGGCGCCGGGCACCGTCACCACGCGCACCCCGGCGGCTTCCAGGCGTTCCCGGCCCGCGAGTTCGCCGCTGTGCTCGCCCTGGAGGAAGACGCGGTCGACGGTCAGCCCCTCCAGGAGCGTGCGCATCACGGGGTCCGAGCCCTTGCGCAGTCCGACGGCACTGCGGTGCAGGGCACGCGGGTCGGCCAGCCGCATGGTCGCCGCCCACAGCGGGCCGACCGCCGCGAGCACGCGCGCGTGCTCCCGTTCGACGAACTCGTCCTCCTCGTGGGCGGCGATACCGCTGCTGGCGGCGGTCGACGGCGGAAACGCGTCCAGGTTGGCCTCCGTCAGCACCAGCCGGGAGACGAGTCCGGGCCGCCGGTGGGCGAGGACGATGGCGACGGCGCCGCCCATGCTGTGCGCGATCAGTTCCGCGCCGGTGACTCCGGCCGCGTCCAGGGCGACCGCGACCGCGTCGGCGTGCTCCTCCAGCGTGTACCCGAAGTCCGCGGGCCGGTCGCTCGTGCCGTGCCCGGGCAGGTCCTCGAACAGGCTGCGCCGGCCCGCGAGTCCGGGGCGGGCAGCGATGTGCGCGTGGTACACGGCGGACATCGATCCCAGTCCGTGCAGGTACACCCGGGCGGGGTCGGCCCCGGGCACCTCGGTCCACCGGATGTGACTTCCCCTGCTGTCGAACGTGGCCTGCTGCACCGTGCCCCTCCCCGAGTTCCGCGACACCCACGATACCTCGGTGCCGATGTATACTGTCAAGGTGGTATTGGCTGGACGATGTATCCCTGCGGAAGAATGCGGTCATGCTCGAACTCGCCATCCTCGGTTTCCTGTACGACGCCCCGCTGCACGGTTACGTCCTGCGCCGCCACATCGCGGCGCTCACCGGCCACGTGCGGCCCGTCGCCGAGAGCACCCTGTACCCGGCGATCAAGCGCCTGGAGAAGGCCGGTCTGCTCGTGCGGGCGACCGAGCCCGGTGCCGTGGCCGCGCCACGCCATGTGCTGCGGCTGACCGAGGAGGGCGGGCGCGAGCTGAGGCGCCGGCTCGCCGAATCCGCCCAGCGTGAGATCACCGACGAGAACCACTGGTTCACGCTGCTCGCGTTTCTGCGGCACCTGGAGGACCCCGCCGCGCAGGCGGCCGTACTGCGGCGCCGGCTGGCCTTCCTGGAAGAGCCGGCCAGCTTCTTCTACGACGGCGAGCGGCCGCTGCGCGCCGAGGAACTGGACGACCCGTTCCGGCGGGGTGTCCTCACCATCGCGCGTGCCACGAGCCGGGCCGAACTGGCCTGGCTCCGCGACACCCTGGCGTCACTCGACGGGGTCGGCCGCTGACGTGTCCCGGTGCCGTACCGGGCAGCCGCGCAGCCCGGGGACCGGGCGCGTCCCCAGGTCGGCCACGCGGTAGCCGTTCGGATAGCCCTTGATCTCCCGGTTCTGGCGTGCGAAGTGGGGGCTGCGGCGCGGCGGCAGCAGCCGGACCAGCCGGCCGCGGGTCCGTACGGCGCCGCGCACCAGCGCGGAGGTGGCCGCCCCGGGCCGCGGGTAGCGGAACGCGCGCAGCAGCGGCTCGTCGAGCAGGGCGAGCGTCGCCGTGCGCAGCAGGGGCGCCAGCGGGCGCGGGTACCAGGAGGCCATCAGCCCGAGGGTGGCGTCGGAGACCCGCCGGGCCTCCTCGTCCCAGCCGAAGTGGGCTTCCTCGTAGGCGTCGAGAAGGGCTTCGAACTCCTCATAGGTGCGGGGGATGTCCGGAATGCCCATGTGCCGGCCGAGGGTGCGGTAGTACTCGGTGGTCGCGACGATCTCGTGCCGGGACAGCCGCCGCCAGCCGTAGGCGTCGATCCAGCGCCGGGGCACCACCACGAAGGTGCTCAGCACGTACCGCATGTCGTCGTCGCCGATGTCGTAGCTGCGGTGCATCTGGTTGATGCGGCGGATCGCCGTGCGCCCCTCCTGCGCGGCGAAGCCGTGTTCCACGATGGTGTCGAGGAGCAGCGCGGTGTCGTCGTACCGCTTCTGCGTCCGCTCGGTCAGCTCCGCCGTCCGCGCGAGCAGCCGGCCGATGCCGGGCACCGCGTAGGTGCGGTAGAGGGCCAGTTCGAGGGCTCGGGCATAGTCCCAGGGGAACTCGTACGCCACACTGATCCGGTAGATCTCCGGCGCGTCCGCCACCGGGTCCATCCGGCGGATCCGTTCAAGCCGCTCGAACCGCTTCACCCCGTCGTCCCCCTTCTGCCGCCGGATCTCCAACTCTACGTTGTGAGACAGAAGATGAGCGTCCTTCCGACGCCCGTCCGGGGAGAGGATGGTCCGTGTGTTCGACATGATCCGCAGGTACGCAGGCAGGTTCCGCACGTCCGCGCCCGCGCGGCCGGAGGGCACCCGGGACAGGCGCACGCACAACCTGTTCGAAGCGGCGGCCGTCTATGTGGCGGCCCGCGCGGAGGACGACCAGGACCGGATCGAGGAGGCGGCGGCCTGGGTGTCGCCGGAGGCGCTGTCCTTCGGGGTGAGCGAACTGGCCTGCCGGGCGGTGCTCGCACTGGCCCGGGAACGCGCCGAGTCCCCGGACGCCGTGGCCCGCGGCCTTCTCGGGCTGCCCGCGGCCTGAGCGGAACAGACCTCTCCAGTTGCGGCCCGTTTCGCCCCTGTCCAGGCGGAAACCTGCAGCTCCGGGTGGTGCGCGGAGTCGTGACAAGCTGCTTCCGCTCGCACTAGGGTGCGCGCCGATGGACCACGACTGGGGAGGCAGGGATGGCTGGGACGGACGATGAGGCCGTCGCCGCCGCGGACGATGCGCTGTACGTGCTGACGGCGGTGCTGCTGACGCCGGCGCAGTTTCCGAGCGTGCTGGGCGACGACTATCCGGAGGCGTGCGCGGCACTGGGCCTCGCGCCGCGTGCCGACGGGTACGGCCTGGTGCTGGGCCAGGACGGGGACGGTGCTCGCTGGACGGTCGTCATCGACGATGTCTCGCTGGTCGCCGTGGCGATAGCTTCCTGGGACTGCGGCATGGAGTACGAGCTGTCGCCGGACGAGCGCGCGGTCGTGACCGCCCTGCCGGGGTGGCCCCTGGCCGTCGCCGTCGCGGCGCCCGGCGTGCCCGCACCGCACGACCCCGCTCCCGAGGAGGCGGGCCAACCGGCGCTCAGCCCGCCGGACACCGGCTCCTGGGGGCCGGCCCAGCGCCGCCTGGGTGCCGACGAGATCGCGCTGCAGTGGGCCGCCTGGCGGGAGCAGATCAACGACGCCGACTTCCCCGCGCCGGATGAGCAGCCGAAGGCCGCGGAGCCCGCCGCGCCGGAGGGCGAGGAGGGTGCTTCGTCCGGCGGCCACCCCGGCGTCCGCCGGGTGCTCGCGGAGGCCCGCGGCTATGTCGACTCCCCGCCGCCGCTCGGCCGGGTGCGCTCGTCGTTCGCCCCGGGGGAGGCCCGGACCCTGCGCGCGGACGGCCCCGGCTGGTCGATCGTGGCCCGCACCGACGACATCGCGTTCGTCCTGCTCGACGAGGAGCCCGGCGAGGTCCTGCCGGTGGGCCGCGGCCCGGAGCTGCCGGGACTGCTGGAGGCGCTCGACAAGATGGCCGTACGGCCTCTGTGAGCTTGGACGGCCGTACGAGGCCAGCCGTGCCGCTCCACGAGCCGCGCCGCGGGTGGCGGCGCGGCCACCGACGGCTCGGCCGGCCCGCGTGGGTGCCTCGGGGACCGGTCCCCCGCCGTGCGCCGGCGCCTCAGCGGCCGAGCTCCTTGCGGGTGACCCGACGCACCCTGCGGCGCTGCGAGGGATCCAGGGCGAGGTACGCGACCACCGGGACTCCCACGACGATCAGGAACGCCACCCACCAGGGCAGCCATATCAGCAGGATCAGCCCGACCGCCACGCCGCCTGCGGCGATCTTCGCGTTCATCGACATGAGTGTCGCCTCCTTCGCGGCCACTGCCGCTCTCTGATCTGAGAACGGCCTCCCGCTCCCCGCGGTTCCGCACGCTGCCCCTGAGACATCCCCGAGACCCAGCCCCTAGGTGCCTCTCCTCGCGGTACCGGGCTGCGGCTCGCCCCCGGGACTCGACAGCACGGGTGGAAATCGTGCTGTACCCTCGGCGACTCCAGCCGAGTAGTCAAATTTGAGGAGTGCGGCAGAGCTGTGCAGACGATTCCCTCGGCACCACCCTCCGACCTGTCCGAACTCGCCGGGTGCGGCGTGGTCTTCCTGCCGTCCGACCCGGCGCGGGCGGGCCGGATCGGGTTCTGGCGACCGGACGGTGGGACCCCGCCCACGTGCGCGCAGAGTTCCCTGACCGATCTGGAGCTGGCGAAGCCCGCGGCCGACGGCCGGGTCGAACGCGTCCCGGTGCCCGTCCTCCTGCTGCCGGTCAGCGGTGCGCTCGCGGTGCTCACGCGCGCGCGGGCGCTGCCGCGGGAACACCGGGCCGCGGCCTTCTGGCGCACCGCGTACGAACTCGCGCTGGGTTTCCTGGCGCGCGGCCGGCTCCTGCCGGGCCTGTCCCCCGGAGGCCACGACACCTGGCGCGTGGGTCCGCTGTCCGCACCCGATGCGGAGCTGGTCCGGCAACTCGCCGCCGCCATGCCCCCGGAGGCTCGTGCCGTGCCGCTCCCGGGCGACGGGCCGCCGCTGTTGCCCGAACCGGAGCCGCTGCTGCGCGCCTTCCTGGACGCGGTCGCCGACGTACTCCCGCGCTCCCCCGCCGCCCCGCTGGTGACCGGTGGCCCCGCGTACGCGGCACCCGAGCCCCAGCATCTGCCCGCACTGCGTGCCTGGGCCGACGACATCGCCGCCGGCCATGACGCGGGAGTGCGGCTGTCGCTCCGCGTGGAGGCGTCCGGCCTCGACGACGTGCTGCCCCGGGACGACGCTCAGGTCCGCTTCCGCGCTGTGCTCCAGGTGCACGGTCGGAGCGGATCGGACGACGTCATGGATGCCGCCGGTCTGTGGACCGGTGCGGACACCGGGCGCTTGGCGTCCGCTCCACGCGCGCGTGCGGACGCCCTGCTGGCCCTGCGGCGCGCCGCCCGGGCCTGGCCCCCGCTGGCCCCCCTGCTCTCCGCCGCCGTTCCCGACGCGGTGGACCTCGCCGACGAGGAGATCGCCGAGCTGCTGGGCGAGGGTGCGCGGGCGCTGACCGCCGTGGGGGTCGAGGTGCACTGGCCGAAGCACCTGGCGCGCGGCCTCACCGCGCACGCGGCCATCGGCCCGCCGGACGACGGCACCGGCTCGCCCGGAGCGGCCTCGGCCCCGCCGTCGTTCCCGTCCGCGGACACGAAGGTCACGTTCCGCTGGTGGTTCGACCTGGACGGGCGGGAGTTGTCCCGGGAGGACCTCGACCGGCTCGCGGGGGCCAAGCGCCCGCTGGTGCGGCTGCGTGACGGGTGGGTCCTGGTCGATCCGCGCGAGGCGGAACGTGCGCGGACCGCGCCGGACCGTTCCCTCACTCCCGTCGAGGCGCTGGCCGCGGCGCTGACGGGTGCGGCCGAGGTCGACGGCCGGCCGGTCGACGTACGCCCCACAGGATGGCTGGCGGGGCTGCGGGAGCGGCTCACGGCCAACGAGCCGGACACCGGCGCCGTACAGCCGCCGGGCCTGGCCGCGACCCTGCGGGACTACCAGCTGCGCGGCCTCGACTGGCTGGCCCGCACGACCTCCCTCGGTCTGGGCTGCTGCCTGGCCGACGACATGGGGCTCGGCAAGACGATCACGCTGATCGCGCTGCACCTGCACCGGGGGACGGCCCCCTCGACGGCCGGGCCCACGCTCGTCGTCTGCCCGGCCTCGCTGCTCGGCAACTGGCAGCGTGAGGTCGAGCGCTTCGCCCCCGGCGTCCCGGTGCGCCGGTTCCACGGCCCCGGGCGCGACCTGGGGGCTCCGGCGGACGGGGAGTTCGTCCTGACGACCTACGGGACGATGCGCCTGGACGCGGCACGGCTCGCCGGGGTGCCCTGGGGAATGGTCGTGGCCGACGAGGCCCAGCACGTGAAGAACCCTTACTCCGCGACCGCGCGGGCGCTGCGCACGATCACCGCACGCGCGCGCGTGGCGCTCACGGGCACCCCGGTGGAGAACAACCTCACGGAGCTGTGGGCAATCCTCGACTGGACGGCACCCGGCCTGCTCGGCGGTCTCGGCGGCTTCCGCGCGCGGTACGCGCAGCCCGTCGAGGGCGGCGGCGACCCCGCCGCCGCGCAACGGCTCGCCCGGCTCGTCGGGCCGTTCCTGCTGCGGCGGCGCAAGTCCGATCCGGGCATCGCCCCCGAGCTTCCGCCGAAGACCGAGACGGATCACCCGGTGGCCCTCACTGCCGAACAGGCAGGGCTTTACGAGGCGTTGGTGCGCGAGACCCTGGCTCGTGTCGCGACCGCGGACGACATGGCCCGCCGGGGCCTGATCGTGCGGCTACTCACCGGCCTGAAGCAGATCTGCAACCATCCGGCGCAGTTCCTGAAGGAGGAGGATCCGCGGCTCGCGGGCCGCTCGGGGAAGCTGGAGTTGCTGGACGAACTGCTCGGCACCATCCTGGCGGAGGGGTCGGGCGTGCTGGTCTTCACCCAGTACGTGCGCATGGCCCGGTTGCTCGAACGGCATCTGACGGCCCGCGGGGTGCCCTCGCTGCTGCTGCACGGAGGGACGCCGGTCGCCCTGCGCGAGACTCTGGTCCGGCGCTTCCAGGCGGGCGAGGCGCCGGTGTTCCTGCTGTCGCTCAAAGCCGCCGGAACCGGACTGAACCTCACCCGGGCCGAGCATGTCGTGCACTACGACCGCTGGTGGAATCCGGCGGTGGAGGCACAGGCCACCGACCGCGCGTACCGCATCGGGCAGACCCGCCCGGTGCAGGTGCACCGGCTGATCGCCGAGGGGACCCTGGAGGACCGTATCGCGGAGATGCTGGGCCGCAAGCGGCAGCTGGCCGAGGCCGTGCTCGGCACCGGCGAGGCGGCCCTGACGGAACTGTCGGACGAGGAACTGGCCGCACTGGTGGAACTGCGCGGGGAGGCGCGATGAACCGCTGCGAGGACGAGCACGGGCGGGACGCCGGGCGCACGTTCGCCGCACTGCCGCCCGCGCGCGGGCGTGGTTTCGCCCGGAGCTGGTGGGGGCGCGCCTGGCTGCAGGCCCTGGAGGACGCGGCACTGGAAACGGCGGCGGTCAAGGCGGGACGCCGGCTCGCGCGCGCGGGCGGCGTGGGCGCGGTGACCGTGCGGCCGGGCCGGGTCACGGCCGTCGTACGTGACCCCGGTGGAGGGGCCCACCGGGCCGATGTCCTGCTGCCTGAGCTGTCCGACGAGGAGTGGGGGCGGTTCGAGGATCTCGCTGCTGAGCAGGCCGGGCACATGGCCGCGCTGCTCGACCGGGAACTGCCGCCCCATCTGATCGAGGACGCGGCGGTGGCGGGGATCGACCTCCTGCCGGGCCTCGGTGATCTGGAACCGGAGTGCGACTGCGACGCCTGGGACCATTGCGGACACACGGCCGCGCTGTGCCACCAGGTGGCGCGGCTGCTGGACGAGGATCCGCTTCTGCTGCTGCTGGTGCGTGGACGGGGGAAGGACGCCTTCCTGGCCGAACTGCACGTCCGCGGCACCACGGAGCGGTCCGGGGCCACACCGGCGGCCGCGGGCGTGGACGCGGCCGAGGCGTGGGCGGCTGCCGACGTCCTGCCGCCGCTGCCGGCACTGCCCGGGCTCCCGGAGGGCATCGGCACACCGCCGTCCCTCACCGCCGAGGCCGCGGCGGCGCCCGGGATCGACCCCGCGGCACTGGAGCACCTGGCCGGCCGAACCGCCGTGGAGGCCTACAGGCTGCTGGCGGCGGCCCGGTGCGGTGACACACAGGCCGGCACCGACCTCACGGCCGCCCAGGACGCCGTACGGCTGGCCTGTGGACCGGCGCCCGCCGCCGTCGCCGAGCGGCTCGCCACGGGGTCGGGGCGGGACCGTGCCGGGCTGGCGGCGGCCGTCCGCGCCTGGCGGCTGGGGGGCGCGGCGGCGCTGACCGTGCTCGACGAGGAACGGGAGGTGGAGGGCGTGACGCTCGCACGCGCGCGTGCCGCCCTGGTTGCGGCCTGGGAGGCGGACGAGCGGCCGGAGTTCCAGCGGAGCGGCAACCGGTGGACCGTCCACGGCGGAGGCGTTCAGCTGCGGCTCGGGCGCGAGGGCCTCTGGTGGCCGTACCGCGACGAGGGCGGCCGCTGGATACCGGCGGGCGGGGCGGACTCCGACCCCGCCACGGCACTGGCCTCGGCACGGCCCGGCGCAGATGGACCGGAAGGCCTGTGACATGCGGTCGGCACGGGACCGGCATGATCCGACGAGCCGCGGTCGCCGGCCGTTCACCCAGCGGTCGGCGGGCGTTCCTCCGGAGGCCCAAGGGTGGCCGCAGCCAATGACCTTGTCTCCAGGAGGCCTGATGTCCCCGCATGCCGCCGGCCGGCACCGCGTCCACCGTTTCGTCGCCACGGGCCTGCCGCTGACCCTGGCCGCCGTCCTCGTGGCCGCGGGGACGGCCACGGCGGCGCCGTCCGGGGACGCCCGCGTCGTCCGCACGGCGACCCTCGGCGAGATCCCGCTCGGCACGTTCAGCAACGGGCTGCTGCCGGGCAGTGTGGCCGACGACCACGGGGTGAAGCTGGGTGGCATCGGCAGCGACATGTACCCGGCGGGCCGCAAGGACGAGTACTGGACGGTGACCGACCGCGGCCCCAACGGTCAGGTCAAGATCGACGGCAAGAAGCGGCGCACCTTCCCGGTGCCCGGATTCGACCCGGCGATCGTGAGGATCCGGGTCTCCGGGGACAGGGTCGAGGTCGTCGACGCGATCCCGCTGACCACCTCCTCCGGGAAGGCCGTCACCGGGCTGCCGAACCAGAAGGGCCGGGACGAGGCGCCGTACACCTACGACGCGAGGACGCCGCTCTCCTACGACCCGGACGGCCTGGACACCGAGGGCATCGTCCGGGCCGGGGACGGCAGCTTCTGGCTCGTGGACGAGTACGGGCCGTCCCTGGTGCACGTATCCGCGCGCGGGAGGGTCCTCGCGCGCTATGTCCCCAAGGGGCTCGGTACGACCGGCACGGACTACCCGGTGGTGGAGGCGCTGCCGTCGGTCCTGCTGCACCGGAAGACCAACCGCGGGTTCGAGGGACTGGCGCAGCTTCCCGGCGGTGACCTGGTGATGGCTCTGCAGAGCCCGCTCTCGCTGCCGGACGCGGACGCCGGGGACGCCTCGCGCACCACGCGGCTGCTGCGCTTCTCGCCGCGCGAGAAGGCCGTCACGGCCGAGTACGCCTACCGTTTCGACCCGGTCGGCGTGGTGGACCCGGGCGAGGACGACCCTTCCGCGCTGAAGATCTCGTCGGTGGTGGCGGCCGGCCGCGACCGGCTGCTGGTCGAGGAGCGCACGGACAAGACGGCCCGGCTGCAGCTGGTCAGGCTGCGGAACACCTCCGACATCCTCGGCGGCCCCTGGGACGACGACACCACGTCGCCGTCGCTGGAGCAGCTGGACGACCCCGCGACCGCGGGTGTGCCGGTGCTGTCCAAGCAGCTCGTCGTGGACCTGGGCAAGGTCGCCGGGGTGCCCGGGAAGATCGAGGGCATCGCGCGCGTGGATCGCGACACGCTCGCGCTCGTCAACGACAACGACTTCGGGATGACCGACGGGGCGGGCGCGTTCGACGCCGAGGGCCGACTGGTCGACAGCGGGGTCAGGACGACGGTGACGTACGTGCGGCTGCCCGAGAAGCGGTGACACCGGCCTCGGGGCCGGGCGGGCCGGGGTGAGCCGCTGCCGCTCACCCCGGCCCTTCTCCGTTCAGCCCCGCGCGCCCAGGAGGTGGTCCAGGGCCAGCTGGTCGAGGCGTTCGAAGGCCATCCCGCGCGCGGCGGCCGCCGCCAGATCGAAGTCCTCGAAGGCCGCGCGGTCGGCGAGCAGGGCCTGCAGTCCGTCGGCCGCGGTCGGCCGGGCCAGCTCGTCCAGCCGCGACGCGCGCAGCGCCTCCTGCACCTCCGGGTCGGCGCGGAAAGCGGCCGCACGCTCCTTGAGGATGAGGTAGTTGCGCATGCAGCCCGCCGCCGACGCCCACACACCGTCGAGGTCCTCGGTCCTCGGCGGCTTGAAGTCGAAGTGCCGCGGCCCGTCGTAGCCGGCGCTCTCCAGGAGGTCGACGAGCCAGAAGGCGGCCCGCAGGTCACCCGCGCCGAACCGCAGGTCCTGGTCGTACTTGATCCCGGACTGGCCGTTGAGGTCGATGTGGAAGAGCTTGCCCGCCCACAGGGCCTGTGCGATGCCGTGCGGGAAGTTGAGCCCGGCCATCTGCTCGTGGCCGACCTCGGGGTTGACGCCGTACAGCTCGGGCCGCTCCAGGCGCTCGATGAAGGCCAGCGCGTGTCCGACGGTGGGCAGCAGGATGTCGCCGCGGGGTTCGTTCGGCTTGGGCTCGATGGCGAACCGGAGGTCGTAGCCCTGGGAGGTGACGTACTCGCCGAGGAGGTCGAAGGCCTCCTTCATCCGGTCCAGGGCGGCGCGTACGTCCTTGGCGGCCCCGGACTCGGCGCCCTCGCGGCCGCCCCAGGCGACGTACGTCCTCGCGCCCAGTTCGGCCGCCAGGTCGATGTTGCGGATCGTCTTGCGCAGGGCGTAGCGGCGTACGTCGCGGTCGTTGGCGGTGAACGCGCCGTCCTTGAAGACGGGGTGCGTGAACAGGTTCGTGGTGGCCATCGGGACGGTCATGCCGGTGGCGTCCAGGGCCTGCCGGAACCGCTTGATGTGCGACTCGCGCTCGGTGTCCGAGGAGCCGAAGGGGATCAGGTCGTCGTCGTGGAAGGTCACTCCGTGGGCGCCGAGCTCCGCCAGGCGCTGCACCGTCTCGACCGGGTCGAGGGCGCGGCGGGTGGCGTCGCCGAACGGGTCCCTTCCCTGCCAGCCGACGGTCCACAGGCCGAAGGTGAACCTGTCCTCGGGGGTGGGCTGGTAGTTCATGCCGCGGCTCCTTGGTGCGTACGCCTATTCGTCATGGCAGTTTACAAATTAGTATGCCGACGCACCGCTGGGAAGAAACAAGATGTCTTCGACAGCAAGGTGTCTTCGACAGCCCACCGCACATTCCCGCGGAGCCGCGGAAGAGGAGAGCCCGATGTCAGCAGTCGAGGGTCCGCTCGTCGTCGGGGTGGACACGTCCACCCAGTCCACGAAGGCACTGGTGGTCGACGCGGCCACCGGTCAGGTGGTGGCGAGCGGCCAGGCCCCGCACACCGTGACCGCCGGGGCGGGCCGGGAGAGCGATCCGCGTCAGTGGTGGGACGCGCTGTGCGCGGCGCTGCGCCAGTGCGGTGACGCGGCGCACGAGGCGGCGGCGGTGTCGATCGGCGGCCAGCAGCACGGCCTGGTCACCCTGGACGAGCACGGCGAGCCGGTACGCCCGGCGCTGCTGTGGAACGACGTCCGCTCGGCACCGCAGGCCCGCCGGCTGGTGGAGGAACTGGGCGGGGCGAAGGCCTGGGCGGAGCGCACGGGCAGCGTCCCCGGCGCGTCGTTCACGGTCACCAAGTGGGCGTGGCTCGCCGAGCACGAGCCGGAGGCGGTCCGCGCGACCCGGGCGGTACGGCTCCCCCACGACTACCTCACCGAGCGCCTGACCGGGCAGGGCACGACCGACCGCGGCGACGCCTCGGGCACCGGCTGGTGGGCGTCCGGGACGGAGGCGTACGACGAGGAGACCCTGGCCCACATCGGACTCGACCCGGCGCTGCTGCCCCGGGTGGTCCGCCCCGGCGAGGTGGCCGGCACCGTGCGCGACAGCCACGACCTGCCGTTCTCCAAGGGCACCCTGGTGGCCCCGGGGACCGGCGACAACGCGGCGGCGGCGCTGGGCCTCGGCCTGAGGCCCGGCACCCCGGTGCTGAGCCTCGGCACCTCCGGCACGGTGTACGCCGTCTCCCGGCGCCGCCCCACCGACCCCACCGGCACGGTGGCGGGCTTCGCCGACGCGCGCGGGGGCTGGCTGCCGCTGGCCTGCACCCTGAACTGCACCCTCGCGGTGGACCGCGTCGCGGCCCTGCTGAACCTGGACCGGGAGGCCGTGGAACCCGGCGGCTCGGTGACGCTGCTGCCGTACCTGGACGGCGAGCGCACCCCGAATCTTCCGCACGCCTCCGGACTGCTGCACGGACTGCGCCACGACACCACGCCGGGTCAGCTGCTCCAGGCCGCATACGACGGCGCGGTGCACGCACTGCTCGGGGCGCTCGACCTGGTCCTCGACGAGGACGCGGACCGCAGCACCCCGCTGCTCCTGATCGGCGGCGGGGCCCGGGGTACGGCCTGGCAGCAGACGGTGCGCCGGCTCTCCGGGCGGCCCGTCCAGGTGCCCGAGGCCGGGGAACTGGTAGCTCTGGGCGCGGCGGCGCAGGCGGCCGGCCTGCTGACCGGCGAGGATCCCGCGGCGGTGGCCCGCCGCTGGAACACGGCCGCGGGCCCGGTCCTGGAGGCCGTGGAGCGAGACGGGTCGACGCTGGAACGGATCACCGGGGTACTCTCCGACGCGGCCCCGCTGCTGGAGCGGGAGACACACACCCCGTGACCGAGCCGCCCGCCCGCCGCCGGGCGGCAGACACCGAGGATTGACGGAGGCATGACCGCACCGCTGCACGAGGCGCGCCCACCGGGCGCCGGGCGCCCCCTGCCGGACACCCAGCAGGGCATGCGCCGGCGCAACCTCGCCCGGGTGATGCACGCAGTCAGTGCCGAGGGCTCACTGTCCCGGGCGGCGGTCGCCTCCCGGATCGGGCTGACCCGGGCCGCGGTGTCGACGCTGGTGGACGAGCTGATCCGCTGGGGCCTGCTGGAGGAACTGGGCCCCGAACGGCCGGGCCGGGTCGGCCGGCCCGGGTCCGCGCTGGCGGTGAGCGGCCGGGGTCCGGCCGGGATCGGGGCGGAGATCGGCGTCGACCATCTCGCGGTGTGCGCGGTCGACCTGCGCGGCGAGGTCCGTGCCCGGGCGGTACGGCACGGCGCCAACCGGGGCCGGGCCGCCGAGCCTGTGATCGCGGAGCTGACGGCGCTCATCCGCCGGGTCGTCGCGGAGGCGGAACGGGCGCAACTCTGGCCCGCCGGGCTCGCGGTCGCCGTGCCAGGGCTCGTGGCCCGGGACGGACGGACGGTGGTACGGGCCCCGAACCTCGACTGGCACGACACCGACCTCGGCCGGCTGCTCCCCGACGACTGGCCGCTGACCGTGGACAACGAGGCCAACTTCGGCGCCCTGGCGGAGCTGTGGCTCGGGGCCGGCACCCCCGGTGACTTCCTGCACGTGTCGGCCGAGATCGGCATCGGTGCCGCGGTCGTCGTCGACGGCCGGCTGCTGCGCGGGACCCGGGGATTCGCGGGCGAACTGGGCCATGTACCGGTACGGCCGGACGGGCCCACCTGCCCCTGCGGCGGCCGGGGCTGCCTGGAGCAGTACGCGGGCGAGGAGGCGGTCGTGCGCGCGGCCGGGCTGGAGCCGCACGAGGACCTGGTGGGCCTGCTCGCGGAGCGCGCCGTGGCGGGCGACGAGGCCGTGCGGGCGGCCCTGCGGGACGCCGGTACGGCCCTCGGCATCGCCCTGACCGGAGCGGTGAACCTGCTCGACCCGGAGACGGTGGTCCTGGGCGGCGCCCTGGCCGGCCTCTCCCCCTGGCTGCTGCCGTCCCTGGAGACGGAGCTGACGGGCCGTACGGCAGGCCCGGCCTGCCCGGTGACGGTGTCCCCGCTGGGACCCCAGGGCCCGCTGCTGGGCGCCGCGCACTCGGTCGTCCGGGCGGTACTGGACGATCCTGCCGTGGTGGCGGAGCGCGCCTGACCCGGCTCCCCGGCCCCGTGTGTCCCCAGCCTCGCCCGATCGGGTGATCGAGTTGTCCACAAGCCTCGACTTGTCCACGGAACCGCGGCACGCCCTTCTGCCCGACCGCCCCGAGCCGTACCGTGAATTCACGCGAAGCGCAGCCGACGGACCGTCATGAACGGTCGGGGGCCCGCGAGATGACGCAAGCGCGCAGGCGGCAGGCGGCAGCGGACCGACACATTCGGGGGGACATATGGACCGGGAGCCGATCAAGGCACTGCGACGCGACGCCATCGGATCGGGCGAGGCCTTGTTCCGGAGCATCGCGGCGACGGCACCGGCCGCCGCGGTGGCCGCGTCGAGGCCGTCCGGCGCCGCCTCCACCGGCGGCAGCCTTCCGACGGCGGCGCCGACCACGGCCCGGCCGTTCCGACGCACCGGTCTGCCGGCGGGCTCCGCTGAAGGGAGCCACGTCACGATGACCGAGCCCCGGATCATCACCGTGCGCCCGGAACCGGACCGGTACGCCTGGACGTTCGGCGGGGCGGCGGCGCCGGCACGGATCGCACCCGGCACCGTCCTCGCCCTGGACACCAAGGACTGCTTCGCCCACCGGGTCCGCTCCGAGACCAGGGCCGAGCGCACCTCCGGGTCGGCGGGTGCCACGCCCGCCGTGCCGTGCCTCGGGTCCAGGGGCAGCTCCACCGGGATGCCGGACGCGCACGGCGGGAACATGGCCACGCCGGAGATACGAGCCAGCATCACGTGCGACCTGGGGGTCAACGCCGAGGGGGCCCTGCTCGGCCTCGGCGACGGACACGCCCGCTCGGCCCGCCCGCTGGAGGACGCGTTCCGGATATCCCAGCTCGACCTGGTGGAGTGGCTGGTGCGCGACTACGGGTTCAGTGAGCTGGACGCGCACCAATCCGCGACCCAGGCGGTCGAATCGCCGTTGGCCGCCGTGTGCGACACCAACTACACGTGCGTGGCCAAGCCCCGCACGCAGTGGCTGCCCGCGCGGGAGACGTACCGCGGCGTGCACGCGCGGCTGCCGGAGACCGCACGAACCCCGCGCGGCTGACGTCTCCGCCGTACCTCTGACTCCCGAAGGGCCTTCCGCAGGCATCCCGAAAGGCATCCCGCCATGGACATGGACCGAGCCGAACCGCGGCTCAGCCGACGACGGCTGCTGAAGGGCGCGGCGCTCGCCGCCGTCCCCTACGCTCTGCTCCCCGACCCGCGTGCCGGAGCGCAGACCGGTTTCGTCGACTACCCGCCGGCCGAGTGGCAGCCGGCGAGCATCTCCAACTACACGATGGCCGAACGACCGAGCGACTACGCGATCGACCGGGTGGTCATCCACGTGACGCAGGAGACGTACACCAACACGCTGGCGATCTTCGGCAATCCGACGAAGAAGGTCTCCGCGCACTATGTGGTCCGCTCGGCGGACGGGCATGTCGCGCAGTGCGTGCACGAGGCCGACATCGCCTGGCACGCGGGCAACTGGAGCTACAACACGCGCAGCATCGGCATCGAGCACGAGGGCTGGGTGGACCGGCCCGGCTATTTCACCAACGCCCTCTACGAGGAGTCGGCGAAGCTCACGGCGGCGATCTGCGCCGCGTACGGCATCCCCCGCGACCGCGAGCACATCATCGGCCACTATCAGGTGCCCGGCACCGACCACACCGACCCGGGACCGGCCTGGGACTGGGTGCGCTACATCAGACTGGTCAACTTCGCCTAGCCGCGGCGCAGCCCCCGTCGCACCGGTTGTCCGCGCGAACACCCGGGGTGACGATGGTCCCCGCCGCCTTAACACCGCCATCACGTCCGGGGAGGCCGAATTGACCGATCCGTGGGTTGCCCTGGAGCCGGGGGCCGACCCCGCCGAGCGGGTCCGGGTGCTGCGCCGGGCGCACGAGACGTTCACCACGGCGGGGACGGTGCCGCGCCCGGTGCGGTCGGTGGTGGCGGAGTCCTGGCGGCGCAGCGCGCTGGCCGGTGTCGGGCCGGACGGCACCGCGTGCGTGGAGCTGTCCGACGGCGACCTGGGTGCCTACCGCGCGGAGCATCCGCTGGCCCGGGTGATGCCCCTGTTCCGGGAGCTGATGGGGACGTTCGCGGCCGACGGCGAGCATCTGCTGGCGGTGTGCGACGCGCACGGCAGGCTGCTGTGGGTGGAGGGGCATGCGGCCACCCGGCGCCGCGCGGACCGGATGAACTTCGTGCCCGGGGCCCGCTGGTCGGAGAGCGCGGTCGGCACCAACGCGCCGGGGACCGCGGTCGCCGTGGGCCGGCCCGTGCAGGTGTTCGCCGCGGAGCACTTCATACGGCGCGTGCAGCCGTGGACGTGCGCCGCCGCTCCGGTGCACGATCCACGCACCGGTCGGGTCCTCGGGGCCGTGGACATCACCGGCGGGGACGGGCTCGCCCATCCGCACAGCCTCGGCTTCGTGCAGGCGGTGGCGCGGGCCGCCGAGGCACAGCTCGCCCTGCTGGCCCCGCCGCCCGCCGCCGGGGAGGGGCCGCTGCTGGGAGCGCTGGGCCGGGACGAGGCCGAACTCGCCCTGGACGGGCGGCGGATCAGGCTGAGCCGCCGGCACAGCGAGATCCTCCTGCTGCTCTCCCGGCATCCCGAGGGCCTGAGCGGTGACGAGCTGCTGTGCGCCCTGTACGCGGACGAGTCGGTGACCCCGGTGACGTTGCGGGCCGAACTGGCCCGGCTGCGCAGGCTGCTGGGTCCGGGGCTGCTCGCCTCGCGGCCCTACCGGCTGACGGCCACGGTCGAGTCGGACGCCACCGTCGTGGAGCGGCGGCTGGAGACGGGTGCGCTCACCGCGGCGGCGGAGGCCTACACCGGGCCCCTGCTGCCCGGCTCGCAGGCCCCGGCGATCGTCCGGCTGCGGGAGCGGCTCGCGGGCGCGCTGCGCACGGCGCTGATCGCGCACCGGGATCCCGACCTGCTGGCGGACTGGGCGCACGCGCCCTGGGGTGAGGACGACCTCGAGGTGTGGCGGGCGCTCGCGGCGGTGCGCCCGACGGCCCCGGTCCGCGCCCGGCTCGCCGCGCTGGAGGCCGAGCTGGCGGTACCGGTCGGACGGGCACCGGGGCGGACCTGCGGTGCAACGTACGTGCAACGTCCGCCTGCCTAGCCTCGCGCCGAGAGCTGCCCAACGGCGGGCAGCGCCGCACCAGGAGGCAGACCAGCATGACTCGTTACGCGGCGCCGGGCACCGAAGGCGCGATCGTCTCCTACCAGGCACGCTACGACCACTTCATCGGCGGCACCTATGTGCCGCCGGCGCGTGGGCGGTACTTCGAGAATCCGTCGCCGGTCAACGGGCAGCCGTTCACGGAGATCGCGCGCGGTACCGCTGAGGACGTCGAGCGGGCGTTGGACGCGGCGCACGAGGCGGCACCCGGGTGGGGCCGTACGCCGGTGGCGGAGCGATCGGAGATCCTGCTGAAGATCGCCGACCGGATGGAGGCGTACCTGGAGCCGCTGGCGGTGGCCGAGAGCTGGGAGAACGGCAAGCCGGTGCGGGAGACGCTGGCGGCCGACATCCCGCTCGCGATCGACCACTTCCGCTATTTCGCGGGGGCGATCCGGGCGCAGGAGGGATCGCTGGGCGAGGTGGACGACGACACGGTGGCCTACCACTTCCACGAGCCGCTCGGGGTCGTCGCGCAGATCATCCCGTGGAACTTCCCGATCCTGATGGCCGCCTGGAAGCTGGCACCGGCGCTGGCCGCGGGGAACGCGGTGGTCCTGAAGCCGGCCGAGCAGACCCCGGCCTCCATCCACTACTGGCTGAGCCTGGTCGCGGACCTGCTGCCGCCGGGCGTGCTGAACATCGTCAACGGCTTCGGCGCGGAGGCGGGCAAGCCGCTGGCGTCGAGCCCGCGGGTGGCGAAGATCGCGTTCACCGGGGAGACCACGACCGGGCGGCTGATCATGCAGTACGCCTCGGAGAACATCAAACCGGTCACCCTGGAGCTCGGCGGGAAGTCACCGAACATCTTCTTCGACGACGTGTGGGCGCAGGACGACGACTTCCGCGACAAGGCGCTCGAAGGCTTCACGATGTTCGCGCTCAACCAGGGCGAGGTCTGCACCTGCCCGTCCCGGGCGTTGATCCAGCGCGGGCACTACGCGGAGTTCCTGGAGGCGGCCGTCGAACGCACCCGGCTCATCAAGCCGGGCCATCCGCTGGACACCGACACCATGATCGGCGCCCAGGCCTCCAACGACCAGCTGGAGAAGATCCTCTCCTACCTGGACATCGGCCGCCAGGAGGGCGCGAGGATCCTCATCGGCGGT
Source organism: Streptomyces cyanogenus (assembly GCF_017526105.1). Lineage (NCBI taxonomy): Bacteria > Bacillati > Actinomycetota > Actinomycetes > Kitasatosporales > Streptomycetaceae > Streptomyces > Streptomyces cyanogenus. Next base: position 1,441,016 of record NZ_CP071839.1, read on the forward strand.
GAACGCATCGAGCAGGAAGGCGAGTTGAAGGGCGGGTACTACGTCCAGCCGACCATCTTCGAGGGCGACAACCGCATGCGGGTCTTCCAGGAGGAGATCTTCGGACCGGTCGTGTCGGTGACCTCCTTCGACGACTTCGACGACGCCATCAAGATCGCCAACGACACGCTGTACGGCCTGGGCGCGGGCGTGTGGACCCGGGACATCAACACCGCCTACCGGGCGGGCCGGGCGATCCAGGCGGGCCGGGTGTGGACCAACTGCTACCACGCCTACCCCGCGCACGCGGCGTTCGGCGGCTACAAGCAGTCCGGGATCGGCCGCGAGACCCACAAGATGATGCTGGAGCACTACCAGCAGACGAAGAACCTCCTGGTGTCGTACTCGCCGAGGAAGCTCGGTTTCTTCTAGAGCCAGGTCTGCAGCAGAGGCACGCCGCCCACCTCGGCGCTCCCCGAGGACGCTGCGTCTCCGGCTCCCCACGCGCGTCCTGGACCGAGTGCGGCTACCCGGACCGGGACGCGCGGCCAGAAGGGCCCAGGGCCTGTCCGGTGAGCAGGGGGAACACCGGACAGGTCCCGGGCAGGCGTACGGCTACACGGAGAGCCAGACCGCCTCGTCAGGTGCCAGCAGCCCGCCCTGCGCGGTACCGCTGGCCAGCAGGATCGACGTGTGGTCGGGGAGCCGGTATGCCGTGGCCGAGAGGTTGACGACGCATACGAAGCCCGGGTCCCGCCGGAAGGCCAGGACGCCCTCGGCGGCGTCGAGCCAGGTGAGGGTGCCGTCGCCGAGCGCGGGGTGCTCACGGCGCAGCCGCACGGCGCCGCGGTAGAGCTCGAGCATGGACGTCTCGTCCCTGGTTTGCGCTTCCACGGTGTGCTCAGCCCAGTCCGCCGGCTGCGGCAGCCAGGGCGCCGCGGAAGCGTCCTCGGGGCTGAAGCCGTACGGTGGCGTCCGCCCGGACCAGGGGATGGGTACCCGGCAGCCGTCGCGGCCTCGGTCCGTGTGTCCGGACCGCTCCCAGATGGGGTCCTGGAGTACGGCTTCGGGCAGGTCCTCGACCTCGGGGAGACCGAGTTCCTCACCTTGGTAGATGTAGGCGCCGCCGGGCAGGGCCAACATCAGCAGGGCTGCGGCACGGGCGCGCCGGGTGCCCAGTTCCAGATCCACGGGGCCTTCGGGCCGGTAGGGCTCGTTGACCGCCCATCGCTTGACCGTCGTGCGGCCGTAGCGGCTGGTGTGGCGCATGACATCGTGGTTGGAGAGCACCCAGGTGGCCGGTGCGCCCACCGCCCCGAGCATGCCGAGGGAGTCGTCGATGACAGCGCGCAGGTCCTTTGCGCTCCAACTGGACATGAGGAAGTCGAAGTTGAAGGCGGTGTGCAGACCGTCCCGGCGGACGTAGGCGGCGAGCCGTTCAGGGGTGTCGGCCCACGCTTCGGCGACGAAACACCGGTCGCCGGGGAACTCGTCGGCCACCTTGCGCCAGGCACGGTAGATCTCGTGGACCTCGTCGCGGTCCCAGTGCGGGTGGTCGGTGTGCTGCTGGGGCCCCTCCTGCGAGGGGTCGGCAGTGGCGAGGGGACCCTGCTGGGCCGGCTGCTGACGGGGAGGCAGGTCGGGCAGTCCGGGGTGCTTGACGAGGCCGTGGGCGACATCGATACGGAAGCCGTCGACACCCCGGCTGAACCAGAAGCGCAGGATCGACTCGAACTCTGCCCGCACCTCGGGGTGCTCCCAGTTGAGGTCGGGCTGCTCGGGGGCGAACAAGTGCAGGTACCAGTCCCCGTCGGGCAGCCGTGTCCAGGCCGGGCCGCCGAAGCAGGAGACCCAGTCGTTGGGGGGTTCGCCCCCGTCGGGTCCGCGGCCGGGCCGGAAGACGTAGCGTTCGCGTTCCGGGCTGCCGGGTCCGGCCGCCAGGGCGGCCTGGAACCAGGCATGCTGATCGGAAGTGTGGTTGGGCACGATGTCGGGGATGACTCGGATCCCGTGTCGATGCGCCTCGGCGATGAGTTCCTCGGCCTCGGCCACCGTGCCGAACAGCGGGTCGATCGCGCGGTAGTCGGCCACGTCGTAACCGTGGTCCGCCATCGGTGACTTGTACCACGGGTTGATCCAGATGGCGTCGACGCCGAGCGACTTCAGGTACGGAAGGCGGGAGCGGATGCCCGCGATGTCGCCGACGCCGTCGCCGTTTCCGTCGGCGAAACTGCGGATGTAGACCTGGTAGATGACGGCGTCGCGCCACCACGGTGCAGTACCGGACATGCTGCTGCGTTGCTCCTTCGGGGATGGGGAGGGAGGGACGGGCGTGCCGTCCGGTGGCTACTTGGCCGCGCCTGCGGTGAGTCCGGCGACGATGCGGCGCTGGAAGAGCAGCACCACGACCACCAGGGGCACGGTGACCAGGACTCCCGCTGCCATCTGACTGCCGAACGGGGTCTCGAACTGGGTGGCGCCGGCGAACTTCGACATGGCGACCGGTGCGGTCTGCATGCCCGGCTTGTTGGTCATCGACAGGGCGATGAGGAACTCGTTCCAGGCAGCGATGAACGTGATGATCGCGGTGGTGAAGATGCCCGGTGCGGCGAGGGGGATGATGACCTTGCGGAAGGCCTGACCGCGCGTGCATCCGTCGATCATGGCGGCGTGCTCCAGTTCGTCGGGCATCTGCCGGAAGAAGGTGGTCAGGTTCCACACCGCCAGGGGGAGCGCGAAGGACATGCTCGGCACGATCATCGCCTGGTAGGTGTTGATCCAGCCGATGTCGGTGAACAGCTTCAGCAGGGGAACCACGATGGACACCACCGGGAACATCGAGGTGGCGATGATCAGGGTGAGGATGAGCCGTTTGAACCGGAAGTCCAGCCGGGCCATCGCGTAGGCGGTGCAGGTGGCCAGCAGCAGCGCCAGCGCGGTGGTGATACCGGCCACGATCAGGCTGTTGAGCAGCGCTTTGGTGAAGCCCTGCGAGGGGTCGAACGCCGCGCGGTAGTTCTCGAACGACACCGTGCTGGGGAACAGTGAGGTGTCGAAGATGTCCGAGCTGCGCCGCAGGCTGGAGACCAGCATCCAGTAGAACGGGGCCAGGCAGTAGGCCACCACCGCGACCACACCCACGTAGAGCAGTCGGTTCCGCCATCTCGCCGTCGTGGTCATGCCGCCACCTCCGCACGGCGCAGGGCCGCGAAGCGCCGACGCCTGGTCCTTCCCGGACTGCTGCTGCGTTCGGTGCCGCCGACGAGGTCGGTACCGAGCAGCCGGACGAAGGCGAACGCGATGAGGAAGACGTAGAGGAAGAGGAGCACCGCGTAGGCGGAGGCCGGTCCGAAGCGGACGTTGGAAGCCTCGTGCTGCGCCAGCATCGACAGGGTCTCCACCGAATTCTTCTGCGCGCCGATGAGGATGTAGGGCAGGTCGAACATCCGCAGCGCGTCCATGCAGCGGAACAGCACCGCTACCAGCAGCGCGGGCTTCACCAGGGGCAGGGTGATGTGCCAGAACCGGCGCAGGGCGCCTGCGCCGTCGATGCGCGCGGCCTCGTAGACCTCATTCGGGATCACCTGCAGGCCGGCCAGGACCAGCAGACCGATGAACGGCGCGGTCTTCCACACCTCGGCGACGATGACCGCGACCTTGGCGTGGAAGCCTTCGGTGGTCCACAGGATCTGGTGGCCGATGAGGGCGTTGGCAACGCCGTCGCTGTGGAAGATCCAGCGCCACAGCAGGGCGGAGATGGCTGTGGGCACCGCCCAGGGGACGAGGATGCCGGCCCGTACCAGCGCTCTGCCGCGGAACGCCTTGTGCATGATCAGGGCCATGGCCACCCCGATCACGGTTTCGAGCCCCACGGTGACGACGGTGAAGAAGGTGGTGTTCCAGAAGGCGTTCCAGAAGCGGTCTCCGGCGGCGCCGAAGATCTGGCTGTAGTTCTCCAGGCCGACGAAAGGTTCAGTGGTGCGGATGAAACCGGTCGTCGGGTCCAGCCCCTTGACCCCGTACAGTGACTCCCGCAGCGCCATCAGCGTCGGATAGAGCACGACGATCGACAGCACCAGGAGCGTCGGGGACACCAGCAGGGCCGCCGTCCATCCCGAGCCCGCGGTCGCCTTGGTGCGCGTGCGACGAGGGTTCGCCTGCCCGGCGGGCCGTACTGAAGGACTGCCGGTTGTGGTGCCGGGTTCTTCCGCCTCTGTGTCGGGCGGGGTCCTGGTGTCGGCCATGACCACGCTCCTCACTGCGCCGTGGACTTCTGCAGGTCGCTCTGCAGGTCCTTGAGCGCCTGCGCGCTGCTCTTGCTGCCGGTGAGCGCGGCGTACGCCTCCTGCTGGATCGCCGACGTCACGTCGCCGTAGCTCACGACCCGCGGGCGCGGGACGGCACGCAGGATCGACTGCTTCAGAACGGGCAGGTACGGATACTGCTTGACCAGCGAGGGGTCGTCGTAGAGGTTCGCGTACGGCGGGGCGAGGGAGGCGTCCTTCAGGAACGTGCTCGCGCTGGTCTCGCTGCTGAAGAACTTCATGAAGTCCAGTGCGGTGGCCTTGTTCTTCGCGAAGGACGACAGGGCCAGGTTGTGGCCGCCGAGGCTGGAGGAGCCGGGACCGTTGAGGCCGGGCAGCGGCGCGACCGCGAACTTCCCCGCCAGCTTGCTCTTCTCGGCAAGTGCGTACATGTACGGCCAGTTGCGCTGGAATACCAGCTTGCCGGCCTGGAACGCCTGACGCCCTTCCTCCTCCTGGTAGGTGACCGCCTCCCTGGGGATGGTCCCGTCCTTGACCGCGCCGGCGAGGAAGTCCAGCCCCGCGCGGGCCTCGGGCGTGTCGACGTCGGGCTTCCCGCCGGCATCGGTGACGGTGCCGCCCGCGGAGTTCACGGCCTCGGCAAAGTTGACCGTCAGGCCTTCGTACTTCTGCAACTGACCGGCGTAGCACGACATGTCCTTCGCCTCGGGCAGCTTCCTCACCTTGGCGCAGTCGTCCGTCATCTCCGCCCAGGTGACGGGCGGCCGGGTGATGCCGGCCTTCTTCAGCAGGTCGGTGCGGTAGTACAGCATGCCGCCGTCCGAGCTGGCGGGTGCCGCATACAGACCACCGCGGTACCTCGCCGTCTCCACCACCGGCTTGAGCATCTTCGCCAGCGGGAACTGCTGCTCGGGCAAGCGGTCGATCCACTGGTGGGCGGCGAACTCCGAGGTCCACACGACGTCGAGGGAGAGCACCGTGTAGGCGTCGGACTTCGTCTCCGCGTTCTGGATCATCTGCTGCCGCTGCGAGTCCGCGTCCGTCGGCAGCTGCACGAAGCTGACCTTCTCCTTCGGGTGCAGCGCGTTCCAACGGGCGATGACCTTGGGGACGACGCCCGTGGCGTCCTTGCCGGCCACGTACGTGATGGGTCCGCGGCCCTGGAAGGACGTGCTCCCGGCCTGCTCCCCTGAGTCTGTGCCTCCGGACGAGCCGCAGGCGCTGAGGAGAAGCCCGGCGGTGGCGAGGATCGCGGAACCCTGAAGAGCTCTGGTGGTCTTGGTCTTCACTGTCTTTCTTTCTCCTGGTCGTGCGGAAACCGAAGTGTGACGGACAGTGCTGTCGCAACGTTGCATGAAAGAAAGCTGCTGGTCAGCAAGCCAAATGACTGCTTCGGGGGAGCGAATTCGATCTCGTCGAGACAACGCTTGCACGCTAGGAGTGCACCTGTGGGATGTCAATGCGTAACCAGCCGGTAATAAGGCCGGACATCGGCGCACCGTACAGCCGCATTTACGACCAAAAGGGATAAAACCGTGCCGAACAGGAGGCGGTGACAGCGTTGTTATGAGCCAGCGAACAGATCGGACGCACCTGTGCTAACTTCCGCTCATGTCATCCGCTCAACGGCTCCCCACGATGGTCGACGTCGCCGAACGGGCGGGGGTTTCCCCATCCACCGTCTCGCGCGCGCTGCGCGGCCTGCCCAGCGTCTCGCCGCAGGTCCGCGCCCGGGTCGAAGAGGCCGCTCGTGAGCTGAACTTCGCGGTCTCGCGACAGGCCGCGAGTCTCGTCACGGGGAGGACCGGGGTCGTGGCGGTGCTCGTACCCACGCTCAACTCCTGGTTCCACGGGTCGGCACTGTCCAGCCTGGGCCCGCTGCTGCGCGCGGCAGGCATGGAGCTGTCCGTCTACGCGATACGTGACATGGCCGAACGCACCGCGTTCTTCGAGCGCCTTCCGGCCGGGCGGAACGCGGACGCGCTGGTGGTGTTCGGGTTCGATCTGACCGACGAGGAGACCCTGCGGCTGGATGACCTCGGAATGCCGGTCATCTACGTCAGCCAGCACGTCGAGGGCCGCCCGAGCGTATACGTGGACGACGTGGCCGGAGCCGTCAAGGCCACCCGGCACCTGCTCAACCTCGGCCACCGCCGGATCGCCTTCACGCCGACCTTGGGCGCCAGCGGCTTCTGTTTCAGCTCGCGCGAACGGCTGCTCGGCTACCAGCAGGCGCTCACGGAGGCGGACATTCCCCTGGACGACGACCTGGTGGTCACGATGTCCTTCGAGGACAGGCGGGGCATCACCGAGGGACTCGGGAACCTGCTGAGCCTGAGGGAGCCGCCCACCTGCATCTTCGCCGAGACGGACGAGTTGGCCATCGCCATCGTCCACTGCCTGGGCAAGGCCCGGATACCGGTGCCCGAGCGGATGTCCGTCATCGGCTTCGACGACCATCAGATGGCCGAATGGACAGACCTGTCCACGGTCGCCCAGTCACCCTCGGACATGGGCCGCCTCGCCGGCGAGCTGGCACTGAAGCTCATCCATGATGCGGACCCGGATCACAAGCAGCACATCGTCCTCCCGACGCACCTGGTTCCCCGGGCCACCACGGCCCCGCCCCCCGCGCAGCCAGGTGGTCACGAGAGCGCTTCTGCGGGCCGGAACGGCTGAGAAGCGGTCGGAAGACCAGGCAACACCTGGATCAGCAGCCCGCGTTCGGCTGCCGGAACCGGTGCATGCCGCCGGGAAACCCTCCGGAACACTGGCCTGTTCTTCTGCCCTGCCGGCAATCGCTCGCCACCACGGCAACGCATCCCCAGTGCATGGCCAGCACCCTCCTGCGGGTCAGCGCGGGGTGGATCTCCCGCACCCGGGAGACGGTGGCCGTCAGGAGGGCGAAGCCGACGAGCCCCTCCAGGGGCGCGACCAGGCGGAGCCACCCCTGGCCGGGTGTGATGTCACCCAGCCCGAGGGTGGCGACGGTGACGAGTGACAGGCAGACGGAGTCGAGGAGTGCGGGCTGCTGCGCGGCCTTGGAGCCGGGCGTGAGGGTGAAGGCCCTCGGCATGTGGGGCCAGTAGATGACCGCCCAGCGCGGGATGAGGATGACGGCCCAGAGGCCGACCACCGTCACCATGGCGAGGGGGCCGACGAGGCCGACCACGCGTCTGCGGGCACGCGGGCGCCGGGCCGGCTTCCACATCCCCGTCATGACCGGGCGGCTCAGGCCGGCGTGGCGGGTGGGATGCCAGAGGGAATGGAAGAGATCTCGTAGGGCGGCCCTGCTTGGGGAGCGTAGAGCACGTGCATGGCGCGGCCGTGGACCTGGCCGCCTTCGCTCCGCGGAGAGGTGACGGGTGCCTGGACGGAGCCTCTCACCGGCCGGTCAGACGCCTGTGGAGTGCCATCGGTGATCGCGCCCCCGCACGCGGAAGACGGCTGGTCAGCCGTCCCACGTCCAGTCGGTGACCTCGGGCAGGTCCAGGCCGTGTTCCCGGATCCAGGAGTGGTGGCGCTGCCTGGTGTCCTCCATGCGCTGGCGTACGGTCGCCGCGCGGACCGCGAGCCCGGGGACGCGGTCGATGACGTCCATGACGAGGCGGTAGCGGTCGAGGTCGTTGCGGACCACCATGTCGAACGGCGTGGTGGTGGTGCCGATCTCCTTATAGCCGCGCACGTGCAGGTTGCGGTGCCCGGTACGGCGGTAGGCCAGGCGGTGGATCAGCCACGGGTAGCCGTGATAGGCGAAGATGACCGGCTTGTCGGTGGTGAACAGGCCGTCGTACTCGAAGTCGTTCATTCCGTGGGGGTGTTCCTCGCTCGGCAGCAGCCGGGCGATGTCGACGACGTTGACCACCCGCACGGCCAGCTCGGGCAGGTGGCGGCGCAGCAACTGGGCGGCGGCGAGCACCTCCTGGGTCGGGACGTCCCCCGCGCAGGCCAGCACCACGTCCGGTTCACGGGAGCCGTCCTCGGTGCCCGCCCACTCCCAGATGCCGGCGCCGCGTGCGCAGTGGGCCTTCGCCTCCGCCATGGAGAGCCAGTCGAAGCAGGGCTGCTTGCCGGCCACGATCACGTTGACGTAGTCCTTGCTGCGCAGGACGTGATCGGCCACGGACAGCAGCGTGTTGGCGTCCGAGGGCAGGTAGACCCGTACCACCTCGGGGCTCTTGTTGAGGATGTGGTCGACGAAGCCGGGGTCCTGGTGGGAGAAGCCGTTGTGGTCCTGGCGCCACACGTGCGAGGTGAGCAGGTAGTTGAGCGAGGCGATCGGAGCACGCCAGGGCAGGCGGCGGGTGGTGCGCAGCCACTTGATGTGCTGGTTGACCATCGAGTCGACGATGTGCACGAACGCCTCGTAGCAGGAGAACAGTCCGTGCCGGCCGGTGAGGAGGTAGCCCTCCAGCCAGCCCTGGCAGGTGTGTTCGGACAGGATCTCCATGACCCGGCCGTGGCGCTCCAGGTGCTCGTCCACCTGGAGCAGCTGGGCCTGCCAGGCCTTGCCGCTGGCCGCGTAGACGGCCTGGAGCCGGTTGGAGGCGGTCTCGTCGGGGCCGACGAGGCGGAAGTCGCGCCGCTCACTCGTGGCGTGCATGACCTCCTGGAGCATGTCGCCGAGAACACGGGTGGGTTCGTGCAGGGTGGCGCCGGGCTTGTCGACCTCGACGGCGTACTTCTCCAGCGGCGGCAGGGGCAGCTCGCGCAGCAGCAGGCCTCCGTTGGCGTGGGGGTTGGCGCCCAGCCGGTGCCTGCCTTCGGGGACGCAGGCGAGCACGTCGGGGCGCGGGGCGCCGTGCTCGTCGAACAGTTCCTCCGGCCGGTAGGAGCGCATCCACTGCTCCAGCTGGCGCAGGTGCTCGGGGTTGTCCCGTACGGCGGCCAGCGGGACCTGGTGGGAGCGCCAGGTTCCCTCCACGGGGAGGCCGTCGACCTCGGCCGGGCCGGTCCAGCCCTTGGGGGTGCGCAGCACGATCACCGGCCAGTGCGGCCGCTCCCCCACGCCGTCCTCGCGGGCGCTGCTCTGGATGGCCGCGATGCGCTCCAGTGCGTCGTCCATCGCGGCGGCCATCGCCCGGTGGACGACCATCGGGTCGTCGCCGGTGACGTGCAGGGGGGCGTGTCCGTAGCCGCGCAGCAGTGCGTCGAGTTCGTGCTCGGGCAGGCGGGACAGCACGGTCGGGTTGGCGATCTTGTAGCCGTTGAGGTGGAGGATCGGCAGGACCGCGCCGTCGTGGACCGGGTCGAGGAACTTGTTGGAGTGCCAGGACGCGGCCAGCGGACCGGTCTCCGCCTCGCCGTCGCCGATCACACAGGCCACCAGCAGGTCCGGATGGTCCAGCGCGGCACCGTAGGCATGGGAGAGCGAGTAGCCGAGTTCACCGCCCTCGTGGATCGAGCCCGGCGTCTCCGGGGCGACATGGCTCGGTACGCCGCCGGGGAAGGAGAACTGCCTGAACAGCCGCGCCATGCCGGCCGCGTCCCGCGGGACGTCCGGATACGTCTCGGTGTACGAGCCCTCCAGCCAGGAGTTGGCCAGCACCGCCGGACCGCCGTGACCGGGCCCCCAGATGCACACGGCGTCCAGACCACGGGCCTTGATGACGCGGTTCAGGTGGGTGTGCACCAGGTTCAGGCCGGGCGAGGTGCCCCAGTGGCCCAGCAGCCGCGGCTTGACGTGCTCCGGGCGCAGAGGTTCGGTCAGCAGGGGGTTGGCCATGAGGTAGATCTGGCCTACGGCGAGATAGTTCGCGGCGCGCCAGTGGGCGTCCAGCGACCTCAGCTGGTCCTCCTCCAGCCGGGCGGGCGCCTGCGTGTCGACGGACATCGGGGTTCCTTTCCGAGTCGGGACAGTGACCGGGTACCGTGCGGGCCGGACTCTGCACCCCCACCCTCCGGCGCCGCACGGGGCTTCCGACAGGGCCGTTCGGGCCACGCCTGCCGCTGACAGCCGAACGGAGCATCCCCGGGGACGCCCGGCCCCGTCACCCCCCGCATGGCCGACCGGGACCTGCATCCCCCGGGAGCTTGCTCTGACGGTCGGTGACGGTGAGCGCCCGCCCCCTCGCGGACGCCGGGGTCTCAGCGCTCGGCGTGGACCAGCCAGAGGTCGGGGCCGAAGACCTCGTAGCGGATGCTGCGGGCGGGGATGCCGGCCTGAAGGAGCTGGGTGCGGACGGCGCGCATGAAGGGGAGCGAGCCGCACAGGTAGACGTCGGCGTCCGCGGGGAGGTCCAGGGCGTCGAGGTCCATCAGGCCCGTGTGGGAGCCGGCTTCCTCGCTCCCCTCCTGCTCGTACCAGAACTCGACCATGGGGTCGGGCAGTTGGTCCGCCAGGCGTCGGACGTCCGCGCGCAGGGCGTGGTCGGCCGGGGTGCGGTCGGCGTGCAGGACCCACACCGGCCGCGACGAGCCGGTGCTGGCGAGGTGTTCGAGCATGCCGACCATCGGGGTACAGCCGATACCGGCGGAGACCAGCAGGAGCGGGGTGTCGGAGTCGTCGAGGACCACGTCGCCGAACGGGGCGGACAGGGTGAGCTCGTCGCCGACCCGCACGGCGCGGTGCAGCTGGTTGGAGACCTCGCCCTCGGGGGCGTCGCCGACGCTCGCGACCCGCTTGACGGTGATGCGCCGCAGGCTGTCGCCGGGACCGTTGGACAGGCTGTACTGGCGGGTCTGGTGGATGCCGTCGGGCATGAGCACCCGGACGCTGACGTACTGGCCGGCCCGCGCCTGCGGCAGGGGGCCGTCGTCGGCCGGGCGCAGCAGGAAGGACACCGCGTCGGGGGTCTCCTCCCGCCGTTCCACGACCGTCCACTGCCGCCACGGCTTGCGCGGGTCGACCTGGGCGTCCTGGTAGAGGCGGGCCTCCCGGGCGATGAGGGCACCGGCCATCAGCCAGTACACCTCGTCCCAGGCGGCGGCCACCTCGGGGGTGACCGCTTCGCCGAGTACCTCGGCGATGGCGCGGAAGAGGTACTTGTGGACGATCGTGTACTGGTCCTCGGTGACGCCGAGCGCGGCGTGCTTGTGCGCGATCCGGGCGAGGAGGGCGTCCGGGCGGGCGTCGGGGTCGGCCAGCAGGGCCTGGGCGAAGCCCGCGATGGACCCGGCCAGGGCCCGGCGCTGCTCGCCACTGGCCTGGTTGCCCCGGTTGAACATACCGTCCAGCAGCTCGGGTTGCTCCGCGAACATGGTGCCGTAGAAGCGTGCGGTGATCTCGTCCAGTGCGCCGCCGACGGCGGGCAGGGTGGCACGGACGACAACTGCCGACTCGGGCGAAAGCATGGAACTCCCCTGAGCTGTGAGTAGGTGGAGGGACGGCTTCACCGCCACGGCCGGGCCCGCCATGCGGGTTCGACCGGCACATCGATCATCCGGTGCGGCCGTCGCCCGCACCAGGGCCGAACCGCCCTGGAGGACTGGGCCCGTCGGTCCGGTCCGCCCAGTCGCGTGCGGCCGCACGCCCCTCGCGTCGGCGCACTACGGCCGCGCCCGCCCGAGTGCCCGCCGTCACGGCGGTACACCGCCGCCGCGCCGGAAGGTGTGCACCACTCTTCAACGGCCGCTTTTCGCCTGGCGCGGCGGGACCATGTTCGACGGTGAACTCCATGTCGCACAGGTCGCGGTAGTGGTTTCCAGCGTGCGCAGGTGGTCGCCGAGTTCGACGTGCGAACGGAGGTGGAGCGTCTTCAGCTCGTCAGGGGCACGGCGTCGCGGACTCCGGAGACGACGTCCTCGCCCCGGGCGTCGGGCAGGTGGTCGCCAGGCGTGCACCAGTCGCAGCGGCCGGTGCCGCAGCAGCGCCTCGCGAGCGGCCCACTCGGCGGCCGCGAGGCTCTCGGCCGATCCGTCCACTCCGGCGATGACGGCGACAGCATGTGCGCACCTCCTGCGCTTGGTCCTGCTGGGTACCGCCGGCGTCTTCCTGAGGCGACTCGGCCGGGTAGGGACCGCAAGGGCTCTTCCCTGGCCCATTCGGCCCAGCGCCGGTCGGCCCGTCCTGCCGCGGTCGGCACGGAAGGGGGGCAGCCGCTGGTCACACGGCCGGGGGTGGGCGGCGCACGAGGCGTGGCTGCGCGACCTGCGGCTCGAACGTGAACCGCCGGCGGTTCCGCCGTGCCCGGGTCGCCTCGATCGCGGGGAGACCGCGGAAGCCGCCGTCCTTCCCTCGGGCTGAACGTCCCCTGGGGGACAGCGCCTTGGTGACGAGGTGGGCGGCATACCTCGTGCGCGCGAGCGGGCGACCGCCGTCACCCGGCCGTGGGATCCGGTCGGTCAGCCAGCGCCCGCACCGTGGCCTTCCTTGGCGAGCGCGGATTTCGGGCACAGTGCCCTGGAGGCGGCGATGCGCACGTCCCGACCGGGAGGTCAGCGTCCTGCGGCCGGCCTGCTGCCGGAGGAGGAGTTCCGCGACAGCGACCCCGACTGCGGCACACGGCGACTCCCCGTCGGCCGGCGGGATCCTGCCCGGGCCCCGCTACTCCTTTGCCACGGGCACCCGCCAGACCAGCGTCGTGCCGCCGCCCGCCGGGCTGGTCCACTCCAGCTTTCCGCCCAGTTGCTCCGCCCGCTCGGCCATGTTGCGCAGGCCGCTGCGGCGGCCGTCGGGCGGAATGCCCACGCCGTTGTCGGTGACCTTCAGCCGCACCTCCCGCCCGTCGGTCACCAGCCCGACCTCGGCGCGGTCGGCGTGCGCGTGGCGGGCGATGTTCGTCAGGGACTCGGACAGGACGGCCACCGCATGGTCGGCGATCTCCTTCGGGACCTCGGTGTCCAGCAGGCCCTCCATGCGCACACTCGGCGCGAAGCCCAGCACCGGGGCCGCCTCGCCGACCGCCCGCACCACACGCGCGCGCAGGCCGGCCCCGGCGGTGCCGTCGTCACGCGAGCGCAGACCGAAGATCGCCGACCTGATGATCTTGATCGTCTCGTCCAGATCGTCCACCGCCCGCAGCACGCGCTCGGACGCCTCCGCGTGCTCGATGAAGCGGCCCGCGCTCTGCAGGGTCATGCCGGTGGCGAACAGCCGCTGGATGGCCAGGTCGTGCAGGTCACGGGCGATGCGGTCGCGGTCCTGGAGCACCGCGATCTGCTCGGCGTCCTTGCGGTGTTCCGCCAGCTCCATGGCGACCGCGGCCTGGGCCATGAAACCCCGCAACGGTTCGGTCTCCTTCTCGGAGAAGACGGTGCGGCCCGCCGCACGGGCCAGCAGCACGACGCCTCGCACACCGTCACCGGAGCCGATGGGCAGGGCCACGGCCGGGCCGAGTCCGCTGAAGCGGGAAGCGGTGGCCGAGGCGTCACCGCGGTCCCCGGACGGGGTGGCCTCCGCCTCGCTGTGGGACACATCGGGGCTGGTGACCGGCGAGGCGCTGGAGAAGGCCTGTCCCATCAGGTTGTCGTCCGCGGGCAGGACGAGCCCGCGGTGCGCCTCGGCCTCGTGTCCCAGGGCGAGCTCCACGGCGAGCGCGTCGGTGCCCTCCATCGGTACCGCGACCACGGCCAGCGCCGCCGAGGTGATCTCCATCGCGCGTTCCGCGATCAGCCCGAGGACCTCACCGCGGTCGCTGCCGGACATGAGGCTGTGGGTGATCTCCGCGCTCGCTCGCAGCCAGCGTTCGCGCAGCCGGGACTCCTCGTACAGGCGGGCGTTGTCGATGGCCACACCGGCCGCCACGGCCAGCGTCGACAGGACCGACTCGTCCTCCTCGTCGAACTGACCCCCACCGCGCTTCTCGGTCAGGTAGAGGTTGCCGAAGACCTGGTCGCGCACCCGGATCGGCACGCCGAGGAAGGTGTTCATCGGCGGATGGTGGGGCGGGAAGCCGTACGAAGCGGGATGCTCGGAGAGCTTGGCCAGGCGCAGCGGCTCGGGGTGCCGGATCAGCTCTCCCAGGATGCCGTGGCCCTCCGGGTAGGGGCCGATCCGCGCGATCTGCTCCTCGGTGACGCCGACCGTGAGGAACTCCGACAGCCGCTTGCCGTCGGGACCGATCACGCCCAGGGCCGCGTACTCGGCCTCCACCAGGGCCGCCGCGGCCTCCACGATGCTGCGCAGCGCCTGCTCCAGGTCCAGTTCCCGGCCGACCGACAGCACCGCCTCCAGCAGGCTGTGCACCCGGTCGCGAGTACCGCGGGCCGCGTCGAGCCGGGCCTGGAGTTCCTCCAGCAGCTCGTCCAGCCGCAGCTGCGGCATCCGTACGCGGCCTCCCTCGGAGCCTCCCACCAGTGTTCCTCCAAGCTCCAGCCCACCAACGGCCGGCCGTCCCTGTCCGGACCACGCTATCCGCCCACGAGAGGAAGCGGTACGGGATCACGCTCACCGGCCGGTGAAGAAGGGGCACCCGGTCGGGACGGTAGAGGTGATCCGGACGTCGCACGGCGGGGACCGGCCCACCCGGTCGGGAGGGTGCGGGCTCATCCGGACGTCGGACGGCAGGAACCGGCCATCCGGACGGGACGCTACGGGGCCGTCCGGACGTCGCACGGCAGGGGCCGGCCTCAGGGCCTCAGCGTCCTTCCTGCCTCTGCCGGTCCTGGACCTGCGTGGCGATGACGGCGGCCTGGATACGGCGCTCGACGCCGAGCTTGGCGAGGAGACGGGAGATGTGGTTCTTCACCGTCTTCTCGGCCAGGTACAGCCGCTGGCCGATCTGGCGGTTGGTCAGGCCTTCGCCGATCAGGGCCAGGATCTCCCGCTCCCGCTCGGTCAGCCCCTGCAGTCCGTCCGGCTGCTCCTCCTCCTGCCCGCCACCGCGCAGCCGGGCCATCAGCCTGGTGGTGGCACTGGCATCGAGCAGGGACTGGCCGGCGGCCACGGTGCGCACCGCGGACACCAGGTCCGAGCCCCGGATCTGCTTCAGGACGTAGCCGGAGGCGCCCGCCATGATCGAGTCGAGCAGTGCCTCCTCGTCGTCGAAGGAGGTCAGCATGAGGCAGGCCAGCTCCGGCATGCGTGACCTCAGTTCCCGGCACACGGTCACGCCGTCGCCGTCGGGCAGGCGGACGTCGAGCACCGCCACCTGCGGACGCAACGCGGGCACCCGCACCAGCGCCTGCTCCACCGTGCCGGCCTCCCCGATCACGTCGATGTCCGGCTCGTCGTTCAGCAGGTCGCGCACTCCGCGCCGTACCACCTCGTGGTCGTCCAGCAGAAAGACCCGGATCGGGTTACCGGCGCCGGGCTGCTCGCTGTCCGCCATCAAAAACGCTCCCTGGTTCCGCGTTCCGCGCCGATGTCCGCTCGTGGACGGGAATCGGCCCTTCCTACCGGGATCCTTTCCCGCGCGCGGGCCGAAGGGCCAGGGCCGATCGGCCCTGTTGTCCGCCCGGAGTGTCCCGCGGCCACGAGGCACCGCCGCCGCAGCGGTGGGGAACGGCCCGTCGGCCCCTTCGAAGGTCTTCGCACCGCGCGGACCCGCATCACGCCACCCCGCAGGGTGAGGGTCCGACGGCCCCGCGGCCGGGGCCTGCCGGCCCTGGGCCGGAACCGGTACCGCCAGAAGCCTGGAACCGCTGCGGAACGATCAGAAGGAGCGTGCACATGGCTGCCAAGGAGACCGGCACCCAGGTCACCGGCACCGTCGCCGTCGAGGTGTGCGTCGAAGGCGATGTGGAGGAGGAAGCCGTCGCATACGTCCGTGAGAAGGTCGGCGCGGTTCTCGGCCGGCCCGGGGTTCCGGCCGTGAGCGGTGCGGTGAAGATCGCCAGGGCGGTGGCGCAGCACACCGAGCGGCCCTGGTCCGCCCGGGCCGAGCTCGTCGTCGGGAACACCCTCGTCGTCGTGCACGCCCAGGAGGTCACGGCACACGAACTGGCGGACCGGCTGCAGGACCGCCTGCGCAGCCAGGTGAACCTTGTACCGCACCGCAGGGAGGAGACCCGCGGGTCGGCCACTCCGCCTCCGTGGCGCGGCGGCTGTGCCCAGGGCGGCCGGGGCTGAAGCCCCTCACGGCCTCCGCCGCGGCACGGGCCACCCGGCCTCGCCTGACCCGTGCCGGTCAGCCCCCGGAAGGGACCATCGGCACCTGGTGGCGGGGACCGGACAGGACGAGAGTGAAGGCGTGAGCGGCACCGATCCCCCGCGGTGCCGCTCACGCCCGCACACCGTCGGCCGCCGCCGACTTCTCTCGTCGACGGAGGCTCCCCCCCCCCCCGACGACCCGTCATGAGGCCGGCCGTGCAACGGGCAGAAGCGGCTGCCGATGCGCCGTCCGACATGACCATCGCCATGGACCGGCGGCTCACGAAGGGCTCACGGCGCACGCCGACTGCGACGCCCTCCCCGGGAACAGGCCTGCCTGCGTGGTGCCGGGGCGGGTCGAGCGGACACGGACCAGGGCCGAACGGCCCTGGTGTGAGGAGCCGCGGTGCCGTTCCAATGGCCTGATCACGTCTTTCCGTGACTCCCGGCGGGTGCCGCGGACAGGCAGCCTCCACGTCTCGAAGGGACGACGCACATGCCGTTCCGGCGCACCGGCCGCGACCACGGCGACAGACCGTGCAGCCGCCTCGCCGCACCAGCCGAAGACACGCAGCAGTGAGCGACGAGTCCACGCGGAAGCCCGCCACGACCCTCGACCCCGCTCAGGGCCTCCCGGCCGGGCCGCGCCGCAGCATCGAGCTGGACGGCGACGAAGCCCTGCGGCTGCTGGGCAGCGTGTCCTTCGGGCGCATCGTCTTCACCCGCCACGCGCTGCCGACCGTCCGCCCGGTCAACCACGTGCTGGACGACGGCGACATCGTCATCCGCACGCACGAGGGCGCGGCGCTCACCGCGCGCGCCGGGCAGACCGGGGGCCAGGGCGTCGTGGTGGCCTATGAGGCCGACGCCATCGACCCCGACACGCACCTCGGCTGGAGCGTCGTGGTCACCGGCTACGCGCACCTGGTGACCGACCCGGAGGAGCTGGCCCGCTACCGGTCCCTGCTCAGCCCCTGGGTGCACCGGTCCATGGACTACGCGGTACGCATCCGCCCGGATCTGGTGACCGGCATCCGGCTCGCCGCCGACGACGAGTCCGACGACGTCTGATCGCGGTCCGGGAGCTGCCGTACGGTCTGCGAACCTCCCCGAAGCCGCGCCGGGCATCGGCGGGAGCGTCCACGCCCGGACGGACTGCCACGGCCGGCGGCCCGGCGGGCACGTGCGCCTGCGGTCAGAAGGCCGGGTGCAGGCCGCACAGGGTCCGGCCACCGACGAGTTCGCGCCCCGTGACCAGTTCGGGCCCGATGCACACGAGGACCTCCTGGGGGCGAGGGAGCCCAGGAGAGCGGGACGATCGACTCCAGGCGTGCCGCCCCGGCCGGATCCGTCACGATCTCGGGGCGGCCGGTGACGACGACGCTCCAGCGGGAGTACGTGTCCGCGTCGACCGCGTCCGCCTCGAAGGCGACGACGGCGCCGTCGACCGCGCGGGCCAGCTCGTAGCCCGCCGAGGTGCGCAGCGGCACCGCTCCGTCATTGCCCAGGGCGAAGTTGAGCGGCACCACCGCGGGCAGCGCCGGGCCGGCCCGTCTTTCGCCCGGTGCGGGGGATCGCCTTCCATGCTGAGCGCGGCGGCGGCCGCCGGTGAGGGCCACCGGTCCCGCCCCGACCGGAGAACGGCCCGCGGAAACGTGGTGGCGAAGGGGGGCCGGACGGCCCTCCCGGCGCACCCGTCGGCGGGCGACGTGCTGCCGCCGCGGTCCCGGCGCACCTCGTGCGCCTGACCTCCGCGACCGGCGGGCATGGGCGCGCCGGACGCGCGATGCTGGGCGGACAGGTCCCCCGAGGAGGCCAGGAGGCTCGGCCGGTGATCGCCGTCAACCCGATGGACAGCGCCTCGGTGCTGGCCGCCTTCGGCGCGCTGGGTGTGCTCGCGGTGATCTTCGCCGAGTCGGGTCTGCTGGTCGTCGGCTTCTTCCTGCCCGGTGACACGCTGCTGTTCCCGGCCGGGGTGCTGTGTGCGGGCAGCGCCGGCCAGCCGCCGCGGCTGACGCTGTGGCAGGTGCTGCTGTGCGCGGCCGTCGGGGCGGTGGCGGGCGGGCAGGTGGGCTATCTGATCGGACGGCACGGCGGCCGCGCGCTGCTCGCGCGGACGTCCAGCGGCCGGGCGAAGGCCACGGCCGCGCGGGCCGAGCGGCTGCTGGCGCGCTACGGCCACGGCAAGGCACTGGTGATCGGCCGGTTCGTACCGCTGCTGCGGTCGGTGCTGCACCCGGTGGCCGGCGCCCTGGGTGTGCCGGCCGGCACCTTCACCCTCTGGCAGACGGTGGGCGGGGTGCTCTGGTCGCAGACGCTGGTGCTCGCCGGATACACCCTGGGCGCCTCGGTCCCCCACATCGACGACTATCTGCTGCCGCTGGTCGCCCTGGTGGTCGTCGTGTCGCTGCTGCCCCTGCTCCCGGAGGCCCTCCGCGCCCGCCGCAGGCGCCGCGACTCCGCGCGCTGAGCCGGGCGCCCCGCCACGGTTCACCGGCGGCCACGCCAGGGACGCGGACGGGGGTCAGGCCGGCTCGGCGGTCCACGGCCAGGCGGCCTCACGGCCGGCCTCGACGAGACCGACCATCCGGAACGCGGCGTCCGTGAGGCCGCCGAAGGTGTGCCGGTGGGGGCCCGTGGGACCGTGGGCGGGCCGGTACCCCGCCAGGTTCCACGTGTACACGGGGATGCCGGACGGGACCGGGTCGGCCGGCCCTCCGGGGTCGTAGGAGGCGGACTGCTCGTCGGTGACGATCAGGACCCGGTCGTGTCCCCGGTAATGCGTCCGCACCGCCTTCGTCGTGCAGGTGCCTCCGAGGCTGTGGAACCGGTTCAGCACCTCCAGCACCGGCTCGCCCGGCGCGAAGGGCACCGGTGCGCTGTTCCAGCCGAACTCCACCAGGTCCGCCTGCTCGGCCCGCAGGGCCAGCGCGGTGCCGAACAGGGCCGCCGCGTCCGCCCGGGTCAGCTTCGACCGCTCGGAGACGGTGTCCCAGAACATGGAGTCGGACCGGTCCACCAGGATCAGGGACCGCCCGGGCAGGGACGGTACGTGGGCCAGGGAGTGGCCCAGGGCCCGTTCCAGAGCGGCTGCCCAGCGCTGCGACGGGGCGTGCCGGTGGGCGGCCAGGTAGCGGAAGGGGAACTGCCGGGACCGGGCGACCTCGGAGGCGTCCGAGAGCCGTGCGGCGACCCGGGCCGCGACCTCGTCCGAGACCCCCGCCTCGTCGAAGTTCCGCAGGTTCCGCAGGAGGGCCATCGGCGCCATCGCGGGGATCACGGCTTCCCAGACGGCGGCGTCCATCGGTCCGTGGAGCCAGCCCGCCAGGGCCTCCCACGTGATACCCGCCGCGGCCAGCCGCTCGGGGCCGCCGGGCCCGGTCACCACCGCCCGCCGCTCGTCCGCAGCCGACTCCATCAGCGCCCGGTGGGCGGTCAGCAGGCGGTCGGAGGCCGGCGGAACCGCCTGCTCCGGGTGGTGGCGGCGGTCCAGGGCGTACCGGAAGAGCGCGCCCTGCCAGGGCTTGTCCGGGTCGGGGGAGGCGTGCACCAGGTTGAGCACGTCGCCGAAGCGGAAGCCCTTGGACGCGGTGTCGTACTTGAGCAGGGAGCGGGACGTGTACAGCCGGCGTACGCCGTCGGCGATGCCCCGCTTCACGGGCTGCGGCACGTTCCGCCCGTACGCGGAGATCCAGTGGGCGAGCAGCTCGCCGGGTTCGTCGGCGCGCTGGAGCACCGAGTCGATCACGGACCGGTTGGAGGGGCCCGCGGACGCCCCGGCGTCGAGCCGGGCCCGTACGTACGCGGCGGCGCCCACCAGGGAGGCCGTGCGCATGTTGCCCTCTACGCGCAGCCAGCGCAGCAGGCCGGCCGTCCACACCGGGTCCTGGACGGCGAGTTCTCCGACGAGACGGGTGTACCGGTCGTCCCGCTCCTCCCCGCTCTCGTAGAAGGTCCGCTGGGAGACGAAGTTGCCGACCGCGAGGAGGAACAGCTCCTCGCGGGGCTCCCGGACGAAGGCCGGGCCGCCCGCGTAGGTGCGGAAGCCCGGCGTGGCGGGCCGGTGAGGGGGCCGTGGCGGGTGCAGGGAGCGGGCGGCCGCCGAGACGTGCGGGGCCACGAGCATCTCGGGCCATATCTTGGAGACGCGTGGGCTGTGACGAGGCAGTGAATCCCCCCGGATTCAAAGGATCGATCGGCCCCGGCCACACAGGCCGACGGGGCAGGAAACGGCCGCGCCTGCCGAGATCAAAGGGGCGGCGGCGTCACTTGGTTGTCAGAAGGAAGTAGCCGCAGCCGAGCGCATCGGAAGGCGCGGTCGCGCCGCCAACCTACAAGGGGCACCGCGCCGCACACCAGCGATTAACGCCGTCCCGGTGGGCGGCGCACGTCACGACCCGCTCCGGCCCGGCAGGGGAACGAGGCGTCCTGGACGGCTTCGTGACCGTCCGTGAGACTGGAGCGGACCCGAGGCCCCGGCTGTCAGGGACGGTGACATGGAAGAGGAGACCCCGCGCGTCGAACTCACCCCGCAGGCCGCGGAGCTGGTGCGCCGCCTGCGCGAGGAGCACGGCCCGCTGATGTTCCACCAGTCCGGCGGCTGCTGCGACGGCAGCGCCCCGATGTGCTACCCGGACGGCGAGTTCCGCACCGGCGGCTCGGACGTGCTGCTGGCCGAGCTGGACGTCGCGGGGGTGCCCGAGCCCGTCACGTTCTGGATGTCGCGCAGCCAGTACCGGGCGTGGAGCCACACCCGGCTGATCGTGGACGTCGTACCGGGGCGCGGCAGCGGCTTCTCGCTCGAAGCACCCGAGGGGGTGCGTTTTCTCACCCGTTCTCGCGTCGTCGACGCCTAGTCGGCCCCCCGCCCGCCCGCGTCTGGTGCACTGCCCCTGCGCACGGATCAGCTGACGAGACATCAGGGGACAGGGTGACGAGAGGTCGCAGGCGTTCGGCAGCGGGCAGAGCGGTTCTCACGGTGGTCACGGCGTTCGGTGTGCTGGCCGGTGCGTCCCTGACGGGTGCGGCACCGGCCGGTGCCGCACCCGCGGGCAGACGGCTCGCGCCGGGCGTCACCTACCGGGACTTCGACGTGCCCGCGGCGGCGGGGACGGCCCGCGCCCACCTGGTCACGGTGGACCTGGCCGATCCGCACGTCCGCGTCGACCTGCTGTACCCGGGCGCGGTGGCGGCCCGGGCCACGGTCTCCCGGCTGGCGGACTCGGCCGGGGCGGTCGCCGGGGTGAACGGGGACTTCTTCGACATCAGCGAGACGCAGCACCCGGGCGTGGAGGCCACCGGTGCCCCCGTCGGACCGGCGGTGGCGGGCGGAGAGATGCTCAAGGCGGCGGTGCCGAACGGCCAGCGGTTCGGGCCCGCGCTGCCCCCGGGCGGCAGCACCCGGGACGTGTTCGGTGTGGGCACCGACGGCCGGGCCCGGCTGGACCGTCTCTCCCTCAGCGGCTCGGTCGGCACGCCGGCGGGACGGCTGCCGCTCAAGGGCCTCAACCAGTACGCCCTGCCGGTGGACTCCGTCGGCGCCTTCACCACCCGCTGGGGCAGCGCCTCCCGGGTGCGGGCCGTGTGCGGCACCGACAGCCGGCGGTCGGATCCGTGCAGCAGCGACACGTACGAGGTGAAGGTGCGCGGCGGCCGGGTGGTCTCGGCCTCCGACGCCCCGGGCAGCGGCACGATCCCGGCGGGCACCACGGTCCTGGTGGGCCGCGAGGCGGGCGCGCAGCAGCTGCGCGAGCTGTCGGTCGGTGACCCGGTGGACGTCAACCACACCCTGGTGGCCTCCTCGTCCGGGGTGCCGTACACGTTCGCCATCGGCGGCTTCCCGATCCTGCGCGACGGCGCCCCGCTGTCCGGCCTGGACACCGCCACGTCGGCGGTGCGCACGGTCGCCGGCTTCACGGACGACGGCCGGCGGCTGCTGCTCCTGGCGCTGGACGGCGCCGCGGCCTACCGCACCGGCCTGACCGTCGCGGAGGAGGCGCAGACCATGCGGTCGCTGGGGGCCACCGACGCCTTCAACCTGGACGGCGGCGGCTCGACGGAGCTGGTCACCCGCGACCCCGGCGAGACGGCCGTGTCGGTGCGCAACCACCCGAGCGGCGGCGCCGAACGTCCGGTGCCCAACGGCATCGGCGTCTTCTCCGCGCAGTGACTCAGGGCCGCAGGCTGCTCACCAGGTCGGCGGTCGCGGTGAGCCCGCTGTGGATGGTGGGCGCCACGCTCGTGCTGGCGAGATAGAAGCCGAGCAGCAGGCAGACCAGGGCGTGGGAGATCTTCAGCGAGCAGTTGCGAATGAAGATCACGGCCAGGATCAGAAGCAGCAGCACCACAGAGATGGAAACGGCCATCGGGAACCCTCCTCCGCCACGCCCCGTGTGCGGCGTTCGGCCGCAAGTGTGGCGTAGCGGAGGGTTCGTCCGGGCGGCTGACGTGTCCTCCGATCGTGTGGTCTTACCCGGCGGGGTGGACGTCGAGGAAGGCCTCCAGGCCGGCGAGGTCGTCGGTGTTGAGGTAGTCCACGCCGGCGTCGAGCAGCTCGGTCCACAGCGCGTCCCGGGCCGGGCCGGCGGTGTCCGGGGTGGCCCAGAACCGGACCTGCTGCCCGCGCGCGTGGGCGGCGCCGGTGATGCCGCGCAGCTTGTGCCGTTCGGCGTCCGGGAACGCCCCGACGCCGCTCCAGGTGAAGTTCTGCGTCCAGTTGTCGCTGATCAGCGGGATGAGGGAGGCCGGGGCGGAGCCGCCGAGGTCGGACAGCCGGCCGTCGTAGAAGGCGCGGCGCTCGGTCTGTGCCTCCATCGGGGTACGGGCCGCCCGGTCGCCGGAGACGACCGCGGTGACCGGCCCCGGGTGGACGCGGCCGTGCGCGTACCGGGTGAACAGGTGCGGGTAGCGGCGCAGCTGGCGGTCGAGTTCCAGGTAGGCCGAGGAGCCCTCGGTCTTGATGTCGACGAGGAGCTGGAGCGGCCGGCGCCACCCGCGGTAGGCGGCGCCGTGGTGCGCCCGGACGCGGGCGGCGAGCGGTTCGAGGTAGAGGGATTCCAGGGTGCGGGACGGGTCGAGGTCGGATGCCTCGTGGCCGACGAGGAGCTGGTCGCCGACGAGGAAGACGTCGGCTTCGACGCTGCCGAAGCGGTGGTCGAGGGCGTCGTACAGGGGCCGCGGGTGCGCGTAGTCGTTGTGGGCGTGGGCGTGCCACAGCGGGCGGGGCCCGCGGTCACCGGCCGACGCGCGGCTCGCGGGCAGGGCGAGCGTGCCGGCGAGGGCGGCACCGAGGGTGGTGAGGGCTCTGCGACGGGTGGTGAGGGCCATGCACTGCCTCCCTGGGGGTGAGGGGACCGGGGAGAGTATGCGGGCACTCACCGCCCAAAGAGGCCTGTCGCGCGGGGAGTTGGTGTGCTGTTCACCTCCTCCGCGGGCACATGCGGAAGAAGCCCGCCCCGGGTGGGGCGGGCTTCACCGTCGGCCGGTCAGGGTGCCTGGAGGTCGGTCAGCTCGGCCAGTGCCTCGCGGTGGGCGCCCGCGGTGCCGTAGGCGATCGAGTCCGCCTTGGCCCGCTTCAGGTACAGGTGGACCGGGTGTTCCCAGGTCATGCCGATCCCGCCGTGCAGTTGCAGCGCCTCCTCGGTGGCGTGTACGGCGACGGGGGAGGCGTACGCCTGGGCGACGGCCACCGTGATGTCGGTGTCCTCGCCGGAGGCGAGCGCGTCGGCGGCGGCGCGGGCGGCGGCCCGGAGGTTGACGACCTCCAGCCACAGCTGGGCGAGCCGGTGCTTGAGCGCCTGGAAGCCGCCGACCGGCCGGTTGAACTGCCTGCGCTCCTTCAGGTACCGGACCGTCTCGGTCAGCGCCCAGTCGGCGACGCCCAGTTGCTCGGAGGCGAGCAGTCCGGCGGCGGCGCGCAGGGCCCGTCGTACGGCGGGCTCCGCGTCGCCGACACGGCGACCGGCCGCGCCGGCGAGGGTGACGGCGGCGAGCGGGCGGGTCAGGTCCAGGGCGACCTGCGGGGTGATGGTGGCGGCGTCGGCGGTGACGGCGTACAGGCCGCCGTCGTCGGCCGGGACGAGCAGCACGTCGGCGACGGCCGCGTCCGCGATCCCCGTCAGCTCGCCGTGCAGGGTGCCGTTCTCGACCCGTACGGTCTCGACGGCGGCGCCCGGCGCCGTGTGCAGGCCGACGGCGAGCACGCCGATGGTGCGCCCGGAGGCCAACTGCGCCGACAGCTCCCGGTCGTCGCAGGCCAGCAGGGCCTCGGTGGCCACGACCGCGCTGGTCAGGTACGGCAGCGGAGCCACCGCTCGGCCCAGCTCCTCCAGCACGACGGCGGCTTCCCGGTGGGTCGCGCCCTGCCCGCCCTGGTCCTCGGGCACCAGCAGGCCGGCCAGGCCCATGCCCTCGGCCAGCGACTTCCACAGGCCGCGGTCGAACGGGGTGGCCGACTCGCTGCGGGCGATCACGTCGGCCGGTGCGCAGTGGTCCGTGAGCAGGTCGCGGACCGCGGCCCGCAGCGCCTCTTCCTCCTCGGAGTACAGCAGATCCGTCATCGGGCGAGGTCCTTCCAGGCGACGTCCTTGTCGGTGCGCGGCTCGGCGGGCAGGCCCAGGACGCGCTCGGCGACGATGTTCAGCAGGACCTCGCTGGTCCCGCCCTCGATGCTGTTGCCCTTGGAGCGCAGGTAGCGGTAGCCGGCATCCCGGCCGGTGAAGTCGACGAGCTCCGGGCGGCGCATGGTCCAGTCGTCGTACAACAGGCCCTGCTCGCCGAGGAGTTCGACCTCCAAGCCGCTGATCTGCTGGTTGAGGCGGGCGAAGGCGAGCTTCATGCCGGCGCCCTCGGGGCCGGGCTGGCCGGCGACGAGTTGCTGGCGCAGGCGTTCGGCGGTGAGACGGGAGACCTCGGCCTCGACCCACAGTTCGAGCAGTCGCTGGTGCAGGTCGTGGGTGCGCAGCTCGGGGCGTTCCCGCCAGGTCTTCGCGACCGGGCCGATCATGCCGCCCTCGCGAGGCAGTCGCATGCCGCCGATGGCGACGCGCTCGTTGTTGAGCGTGGTCTGGGCGACGCGCCAGCCGTCGCCGACCTCGCCGAGGCGGCAGGAGTCGGGGATGCGGACGTCGGTGAGGAAGACCTCGTTGAACTCGGCCTCACCGGTGATCTGCCGCAGTGGCCGGACCTCGACACCGGGGTCGGTCATGTCGCAGAGGAAGTAGGTGATGCCCGCGTGCTTGGGCACGTCCGGGTCGGTGCGGGCGATGAGGATGGCCCAGCGGGCGTTGTGCGCGCCGGACGTCCACACCTTCTGGCCGTTGACCACCCAGTCGTCGCCCTCACGGACGGCGCGGGTGCCGAGCGCGGCGAGGTCGGAGCCGGCGCCGGGCTCGCTGAACAGCTGGCACCAGACCTCCTCCCCGGTCCACAGGGGGCGCAGATAGCGCTGCTTCTGTTCCTCGGTGCCGTACTTGAGGATCGTCGGGGCGGCCATGCCGAGTCCGATGCCGTTGCGGCGCGAGTCGTTGTCGGGGGCGCCCGCGGCCTCCAGCTCGGCGTCGACCACGGCCTGCAGGGAGCGCGGGGCACCGAGTCCGCCGAGGCCCTTCGGGTAGTGCACCCAGGCGAGCCCGGCGTCGAAGCGGGCCCGGAGGAACTCCAGGCGGTCGGTCGTGGCGGGAGGATGTGCGGCCAGCAACTCTCGTGTGAGGCGGCGCAGGTCGTCGGCGTCGGTCATGCGGCGGCTCCGTTCTCCAGCAGGACGGCGACCCGGCCGGTGGTCACTCCGTCGGCGACCCGCTGCACGGCCTCGGCGGCGCCGGCCAGCGGCACCCGCTCGCTGATCAGCGGTTTGACGGCGCCCCGCGCGGCCAGCTCGGTGAGCTGTTCGTGGCAGTGCTGGACCAGCTTCGGGTTCTTGGTGTTGTACAGGCCCCAGTGCAGGCCGAGGATCGAGTAGTTCTTCACCAGGGCGTGGTTGAGGGCCGGGCTCGGGATGGTGCCGCTGGCGAAGCCGACGACGACGATCCGGCCCTCGAAGGCGACCAGCTTCGCGGACTGGGCGTAGGCCGTGCCGCCGACGGGGTCGTAGATCACGTCGGCGCCCCGGCCTGCGGTGGCCTCCTTCACGGCGGCGACGACGTCCTCGGTGCGCCGGTCCACCACCACGTCACAGCCCAGCTCCCGGGCGACGGCGGCCTTGTCCGCGCCGCCCACGACGCCGATCACCGTGGCGCCGGCCGCCTTGCCGAGCTGTACGGCTGCGCTGCCCACGCCACCGGCGGCGGCGTGCACCAGGAGGGTCTCGCCGGCCTCCAGGCGGGCGCGGCGGTGCAGGCCGAACCAGCCGGTCTGGTAGCCGATGTGCAGGGCGGCGGCCTCGGCGTCGTCCAGCGACTCGGGTGCGGGGAGCAGGGCGCGGGCGTCGGCGAGGGCGTACTCGGCGAAACCGCCGTGGGGCAGCGCGGGGTTGGCGATCACCCGGCGGCCGTCTTCGGTCTCGCCGCAGATCTCGACGCCCGGCGTGAAGGGCAGCGGCGGGCGCACCTGGTACTCGCCCCGGCACAGCAGCGCGTCCGGGAAGTTGACATTGGCGGCGCGCACCCGCAGCAGCACCTGGCCGTCGGCGGGTGTCGGGCGCTCCACCTCCGCGAGGCGCATCACCTCACGCGGCTCGCCGTTCTCGTGCACTTGCCATGCCTGCATGCGGGGCCTCCACGGGACTGCTTCGTCTGACCGGGTCCGACGGCATACTAAGCGGTCGCTTGCCGATCAGGGAACAGTAGCGTGGGTCACGTGCGGGCGGGCCGCGCCCGCACGTGCATCCGCTCCCCCTGGGGCCCGAAGAGACTGAGGAACTCCACCGGCCCCTCCCCCGTCGACCCGAACCAGTGCGGCACCCGCGTGTCGAACTCGGCCGCCTCGCCCGCGGACAGCACGACATCGTGCTCCCCGAGGACCAGGCGGAGCCGGCCCGAGAGGACGTAGAGCCACTCGTAGCCCTCGTGGGTCCGCGGTTCGGGCTGCTGCCTGCGCTGGGGTTCGAGGACCTTGAAGGCCTGGAGGCCACCGGGCCGGCGGGTCAGCGGCCAGTGGGTGCGCCCGCCACGGACGACCGGCTTGGACCGCACCCGGGGGTCCCCCACCGGCGGCGCGCCGACCAGCTCGTCCAGCGGGACCCGGTGGGCCTGGGCGATCGGCAGCAGCAGTTCGAGGCTGGGCCTGCGCAGGCCGCACTCCAGCCGGGAGAGCGTGCTCACCGAGATGCCGGTGGCCTCGGACAGCGCGGCCAGGGTCACCTCCCGCTCCTTGCGGATGCGGCGCAGCCTCGGGCCCACGTCCGCCAGTACGTCGTCTGTGCTCATGACCTCTATTGCAGGAACGGCAAACGTGTTTGTCAATCCCGCAGTGCTCCGGCGACCGTCGCCTCATGACCGGGAAGAACAGGTACGAAGTGGTCGTCGTCGGTGGCGGAGCGGCCGGGCTGTCCGCGGCCCTGGTCCTGGGCCGGTTCCGGCGGCGCACGCTGGTCGTCGACGCGGGCGAGCCGCGCAACGCGCCGTCCGCGCACCTGCAGGGCTGTCTGACCCGGGACGGCATGTCCCCGGCCGAGTTCCTGGCCGTCGGACGCGAGGAGATCGCCCGGTACGGGGTGGAGCTGGTCCGGGACCGGGTGGTGGACGCGGCCAGGGAGGAGGGCGGGGACTTCACCGCCGTCCTGGCCGGCGGCCGGACCGTGCGGGCCCGGCAGCTGGTGATGGCCACCGGTCTGAGGGACGAGCTGCCGCCGCTCCCCGGACTCGCCGAACGGTTCGGCCGGGACGTGGTCCACTGCCCCTACTGCCACGGCTGGGAGGTACGCGACCTGCCCACCGGCGTCCTCGCCACGTCCCCGCCGAGCGTGCACCAGGCGCTCATGGTCACCCAGTGGTCCGAGGACGTACGGCTCTTCCTGCACGAGGTGAGCGAGGCGGCGCTGACCGACGAGGACCTGCGCCTGCTGGCAGCCGCCGGCGTCACGGTCGTACCCGGCGAGGTGGCCGGACTCGTGACGGCCGACGACCGCCTCACCGGCGTCCGGCTGGCTGACGGCACGGTCCACGACCGCGAGGTCCTGTACGCCGCCCCGCGCGCCGTCCCCGACAACGACCTGCTGATCAGGCTCGGCGCCGAGCTGCGGGAGACCCCGTTCGGCAGCTACCCGGTGATCGACGAGCGGGGCCTGACCACCGTGCCCGGCCTGTGGGCGGCCGGCAACGCGAGCGGCTTCGCCGAACAGGTGGTCAACGCGGCGAGCCGGGGCTACCGCGCCGGGGCCGCGATCAACGGAGAGCTCCTGATGGCCGGCCTGGACGCCGGCGCCCCGTAAGGGGCGCGGGGCCCCACCACGCAATCCCCCACGCACCCGCACGCAAGGGAACCGCGCACCCGGCAGAGCGCTGAGGCACGATGACTGCATGCTGCTGACCCGGTTGGCCCAGGTGTCCCGGGAGGTCGCCGCGACAGCGGCGCGGTCCCGGAAGATCGCGCTGCTCGCGGAGTTGTTCCGGGACGCGGAGGCGGACGACGTGCCGGTCGTCATCCCCTATCTCGCCGGCCGGCTGCCGCAGGGCCGGCTCGGTGTCGGCTGGAAAGTGCTGGGCCACCCGGTCCCGCCGGCCGCCGAGCCGTCCCTCACCGTGCGCGAGGTCGACGCCCGGCTGAGCGAGCTGGGCAAGGTGTCCGGACCCGGTTCCCAGGCGGAGCGGGCCCGGCTCGTCGGCGAGCTGATGGGCGCGGCCACCGAGGAGGAGCAGCGCTTCCTGCTCGGCCTGCTCACCGGCGAGGTCCGGCAGGGCGCCCTGGACGCGGTCGCGGTGGAGGGCCTCGCCCAGGCGACCGGCGCGGACCCGGCGGACGTACGGCGGGCCGTGATGCTCGCCGGATCGCTGCAGACGGTGGCCCGGGCCGTGCTCGGCGAGGGGCCCGGATCGCTGGAGCGGTTCCGGCTCACGGTCGGCCGGCCCGTACTGCCGATGCTGGCGCACAGCGCCTCCTCGGTCGCCGAGGCGGTGGAGAAGCTGGGCGCCTGCGCGGTGGAGGAGAAACTGGACGGCATCCGGGTCCAGGTGCACCGGGACGGGGACACGGTACGGATCCACACCCGCACCCTGGACGACATCACCGACCGGCTGCCCGAAGTGACGGCCGCCGCGATGGAGTTGCGGGGCGAGCGGTTCATCCTGGACGGGGAGGTGATCTCCTTCGACGCGGCGGGCCGGCCACGGTCCTTCCAGGAGACGGCGGGCCGGGTCGGCTCGCGCACCGACGTGGCGAGGGCGGCCGAGGAGACCCCGGTCTCCCCCGTCTTCTTCGACGCCCTCGCGGTCGACGGCCGTGACCTGCTCGACCTGCCGTTCACCGAGCGGCACGCGGAACTGGCCCGGCTGGTGCCCGAACCGATGCGGGTGCGGCGCACGGTGGTCCCGGGCCCGGAGGACATCCCGCAGGCGGAGCGGTTCCTCGCCGACACCCTGGCCCGCGGCCACGAGGGCGTGGTGGTCAAGGCGCTCGACGCGCCCTACAGCGCGGGCCGGCGCGGCGCCGCCTGGCTGAAGGTCAAGCCCGTGCACACCCTCGACCTGGTGGTGCTGGCCGCCGAGTGGGGCCACGGCCGCCGCACCGGCAAGCTGTCCAACCTGCACCTCGGCGCCCGCACCCCGGACGGCGGCTTCGCCATGCTCGGCAAGACCTTCAAGGGCATGACCGACGCGATGCTCGCCTGGCAGACCGAGAAGCTCCGGGAGCTGGCGGTCGAGGACGACGGCTGGGTGGTCCGGGTCCGCCCCGAACTCGTCGTGGAGATCGCCTACGACGGCCTCCAGCGCTCCTCCCGCTACCCGGCCGGCGTCACCCTCCGCTTCGCCCGCGTGGTCCGCTACCGCGAGGACAAGCGCCCCGAGGACGCCGATACCGTGGAGGCCCTGCTGGCAGCCCACCCGGAGGTCACGCCGTGACGGTACGGACGACGAAGCGCAGCGCTGGACTGCTGCTGTTCCGGCACACCGATCAGGGGCTGGAGGTCTTGCTCGGGCACATGGGCGGCCCGCTGTGGGCGAAGAAGGACGCGGGAGCGTGGACGGTGCCGAAGGGCGCGTACGACCCGCGGGAGCCGGCCTGGGAGGCGGCCCGGCGGGAGTTCCAGGAGGAGCTGGGGCTGGCGCCGCCCGACGGGGAGGCCGTGCCGCTGGGCGAGGTCGTGCAGCGCAACGGCAAGATCGTCACGGCCTGGGCGGTGGCGGCGGACCTCGACCCGCGGACGATCACCCCGGGGACCTTCACCATGGAATGGCCGCCGCGGTCCGGCCGGACGCAGGAGTTCCCCGAGCTGGACCGGGTGGAGTGGTTCGGTCTGGACCGGGCCCGTGAGGTGATCGTCACGGCGCAGGCCGCGTTTCTCGACCGGCTGGCGGAGCACTCGGGCTAGGAGGCGCGCTCCTGCGGCGACCGGAAGGAACCGCCCGGAGGCCTGTCGCGTTGCGACTTGCGGGGCCGCGCGCGAAGGTCGAGACAAGCCCGCTCCCAGGGAGGTCAGCCATGCCCATCGCGACGGTGAACCCGGCGAACGGCGAGACGCTCAAGACGTACGAGCCCATGGACGAGGACGAGCTGGAACGCCGGCTCGAACTCGCCGAGGCCACCTTCCGCACGTACCGGACGACCTCCTTCGCCGACCGCGCCCGACTGCTGAACAAGGCCGCCGACCTGCTGGACGAGGACCAGCAGGAGATCGGCCGGATCATGACCACCGAGATGGGCAAGCCGGTCAGGCAGGCCCGCGCGGAGGCCGCGAAGTGCGCCAAGGCGATGCGCTGGTACGCGGAACGCGCCGAGGGGCTGCTGGCCGACGAGGAGCCCCCCGAGCAGGACGTTCGCGACTCCGGCGCCGGCCGGGTCCGGGTCCGCTACCGGCCACTCGGTCCGGTGCTCGCCGTGATGCCCTGGAACTTCCCCCTGTGGCAGGTCGTCCGGTTCGCGGCGCCCGCGCTGATGGCCGGCAACGTCGGCCTGCTCAAACACGCCTCCAACGTCCCGCAGACGGCCCTGTACCTGGAGGACCTGTTCCACCGGGCGGGCTTCCAGGAGGGCTGCTTCCAGACGCTGCTGATCGGGTCCGGCGCGGTGGACGACATCCTGCGCGACGAGCGCGTGAAGGCGGCCACCCTGACCGGCAGCGAGCCCGCGGGCCGGGCGGTCGCGTCCACCTCCGGCCAGATGATCAAGAAGACGGTGCTGGAGCTGGGCGGCAGCGATCCCTACGTCGTCATGCCCTCCGCCGACGTGGACCGCGCGGCCGAGGTCGCGGTGACCGCGCGCGTGCAGAACAACGGGCAGTCCTGCATCGCCGCCAAGCGGTTCATCGTGCACACCGACGTCTACGACGCCTTCGCCGAGAGGTTCGTCGCGGGCATGGAGGCGCTCAGGATCGGCGACCCGCTGGCGGAGGACACCGAGATCGGGCCGCTCGCCAGCGAGCAGGGCAGGACCGACCTGGAGGAGCTGGTGGACGACGCCCGGCGCAGCGGGGCCGAGGTGCTGTGCGGCGGGCAGCGGCCCGACGGGCCTGGCTGGTACTACCCGCCGACCGTCCTGTCCGGCATCACCCGGGAGATGCGCATCCACCGCGAGGAGGCCTTCGGACCGGTCGCCACGCTGTACCGGGCGGACGACGTGGACGAGGCCGTACTGATCGCCAACGACACGCCGTTCGGGCTGAGTTCCAACGTCTGGACGCGTGACGAGAACGAGGTGGAGCGGTTCGCGCGGGACCTGGAGGCCGGCTCCGTGTTCGTCAACGGGATGACCGCCTCCCATCCGGCGTTCCCGTTCGGCGGGGTGAAGCGGTCCGGGTACGGGCGTGAGCTGTCCGGGCACGGAATCCGGGAGTTCTGCAACATCACCACGGTTTGGCAGGGTGCGTGAGCGCCTCGCGGCTACCATCCCGTTTTGTGAACCGCGAAGTGACCCTGCCTCTGATCGTCGACGACC
Source organism: Streptomyces cyanogenus (assembly GCF_017526105.1). Classification (NCBI taxonomy): domain Bacteria; kingdom Bacillati; phylum Actinomycetota; class Actinomycetes; order Kitasatosporales; family Streptomycetaceae; genus Streptomyces; species Streptomyces cyanogenus. The sequence goes on from NZ_CP071839.1 coordinate 1,473,257, forward strand.
GCGGTACCTTGCAGGTGGCCGCGGCCGACGTGAGTAAGTTGTTGCGGACCGTGGGTGCGCGGTGGCTGCATCTGGTCGAGGCCGGGGAGCAGGTGCTGGACGAGGACACCGTCGCCGCGCTCACCATCGAGCTGGCGAAACTGGCGGACCGTATCGACGTCGCCTGCATCGCGCACAGCAGCGGGGCGCCGTAACCGCCGTTCCCCGCGTTCCTCCGTCCGGCGCCGTAACCGCCGTTCCCGCGTTTTCCCTCGTCCGGCGGCATGAATCGCCCTGCGCGACGGACCGCGGGTCCCCGATTCGGAGTAACCCAGCGCGAGATCGTCGTCCTCCCGGGTGACGGTGGGTGTAGCACCCACAGAGGTGAACCCACCTTCTGGCCGGGGGCCCAGGCCCTCCGGAGAGCGGAAAGCAGGGACGGTTCATGGCGACTTTGTGCAGACCCTCGGTGTCGGTCCCGGAGCACGTGATCACGATGGAGGAGACGCTGGAGCTGGCGCGCTCCCGCCACGCGGACCACCCTCAACTGCCACTCGCCCTGAGGCTGATCGAGAACACCGGCGTCAGGACACGGCACATCGTGCAGCCCATCGAGGAGACCCTGAAGCATCCGGGTTTCGAGGAGCGCAACAAGCTCTACGAGGCCGAGGCCAAGGCCCGCGTCCCGGCGGTGATCCAGCGTGCGCTGGACGACGCGGAGCTGCTCACCAGCGACATCGACGTGATCATTTACGTCTCGTGCACCGGCTTCATGATGCCCTCGCTCACGGCGTGGCTCATCAACGAGATGGACTTCGACAGCACCACCCGCCAGCTCCCCATCGCCCAGCTGGGCTGCGCGGCCGGCGGTGCGGCGATCAACCGGGCGCACGACTTCTGCTCGGCCTACCCGCACGCCAACGCCCTGATCGTGGCCTGCGAGTTCTGCTCGCTGTGCTACCAGCCCACCGACCTCGGCGTCGGCTCGCTGCTCTCCAACGGACTGTTCGGCGACGGCATCGCCGCCGCCGTGGTGCGCGGGCGCGGCGGCACGGGCGTCAGCCTGGAGCGCAACGGCTCCTACCTGATCCCGAAGACCGAGGACTGGATCGCCTACGACGTCCGGGCCACCGGCTTCCACTTCCTGCTGGACAAGCGGGTGCCGGCGACCATGGAACCGCTCGCCCCGGCGCTCAAGGACCTGGCAGGCAGCCACGGCTGGGACGCGTCCGACCTGGACTTCTACATCATCCACGCGGGCGGTCCCCGAATACTCGACGACCTCAGCAAGTTCCTGCAGGTCGACCCGCACGCCTTCCGGTTCAGCCGGGCCACGCTCACCGAGTACGGCAACATCGCCAGCGCCGTCGTCCTGGACGCGCTGCGCCGGCTGTTCGACGAAGGCGGCGCCGAGGACCGCGCCCGTGGACTGCTCGCCGGCTTCGGCCCCGGTATCACCGCCGAGATGACGGTGGGCCGCTGGGTCGACGCCGACGGGGACACCCGATGATCGGGCAGACCACGCTCCCCGAGACCCGGCCCCCGGTCCGGCACTGGCCGGCGCTCGACCTCACCGGAACGCAGTTCGACCCGGTGCTGGCGGAACTGATGGCCGAGGGCCCGGTCACCCGGGTCCAGCTGCCCAACGGCGAGGGCTGGGCCTGGCTGGTCACCCGGTACGACGATGTACGCAGGGTGACCAACGACCCCGGCTTCAGCCGTGCGGCCGTCATGGACCGGCAGGTCACCCGGCTCGCCCCGCACTTCATCCCCGACCGGGACGCGGTCGGCTTCCTCGACCCGCCCGACCACACCCGGCTGCGCCGCTCGGTCGCCGCCGCCTTCACGGCGAAGGGCGTCGAGCGGGTCCGCGCCCGGGCCCGGAGCATGCTCGCCGAGCTGGTCGACGACCTCCTCCAGGGCGGTCCTCCCGCGGATCTCACGGCGGCGGTCCTCGGCCCGTTCCCGATCGCGGTGATCTGCGAGCTGATGGGCGTCCCGGCCGGCGACCGGCACAGCATGCACACCTGGACCCAGCTGATCCTGTCGGCCGCGCACGGCAAGGACGTCAGCGAGACGGCCAAGCGGGAGATGAGCGCCTACTTCGCGGACCTCATCGGCCTGCGCGAGAACAGCACCGGCGAGGACGTCACCTCGCTCCTCGGCGCCGCGCTGGGCCGGGGCGAGGTCACGCTGGAGGAGGCCGTCGGCCTCGCCGTCCTGCTCCAGATCGGCGGCGAGGCGGTCACCAACAACAGCGGGCAGATGTTCTACCTGCTGCTGACCCGCCCCGGCCTGCTGAGGCGGCTGCGCGCGGAGCCGGAGCTGCGCCCCCGGGCGATCGACGAACTCCTGCGCTGGATCCCGCACCGCAACGCGGTCGGCCTGTCCCGGATCGCCCTGCGGGACGTGGACATCGGCGGCGTCCGCATCCGCGCCGGCGACCCGGTGTACGTCTCCTACCTGGCCGCCAACCGCGACCCGGCCGTCTTCACCGACCCGGACACGATCGACTTCTCCCGCAGCCCCAACCCGCATGTGGCGTTCGGCTTCGGCCCGCACTACTGCCCCGGCGGCATGCTGGCCCGACTGGAGGAGGAACTGCTGATGGACGCCCTGCTGGACCGGGTCCCGCGGCTGCGCCTGGCCGTACCGCCGGACCAGGTCACCTTCCGCAAGGGCGCGTTGATCCGGGGGCCCGAATCCCTTCCGGTGACCTGGTGAGCCGCCCATGACCGAGACCGAGGGACTGTACGTGCCGCCGGGCCACGGCCGTGTCGTGGCGACTCCGGCCCAGCGGGTGACCTTCAAGGTCACCGGCACCCACTCGCGGATGGCCTCCACCTTCGAGGTGGAGGTCCCGCCGGGCTTCGACGTGGGCGCCCATGTGCACACGCGCAGCGAGGAGTTGTTCTACGTGCTGGAGGGCGAGCTGGACGTCCTCGCCTTCGAGCCACGCGTCCGCACCCCCGACAACTGGCAGAAGTGGGAGTCCCGTTCGGGCAACCGCGTGGTCCGCGCGACGCCGGGCACGGTCGTCGTGGTACCTCCGGGCTGCCCCCACGCCTTCGCCAATCCGACGGAGACCCCGGCCAAGATGTTCTTCCAGGCCTCTCCCCCACCGGATCACGAGCGCTACTTCGAGGAACTGCTGGAGATCCTTGCCGACGGCGGCCCGCCGGACCAGGAGGCGATCGAGGCGCTGCGGGCCAAGTACGACATCCAGCAGCTGACGCCGCTCAGGCACAGGTGACTCGTCGGGGGCGCGGGGCACTGCGGGACAGGCCGGGATGAACCGGCATGCCCGCAGCGCACCCCCGCCCCACGGTGCTACCGGATCGGCATCCCGGACAGGGCCCGCGCGATGACGAGCCGCTGGATCTCGCTCGTCCCCTCGAAAATGGTGTAGATCGCCGCGTCCCGGTGCACTGCCTGCCCCTGCTCACGAAAACCCACGTCCTTACGGGCTGTCTGGCTGCGTTGTTCCGGGTTGCTTGGGTGCTTCTCGGGGTTCCGCCTGCATGATCGTCTCCCAAGTCGTCTCCCAAAACGAGCGCCCGCCCCCAGTCTTGCGACCGGGGGCGGGCTCGCGCCGGTGGCCCACAACGGAGGGCGCCGCTGCGTGACCCACCGGCACGTCTTGGATGCTTCGACCTTCCGGATTGCCGGATGGATGCAGGTCGATGCCACAGTTCACCCCTTCGAGTGAACACGTGTTCTATTTCTGGACACTACAGCGAGCCCTGCGGCATATGCCAGACCACAAGGCTTCATGATCAAAAAATGCCTCAGATCTGCTGCTGACGTGAGACCATGATCGTTAAAGCGTGTGTCGGGTGCCAGCCTCCGACCATCCGCAGTGGATCATCGACGCCCGTCGGGCCGTCGGCGACCGCATCCGCGTGCGTCGGCTGCATCTGGACATGACCCAGGAGACCCTCGCCCACGCGGCCGGCGTCGACCGGTCCACGATCCAGCGCATGGAAGCCGGCTCCGAGATGAAACTCAGCCACCTGCTTCACGTCGCTCACGCCCTCCGCGTACACGTCACCGACCTCCTGCACGGCTGACAGCAGGGGACGGCGCAGCCGCTTCCTGACCGGCCGTTGAAGAAGATTCAACAACAGGTTGCCCCCGCGAGGGAAGGCTGCGCGCTGCATTTATCTAACGCCGCACACAGCTACCGCCACGTAGCGCGCCCACCCCCTGGCCAGGACTTTCCCTACAGGCAACGACCGCGCCCATTCCTTGCCTTACGGGCACGACCGGTCCTGGTCGGCGGCGAGCGTGGCGTAGGCCTCGTCGCATAGTGCACGGTGTGCAGACCAGAGACGGGCAGCCTCCTCGCACCGGCCGCCGGCCCTCGTTCGGCACCGGCCACAGCTGTCGGTGTGGCGGCGGTAGTCGCGCCAGGCCCGTTGCAGCGGGCTGAGCTTGCCCAGCCGGACTGGGTTCGCGGCGGGGGGTTCGGGTCTACTCTCACCCATGTCGACATTCCACTCCGTCGGCCGTGCCCCCGGGCCGTGTGCGCGGTCGCGGGGGTCTGTGCTGTCCTGATCAGACGGTACCGCTACACACTGCTCCATGCCGCTGTATGGAGCTACCTGCCGAGATGGGCTGTGGTATGCCGCCCTAGCTTCGGAGCATGGGTGATCAAGAGCCGGTGGTGGATCCGCAGCGGCCCGTCTACGTGTGGCGGCAGGTCGCCGACTGGATCGCGGCCCGCATCGACTCGGGTGAGCTGCAGCCGGGCGCGCGCCTGGAGGGCGAGCGGGAGCTGGCCGAGCAGGTCGGCGTCGCGGTGGGCACCGTGCGGCGGGCGGTCGAGGATCTACGGGAGCGCGGTCTCGTCGTAACGCTGCCGGCGAAGGGCACGTACATCGCCGACCGCTCGAACTCCTAGGCCACTGTCAGACCCGGCCGATACAGTCGGATCATGTCCACCACTCCCCCGCCCGAGGGTGCGCCGCGGCCGGCCGAGGTCGTGCAGGCGGAGATCCGTGCGTTGATGCAGGAGACGGGTGGCTGGCTGTGGGGGCCTACCCGGGACCGGTACGAGCAGCTGCGGGATGAGTGGATCGCGGCCGACCGCGGGGAGATGGCGACCGCGGCGTAAAGCGCAGGAGGAAGGCCCCGATCCTGGGCGGCAGGGTCGGGGCCTTCGGGTTCTGCAGAGGTGGTCAGTCGGCGATGGTGAGTTCGTCCAGCGGGATTTCCTGACGGTGCCCGTCGTCCAGTTCCACTACAGCGGTCTCGTCGTTGCTCTCGGCGATCTCGCCCTCGCGCGCCCAGTTGTCGGGAACGCTGTACTCGGGGACGGTGACGCGGGTTCCTGTGGTGAATGCCATGGGGTCCATCCTGTCGTGTCGGGCGGTCAGGCGGCGGGCGTGCGGGTCAGAAGCCGCCGCCGGGGAACGTCGGCCGGGCCCGGCTGGTGCGCTGGTTCGGCGTGACGCACTCCAGCAGGCTGTGCAGCTTGTCGCCGGACTTGGTCACCAGGGTGAACGCGATGCCGCCGAGGTCGTCGCGGACCTCCTTCGCCTCTGCGGCGGTCATCTTCACGGTGACGGTGCCGTCGTTGTCCAGCTTCACGATCTCCACGGCGGGGTCCTTTCGGTGGCGGTGGGTTGAGCGCGGGTGGTTGATCCAGGTGTAGCTACACCGTAGAGTAGGTGTAGCTACACCGCAAGCACCCGCGAGAAAGGATCAAGAAATGGCTGTCGTAGCTACACCCGGCTACGGTTCACGCATGCCGAACCAGCCGAAGACCCCCGCCCGCCAGATGCGCATCGGCGACGAGTGGTACGACTTTGACCTCGCCGCCAAAGCCCAAGGCAGTGAGCGTGCAGCCGTCATCCGGGCCTTCATCGACTGGTACATCCGGCGCCCCGACTCCGAGCTGCCCGAACGCCCCGACGCCACCTACTGGCGGAAGGCGCAGACGGATGACTGAACCAATCGACAGCTGCATCAACTGCGGCAAGCCGAAGTCCGAGGAGCGCCGCCAGAGCCTCACCCGCGGGCGGTGCCGGAACTGCTACCAGCGGCACGTCTACGCCCTGAAGAAGACGGGCACCTTCGAGGCGATACAGCCTGAGCCCGCGTTGGTCCGCTTGTTCAGCCGCGTGGTAGCTGGTCGCAACGGATGCATGATCTGGACGGGAACATCCAACCCAGTCACCGGGTACGGCCAGATCTCCCTCGGCTCCGGCCATGCTGAGTACGCGCACCGAGCCGCCTACGTGCTCGTCAAGGGTCCGATACCGCCAGGCCTCGTCATCGACCACGCCTGCCACAATCGAGACCCGGAGTGCCCTGGCGGCACCTACTGCATTCATCACCGGTGTATCAACCCGTACCACCTCGACGCGGTCACCCAGAGCGAGAACCGCACCCGCTCGCCCCATACCAAAGCTGGGCGCCACCTGCGAACCCACTGCAAGCACGGCCACGAGTTCACGCCGGAGAACACCCGCATCATTCGGGCGACTGGCGCTCGGCTCTGTATCGCCTGCCATAATCGCCGTCAGCGCGAGTTCGCTGCCAAGCGTCGAGCAGCACAGAAGGCGGCCTGATAGCGCAACGCCCCGCCGGGCATCACTCCGGCGGGGCGCCATTCGAGCAGTCAGCCGTGCAGAGCGGGCACGAACAATGACCCCACCACGTTAACCCGGCCCACTAACAATGCCGGGGCTGTCGTCGGGCCAGGCGTCCAGCTGCTCGCCGGTGTCCTCGTCGGTGAGGGTGACGCGGGCGTCGGGCAGGCTGCCGTGCTCGCCGATCCAGCGCCGGAACTTGTCCCGCGCGGTCTCCTCACTCCCCCACCAGCCGTGCTGGATCGGCCGGCCGTCGGAGGTGAGCAGCAGGTGGTAGCGGCTGGGGTCGGGGTTGCTCGTCACGAGCACCATCATAGAATCGAACCCGTGAACGATTTGCCGCCCGATCTTCCCCGGCTCCGCACCCTGGAGACGTGGCTCGCCGTGAGCCTCGACCGGGTCCGGCAGCAGATCGCCGAGGCCGAGCGGCGGGAGGCGGAGCGGCAGCAGGGCGAGCAGGCCCGGCCGCCGGCGCCCGACTGGATGCTGGAGCTGGGCATCGGCCGGGACGCCGTGCCGGTGTACGTGCACGAAGGCGGCTGCTGGAACGCGGCCAAACGCAGCCGCGGCGTGCCCCGGGACGTAGCACTGCGAGCGCTCACCGAGGGCGTGCCCGCCTGCCCGCACTGCCGCCCCGACTCGGCGCTCGGCTACCTGGACTGAGCCGCCCGCCGGTTGTAGCGGCGCCGGTACTCAACGATGTCGATGTCCCCGCGTTCAAGGGCGGCGGCGTCGGCCGGCGAGTGGTGCGGGTCAGGCTGGCTGGTGACGCCGTGCTGGCTGATCGCGTGCCGATAGCCGTCGGTGCTGACGTGTACGCGAGTGCCGTCGGCGGTGACGTAGTCGTCCCACACGCTGTCCATGGTGTCCTCCTACAGGGTGTCGATGATCCAGGCCCGGTGCTCTTGCCGGGCGTAGCCGCGGGGGTCGTTCCCCCAGCAAGCCGCATCAGCGGGGATTGCACCGTGCGTGCTGGAGTGCGTTGCATCGTGCTCAAGTAGGTCGCGCGCGGCGAGGGCGGCGTGGATGACGTAGTCGATGACCCAGTCCACCCGCTCCGGTGTCTCTGCCAGCCGGTCCAGGACCGCGGCCCGGCGCAGCAAGTACTCGCGGCGAAGGTGCGCGCCCTCTGGGTCCCCGGCGAGGATCTGGAGGCGTTCCACCTCGTACAGCTCGTGCAGCAGCTCGGTCATGGGACTCATCGTGGCGGGGCCCGCGGGTGCCGTGTGCACTGGCAGTGCAGTGGGGTTGTGGCGTAGGCCACGCACGGCAGCCACAGGGCCTCCCGTGGGGAGCCGGGAGGTGCGGCGGGCCCCGCCGTCCGCAGCAGACGGCAGGGCCCGAGAGGGGAGTCCACCTGGGGGTTGGGGGATTCCCGTGCGGAACACCATGCATCACGAACCAGCCACTCAGGAAGACGTCGGCTGGAAATAGATGCCCGCCAGGAGGGGGACTGCGCGGCGGGGCACTACCGGATCAGGGCAGTAGCTCGCGGGCTGTGGCTCGCAGGATCGCCTCCATCGTTCCTTGGCTCAGCTCTCCGCTGTGCACGACCGCACGACGGGTGTGTCGGCGCATCACCTCGACGGTCTGCTCCGCCGAGCCACCCCGGGCCACCACCTCACCGAGTGCCTGCTTGAAGAGCGGTACCGCTTCGGCAGCTCGAAGCCATGTATCCACGTGCTCTAGCTCCTTGCTTGCACGCTCGGCCCGGCGGGATATCCAGACGGCCATCTCCCAGGGGTCGTGCCAGTCCGGCGCATCGCGGTGACAGGGACCGCACAGCAGGATGATGTTGTTGGCCGCATTGGAGCCGCCCAGCCCTGCCGGGACGATGTGCGCGCGTTCCAGGGTTGCCCGCTCCCACGCCTTGCGGGGGCTACGCCCTTCCGCCCATCGTTCGGAGTGCCAACCGCAGGCGAAGCAGCATGGATTACCGGCGTCGAGGTGTGGTGCGAACACCTCATACCCGAAGGGCTCAGCGGCCCAGTGCTGAACGATGGCCCACTTCCCTGGCCTTTGGTCGGTCACTCCGCCATCTCCTTGGCCGCGTCGTGGGCGCGCAGCGCCTGGGAGATGGCGCCAGTGCTGGGGTTCTTCCCCTTGTTCTTGCCGTCGGCGATCCGCAGGTGCGGCTGGATCTGCCGGATGCTGAAGCCCTTCTCGCGTAGGGCCACAGCTTGGATCGTCAGGGCCTCGGTCATGACGGGCCGGCGCCCGCCCACACGTCCGCGCGCGCGGGCGGCGGCGAGGCCGTCCTTGGTCTTCTTGACGATGTCCCGGCGCCGTTCGGACGCAAGGACGAGGGCGAGTTCGAGGAGCAGGTTCATCTCCTTGTGTTCGCCAGCGCCGACGCCTGTCAGGACTTTCACGGCGACGCCTCGCTCGAAGAGTTCGGCGAGCGTCATGAGGCCGGTGAGGGTGTCGCGGCCGAGGCGGTCGACTTCCTGGACGCAGAGCATGTCGCCGTCGCGTAGGTAGTCGAGGGCGGCGCTGAGGCCGGGGCGGTCTACGACGGCCAGCTTGCCGGAGACCTTCTCTTCGAAGACCTTGACGCAGATCGGGTCGAGCGCATCGTGCTGCCGGTCGACGTTCTGCTTGTCGGTGGATACGCGAACGAGTCCAACCAGGGCCATGCAGCCTCTCATTCATCAAAGGGGTAGGTGTAGTTAGTTGAACGCTAGCGGTTGATGAACCGTTTGATGAACGGATCGCAGGAAACTACGCCCGAACTACGCCCCTTGGTGGCCGCCGCCATGTAACGACCGATTGATGAACAGCTCGCTTGACGCCGCCGCTAGCCTCCAACCATGACCACGTACAACGGCCCTGCCGTCCTCCTCGTCGACGACGGCCGGCAGTTCGACACCGCCGCAGACCTCACGAAGGACCCGTCCGGCAGCTGGCGCGGAACTCTCACCTTCCACGATCAGGCCCTCGTTCCGGTGCTGCTGAACGTCGACGACGGCCACCTACTCATCGACGGGAAGCCCGGCGAGTTCATCCGCCCCGACCGGTCGGACTGGACCAGCAACGACGGCAACCCCTTCGTCATCCGCATCCTCGGCAGCGGCCAGGCCCCGTTCTGAGACGAAGAAACGCCCCCGCTCCCCAACCGCTGTACGCGGCGAGGAGCGGGGGCGTTCTCATGCGGGATCGGTGCCGTCAGTCCAGGCGCCGTCGGGGTACTGCGGTTCCAGGAACGGGTTGGTGGCCGGCGCGGGTACGGGAGGCGACTCCTCGCGGCCCAGCTGCACGAGCACCCGCATGTCGGCAGCGCCGGGATCCTCCCGGGGGTGCGGCGGTTCGGGCATTTCACACTCCAGTTCGGTCGCGGTACTCCCGCTGAGCCTTGATCAGCAACCGGGTGCGCTGCACCATCAGCGCGGCCACCGCGAGCAGTACGACCGTGCGGATCGCGCGCAGGAGGATGGCCACGCAGCCAGTCGGCCACACCGTCACGAGCACCGTGTACAGGCACAGCATGCCGACGGCGGCGGCGAACCCCATCAGGTTGCGGCCGACTTCTGACCTCCACCAAGAGGCGTGGAGGTGGTACGTCGCCACGAACACGACACACGCCGCAGCGGCCAGCACCGACGCGGCCACATTCACCCACATGTCGACGCTCATCTCTCTCACTGTTCGGCTCCTCGGAAGGCCTGCTCGATGCGCTCCCGGAAGTGGTTCTCCTCGCGAGCCTGCCGTAGCCGCGCGGCCACCGCTTCGACGACTGGCCGGCGAGCCTCGGCGGCCCGCCGCGCCTCACAGGCCCGAGCCAGCGCGGCTTCGGAGTCACAGGGATCGTGGCGGTCAGAGCTGTGTATGAGGCGTCGGATCCAGGCTGGCATCGCCACCGCTCCTCACCTCCTCCTTGTCCGCGCGCCCCGGGTGGGGTAGTGCGGTGAGGATACGGCCGCCGAGTCGCGCCATCTCTAGCAGTTCCCCCGTCTGTTCGTGCTCCAGCTGGCGGGCCGCCTCGCTCTGGAGGAACGCCTCGCGCCAGCGGTCACGGTCGGCGAGGGCATCCTCGTGGGTCTTCCGGGGGACGAGGCGGCCGGTGAGGATGAACAGGATGACGAGGGTGAGGAGCGCGCCGAGCCCGACGCCTCCCGGGTTGATACCGAAGACCGTGCTCACCGCGCCCTCCCCTGCTGATAAGACGTGCACTGGCTCAGACGCTTCGCGGTGCCGTCCTCGCGGGCACCGGTGTGGGCGCGATGACCTGGGTGCGGGACCACAGGCCGATGACGACGGTCACCAGGGACAGCCACAGGGCCTGGTGGTCGGCGTCGAGCTTGAGTCCGAAGCCGACCGCTGCGGCGATGACGGCCTGCGCCAGATTGAACACGGCGGCACCGACCGAGTCGTGGGCACTGATGGCGATGAGCAGGGCCACGGCGCAGGCGGCGACGGTGTTGACGGTGGCCTGCTGGGTCTCGGAGGCGTGGAAGACGTAGGCGGAGACCAGCTTCACGATGACGCTGATGAAGGCCAGGACCGCCGCCGGTTCGCGGCCGAAGATTCTGTACGTGGGCATGAGAGGTACCGTTCTGCGAGTAGGGGTCAGGCTGTGACGGCGAAGCCGTGCTTGTCACCGAGCCTGGTCAGGCTGGTCTTGCCTGGGGTGCCGTCGGCGTCCGAGCCGGTGTAGCCGAGCTTCCGCTGCCAGGCGGCGTAGGCCGTCAGGGTCTTGGTGCCGTAGGAGCCGTCGACCCACTGGGAGGCGAGCAGCTTCTCCGCAGCCAGGGCCTTCTCGACGAGCAGCACCTCGCTCTTGTATGAGGTGTGGCCCTGCGCAGCAGCGGGGTCGTGCTTGGCCGCGTACACGACGTGGGCGAGGGACACCTTGGGCTTCGTCGTGGGCGGCTTCTGCGGGGCCGGCACGGTCGCGAAGAGGTTCGGCATGGGGCCCGGGTCGACATGCGAATTTCCGGGGACCTGGTTGTGTCCGTAGTGGCCGCCGAGCTTGAGCCACGCGTCGAGGCTGACGGTGTCACGAGTGAAGCCGGTGGGCGCGCCGCCGGGCCAGGTGTCGGGGATGCCGAGGCTGCGGAGCCAGGCCACGATCTTGTCGAGGTTCTTGCATGGGGTGTCCCGCACGGTGGCGTACTTCTTGCCGTTGACGGTCTCGCCCTCGGTGAAGACGATCTCGATCTGGATGCAGTACTTGCCAGTGCGGTTCGTCTTCACGTCGCCAGCGTTCTGCAGGCTTAGGCTGCGGGAGTCCGCGGGGAAGAACTGCGCGATCTCTCCCGTGAACGGGTCCCACAGCAGATGCGGGGCCACCGAGGCGCCGCCGCCCGTGAACCAGCCCAGCTCGCGCGCGAAGGTCCAGTCCTTGGCGTTGGACGTGATGTGCCAGACGGCGCGAGCAGGCCCGCCGTTCATCGCGCCGGTGTTGCCGAGGGAGTGCCGAGTCGCGCCCGGCATCCACAGGTCGACCATGGTCAGACTCCGTTCGCTGCGAGGAGGGACCGCACCTGCTCGGCGAGGTCTGCGGCCGTGACCGCGGGTTTGGGTGCGGGGGCGACGGTCCAGACGGGGACGGTGACGTCTCCGTCCTGGGAGAGCAGCCACTGCAGGTCTGTCTGGGCGAGCCACGCGCTGCCACGGACCCCCCAGCCTTCGCCCCATGAGTTGTCGAGACGGAAGGCGTGGGTGGAGGCGTCGTAGGCGCTGATGATGTACTCGTGACCGCCGGCCACGGCCGTGCCGCGGTCGACGTGGACGTAGCCGCTGCCGGTGTCGACGTCGAACATGCTGTCCAGCCAGATCGTGCCGACCATGACGGGCGCCGACTGCAGGGCACTCTTCACCGCGTCGACGCTGAAGGCGTGCCGGTACTTGGTGGCCAGCCCCAGCTGCACGAGGGCCTTCGCGGCGCCGAGCCCGCTGGAACCGGTGTCGTCGGGCGGGTAGGCGCCCTGGATGCTGTCGAGCTGTGTGGCGAGGCTGTACACCTGCACGGCCAGAGTCTCGTCGACGGGCAGCACGTTCCCGGAGACCGTCACCGAGGTAAGGCCCGGCCTGACCGCGGAGTCCGTGCCGAGCAGGCCCGTCGCCGCGTTGCCCGTGCAGCTGCCCAACTGCCCCTGGTCGAAGATGGGCGCCCGGCGGACCCAGTCGACGCTCCGGAACGCGGACTTCGGCAGGACACCGTGCGCGTACCGCAGAGAGCGGGGATCGTGCTGGACGTGCCGGCCTAGCCGCGGGTCTGACGGGTGGAAGACGTGCGTGCGCATGGAGCTCCTCGGGCATGAAAAATGCCCCCGGAGGGGCTGCTGCCGGGCTGTAGTAGTCGGTCAGGACGGGGTCATGGCCCGGGTGGTGTAGGAGGTGTAGCCCTTGGTGCCGGTGACGCCGGCGAAGCGGGTGCGGAGGAGGTCGACGAGGGCCTGGAGGCAGGCGTCGCCTTCGTCCTCGTCGGAGGGGCCTTCGACGCTGATGTGCACCTGGAAGCTGGTGACGCTGTTGGCGTTGTAGCGGCCGTTGACGACCCAGGTGACGTCGCTGGTCGATGTCTGGGGCGGATCGAGGGGCATCGGGGCTCCTTATGCGGTGAAGGTGGTGACGATGACGATGCCGCTAGCGCCAGTGGATCCGGCTACCGCGGCCTGCGAGGCACCGTTGGCGGGACCGGAGGCGCCGCCGCCGTAGGGGTAACCGTTGAACCCGGTGGTCGTCGACGCGGCGACGCCGGATGCACGGCGGGCGCCGCCGAGGAAGGCGTAGCCGCCGTTGTTGTACTTGACGGGGACGCCGCCGATGACCTGGCCGTTGCCGCCGTCGCCGCCGGCAACGCGGAAGTCACCACCGGTGCCGCCGGTGCCGCCGTTGGGGGCGCCGATGGAGGTGGCGGCCGAGGCGGTTCCGCCTGCTGATCCGCCGCCTCCGTTGCAGGTGATGAGCGCGCCGAAGGTGGATTGCCCGCCGTCGCCGCCAGCATTTGCCCCGGCTGAGCCGGGCGTGCCTCCGGCGCCTACGATGACGGAGACGCCGGCACCGGTCGCGGCCGGGGTGAACCAGCCTTCGGCGTACTCGCCGCCGGCGCCGCCCGGGGCGCAGGCGGCCTGTCCTGCGCCGGTCGCCGCCACTCCCCCGGATCCGCCGCCTGCGGCCTGCACCTGGACGAAGATGCGGATGGCGTTTGCGGGGCGTGTCCATGTGCCGCTGGAGGTGAAGATCTGCCGGTCGATGTTGCCGAAGATGATGTTGTCGGCTGTGGTGGCGAGCGTCTGCATGTGTTCCCAGATCCGGGTGTGGTCCGTGCTCTGGGGATAGGTGATGCCCTTGGAGGTGTTGGCGGTCATGACGAGGTGCGCCTCCAGGAGATCGTTACGGTGAAGGCGGCGGACCAGGAGCTGCGTCCGGCGAGGTGGATGTACGGGTCGTCGCTGCTGATGCTGATGCCGATGCCGCCGCGGGTGCCGTCGATCAGTGCCTGGCCCCACGAGGTGGGCAGCGTGAACGTGGTGGAGTCGCCGATCTTCAGGCTGGGCCCGCTGGTCGACTCGTTCAGGGTCGGCGCCCCGCCGGGCCGGGTCGTCTGGGAGACAAGCCGGAGCGTTGCCGAGCGAGCGGAATAGTCACCAGCGGACAGCCGCTTGATCTTCACGGTCGCCTTGGTGCAGGTGGCGCCCGACAAGGTGTGCGGCTTGGAGCCGTAGAAGGCGACGCCCGTGTTGCGGCCGTAAGAGGAGCCGCCGTAGCGGCCCTGGTACAGGTCGAAGCTGTTGACGGGGTCGCCGTCGGAGCGCCAAGAGCCGTCCCGGTAGCAGGCGGTGGCCACGGGGACGCACGTCAGCGTGCCGGTCGTCGTCGTGGGTTTGGGCGGCGGCGGCTTGTCCCCGGTGTCGACAGGGGGGGTGTTGTCCACGGGGGTTGGCGTCGTCGGCGTGGTCGTCGGGGCGGGCGGGACGACATTGATGACGTAGTACGTGCTGCCTAGGCGGGCGAGCAGCAGGACGTTGCCGACTGCGACGGTCAGAGTGGTGGCCACCCGGGCTGTCACCTGGATGCCGCCCACCATGACCAAGCAGGCGTTGCCGGACACGGTGGATACGGCCGTGCCGCGGAGGGTGCCCGTACCAGCGAGAGAGACACGGGTGCCGGCGAGGCTGGCCATCGCACCTCCTATAGAACGCGGATGGTGAGGGTCTGCTCGCCTGGGGAGTACGGCAGAGTCATCGACTCGATGACACAGAGCGCTTGGGTGAGGCCGGCGCCGGTGACGGAGAGGATGTCGCCGGGGACGAGGCCGGGGTGGGGCACCATGGTCACGCCGAGTTTCCGGAAGGCCTGCCGACGTAGCAGCTTGAGCTGTGCGGAGGCGGCTGTGCGGCATTGGGAGACTGTCGTGAGCAGACTGGACTGGTAGGTGTAGGGGACGGGGAGCGGGCTGAAAGGGCCGCCGTATCGGTACGGGGAGTCGCCCGCGCCGTCGTAGGCGACGCCCTGCAGTTGGTTGCCGGTGGAGTCCTCGCCTTGGGCGACGACGACGTTGAAGGCGCCTTCTCTGCTGGTGGCTCCCTGCCAGCGGACGACGGTGCCGGTGGCCCGGTCATCGGTGATCTCCAGGAGCGGGGCGCCGAAGTCGCTGACGGGCTCGACGAGCAGGTAGCCGTCCGCGGTCACACTGGCTTCGGCGCCCCAGGCGTTGAGGACTTCGGTGACGGCGGCGAGCCGGTCGTTGTCCCACTGCATGCCGAGCGGCACCGAACGGTCGGTGAGGCCACCGTCGAACGACACGGTGAGGGCTGGCTCGACGAGGCCGCGGATGACGGTGCCGAGCGTGTCGCTGGTGCTGGGCTGGTACGGGCTGATGAGTTTGGCCTCGTCAATGAGGGTGAGCAGGCCCTGGCAGGTGACAGAGACGGTTTCGCCGTCGGTACCGGACTCGGTGACGAGGAACCAGCCCCGGTTGATCCATTCGAACTGGCCGCCGACGTCGACGCCGTAGTCGATGCGGAGCTGCTGCCCGTAGGCGGCGAGGGGGTGCTCGGGGTCGGTGCCGGGGTCCCAGTCGAAGCCGCCTTCCCGGCGCGGGATCGTGAGGCTGATCTGTTCGGGGACGGCGAGGGAGCGGTCGCGGCTCTCGGAGCCGTCGGCTATGGGGATGTTGTCGGCGATGAGCTGGCCGTCGAGCCAGGATTCGGCGCGCATGGCCATGGTGTAGCTGCCCTGCACGACAGCGAGCGCAGTTGTCGACATATCGAGCATGTCAAGGTCCGAAGTCGTGCTGGGCGAGGCTCAGGAGTGTGCCGGGGAAGGCGTTGGCGATGTCCTGGAGCGTGGAGAAGTTGTTCGCGATGTCCTGCAGTGTGAATCCGGCCGCCTCCATCACGTCCGGCCAGTCGTCGCTCTTGACGAGGTTCAGCTGGAACCAGCGGTAGGTGTCGTACCAGTTGGGGTCTTCGCTGTCGTCGATGAGCGCGTAGGTGCCGTCGAGTCGCGGCAGCGATGTCTGCCGGCGCAGCAGAATGGTGCCCTCGGTGGCGTGATCGAGGATCTCGTTGAGGGCGTCGCCGGCCTCGTCGGTCTCCGTGCGGACGGTGATGGTCGCGGAGGGGGCCGACCGGGGCCGGCCCACGACCACGATGCGTCCGTTGATGTTGAAGCTGCTGCTGTCGCGGTCGCGTTTCCATCCGAGCGGCGACTCCACTTTGACGGCGGCGCCGACGCCTCGGATGGCGTCGGAGATGACGTCGCTGGTCACGGTGGATGTGAGTGACGACGAGTAGATGGTCCATTGGGCGCCGTTGACGTCGGTGAGGACGGCGGCATAGGTCAGGCTGACCCCGAATGGCTGCTCGGCGTCGACGCGCAGCAGCGACGCCTGCCCGGTGACGTCGACGTTGCTGGCTGCTCGCACAGCTGTGAGGTCGGTGCCGACCTGCCGATACAGAGTGGCGGTGACGATGTCGTCTCCGGTGAGCCCGGTCGCAGACACGAGGTTCCGCGGCGGGAAGACGGACTGTGCGCTGGCGGTGATGTCCGTCGACGCCTCCCGGACGCGCAGCACCCCGGCGATGCCGGTGGATGCGCTGGCCAAGGTGGCGGTGAGGGTGGGGCCGAGCGTGGCGGTGCCGGACGAGACGGAGGCTGTCGCCAGGGCCACGGTGCCTCCGTTTCCGGTGGCGACTGCGGTGTCTGCTCGCTCAGTCACGGCTCCGAAAGTGACACCGCTGACGGAGATGGCCTCTGCGGTGTAACTGTCGGCGTTCGATGCGACGCCGTAGCCGATGACAGCCCAGTCCCCTGACCTCCAGGTCAGGGCTGTGGTGCCGGTGGCGGAGAAGCCGGTGCCGCTGGTCTGGTCGTCGCCGAAGCTGACTGCCCAGCGCCAGCCGGTGCCAGCGGTCCGAGACAGGCTGACGATGCGGCCGGTGATGATGGAGCCGGCCGACCCTGAGGGTATGGCGGTGGTGGGGTTGGCGTCTCCCCCGACGAGCACGCGCACGAACCAGGTGAGGCGTCGTGGTCCGGTGGAGGCGCCGAAGACGCCGCCTCCACCGGATGTACTTCCCGCAAGCGTCCACCCGGAGGGGGTCGAGGGGATGTTGTCGTTCGGATGCCCGGAGACCACCTGCAAGATGGCCAGGTGCCCGGCTGTACCAGCCACCACGGGTGTGATGGTGTCGGTGTGGCTGACCTGGGCTCCGGTGCTGCCGAACGAGATGGTCACCTCAGCCTCCTCCCTACCCGCGCCAGGTAGGCCTGCCGATCCTCGGACGCCTTGATCTTCGGCCGGACCTGCACGTCGATGAGGTTCCGCAGGCGATCGTCGTTGAAATGGACGTGGACCTCCGGACCCAGTTCCGCGGCCAGGGACTCCAGAGCGGCGGCGAGCCGCTCCCACACCTGATCGTCGTGCGGCGCGGGCCTCCTGCGGGGGGTGGTGGGGACATAGCGGCGGGTCTTGTAGGCGTCGGTGGCGCTGCCGGCGAGCCGCTGGGCTGCGGCGCCGACGAGGTGACCGTGCAGATCGATTCCCTCGGCCATGCCTAGGACGACGTTCTTTCCGACCTCGTCGCGGAAGACACCCGATGGGCTCTTGATCTTCAGCGCTTTCTTGATCTCCTTGATCAAGTCCTTGGCTAGCTTCGCCATCTGCTTGCCGAGCGCCTTCTCCTGCGCCTTCAGGCCGGCGAGGAAGCCCTTTCCGGCGTCCTTGCCGCTGTCGTACATCATGTCGGCCATGTCGCGACCGAAGGACGTCGCGAGCTTGCCGCCCGAGCTGATCAGCTTGTTCAGCTTGGCGATGTCGCCCGTGGTGACATTCTTCTGGCCGAGGATGGTCGCGAGCTGGCTGCCCGGACCGGCATCGGACAACTGCTGCAGCAGCGCCTTCGACGCCCCACGCGCCTTCAGGGACTTCGTGAGGGCCACGAAGTTGGAGGCGGTCTTCTGCTGGCCCCCCATCTGGGAGATGAGGTCGCCGACATTCGTCGCGGACGTCCCCGAGATGCTGAGGAAGTCCCGGATGTTCCCGGCCTGATCGGCGGCGTACTGGTTGGCCTCCGCGATGCGCTTCTGGATGTCGGCGCGCCTTGTGGAGAGCCTCTGCAGCTTGGCGCCCTGCTTCTGCACGCGTGCCGCGGTGCGGCCGTAGCCGGCGTTCAGCAGCTTCGTGGCCAGGCTCTTGATGGCCGAGCCGATGGCCGACGCCGTGCCGGTGGCGAGAGTCTTCTCCAAGCCGGTCTTGATGCTGTTGGCGATGGTGTTCTTCGCCGACCGTTTCGCGTTGCGGAGGGCGATCTCGGCGGCCTGCAGCTCCTTCTCTGCGGCCTTGAGACGCTTCTCTGCCGCGGCGACGCCCTTGTGCCTGCGCTTGGCCCTGGCAAGGTCGTCCTTGGCGTCCTCCACCTTCTGCCGGGCCCGGCGCTGCCGGTCCGCGGCGTTCTCGATGGTGCCGGAGGCGTACCCGGGCAGTTTGATGCCGTGGGCCTTGGCGAATGCCATGGACTGCGGGTGACTGAGGACGTCCTCACCGCCCTTGAAGTTCACCAGCTCCGGGCCGCGCTCGCCGACCCAGGCAAGGCCCGGGGCGGCGCCGCCGGTGCCCTTCGCGTACCAGTGCGGCGACCTCGCGAGCCACTGCGAGTAGGCGTGCAGCGGGCTTCCGTAGCGCTCGGCGATGTAGTTCAGGCCCCACTTGATCTGCGTGGCCGCGTTGGTCCGCCAGTCGGAGCCGGCCGAGGCCATCTTCGAGGCGGGCAGCGACTGCGGGATGCCGTAGGCGCCGGACGCCTTGTTCAGCGCTCGCTCGTTCCAGCCGGACTCACCGTTCCACAGTGCTCGCAGGGCGATCCACTGCTGCCCGGACCATCCGCGGCCAGCCGCGAGCATCTGCCCGATCTTCTGGTTGGCCGAGGAACTGCCACCGCTACCACCGAGCCCGAGCAGGCCGAGGAAGTCCCCGCCGAGGGAACCCAACGCTTTCAGTGCCTTCCCAGGCAGTTCGCTGACCTTGACGAGCCCCTTCTTCACGATCGACCCGAGGGCCTTGGGCAGGCTGCCGAAGACCTTCTTGGCGATTGCCGTGCCCGACGTCTTCGCCATGCCCTTCATGAGGCCGCTGACGAGGTGACCGCCGATGCCCATGAATACGCGGCTTGGTGAGCGGATACCGAAGAAGTGCTTGACCGCCCCCACGACCGGGTCGATCAGGTTCGTCTTGATCCATCCACCGATGCCCTCGACGCCCGAGACGATGCCGTCCTTTAGTCCAGAGATCAGGTGCTTGCCCTTAGACCACAGCCAGCTACCAGCATTCTTGAAGGCGTCTACGGCCGGTCGGCCGACGTTGCGCCATGCCCAGCCTCCGATGCCCTTGGCTGCGGAGAGCACGCCGTTCTTCATGCCGCCGACGAGCTGCTTGCCTCGGGACCACAGCCAGGAACCGGCACGAGCGAACGTGGTCACCTGGGGCGCCACGACGTTCCTGTAGATCCAGCCCCCGATGCCTTTGGCGCCCGCAACGACGCCGTTCTTCAGGCCGACGACGAAGGCTCGACCTTTAGACCACAGCCAGCTACCGACGCCCTTGAAGGCGTCTACGGCTGGCCGCCCGACGTTACGCCAAGCCCAGCCTGCAATACCCCGGGCTGCGGAGACCACGCCGTCCTTGAGGCCGACGACGATGGCCTTGCCCTTGGTCCACAGCCACGAGCCCGCTCGGGCGAACGGCTTGACCAGCCAGCCGATCACGCGGCCGATGTACTCGCCGATCTTCGTTCCGAAGGACAGGATGCCTCGACCCAGGCCCTGGATCATGCGCAGTCCTGCGGCGGCCATACGGCCGGCGTAGCCCAGGATGTTCAGGGCCATCTTCCCGGCCCACTCGTCGATCTTGCCAGCAGCCTGAGGGAAGACCTTGGTGAAGCCCTTGACGATGCCGTCCCACACGGCCCGCCCGAACCGGGCGAGCGGCTTGAGGATGGTCTTCATCAGACCCTTCTCGACAGTCCCGCCCAGACCCTCGATGCCGCGCAGGATCGGCGAGAAGATCTTGAGGATGGGGATCTTGCTGAACAGCTTCCCCAGCACCCCGGCGATGCGTCCGATCGGGATCACCGAGAAGACAGCGATGATCGCGTCGAGCCAGTGCTTCTTCCAGAAGTCGAGGGAGAACAGCGGCTTGAACAGGTCATTGATGAAGCCGATCGCGAACGGGATCGCCTGGCCGCCCACGCCCTTACCAACATTCACCCAGTCGATGCCCGCGAGGATTCCAGCGAACTTCTTCGTCATGTCGGCCGCGTGCTGACCGACCCAGCCGATTGCATCGGACAGGCCCTTGCCAAGGATGCTGCCGAGGTTTCCCCAGTCGATGTCCTTGACGCCGCCAGCGATGGCGTCATGGATGGACCGGCCGATGTCCGCGGCGTGCCCCTTCGACACCATCACGGGCGCCTTGTCGATGCTGGGGACGGCGACGTTCTTCACGTTGTTACCGGACAGGCCGGCGAGGAAGTCGGAGACGGCCGTCTTTGCTTCACCGAACTGGCGCTTGATGTCTCCGACAGGAACGATGTCGCCCAGGCGGCTCTTGATGTTTTGCGCTGCTGGAACCCCGCGCTCGTTGACCCAGCTCGCGAAACCGCCGACGGCTGTCGTCACCCCAGACAGCGCCTTGGTCGCGACGGTGAGGACGCCACTGTCGCCGATGGCGATCATCAGTCCTTCCCAGGCGTTCTTCAACCTGGTGATCTCACCGCGCCAGCCCTTCATCTGAATCTTTGAGATGCGGTCGGCGGTGCCGCCGGAGTTCTCCAGCTCTTTGGTGAGGCCGACGAGCTTGTCCGACCCCTGCTGGATCAGTGCGGCCATACCGGGGCCAGCTCGCTGCCCGAAGATCGTCATGATCTGGCCGGTTGTTGCTCCGTGCTTCGCCAAATCCTGCACGATCTCGTTGAGCGGGCGCAGCTTGCCGTCCGCCGTCGACACCTTGACACCCAGGTCGTCCAGCGTCTCCGTGATCTTGTTGGTGGGTGACAGGAGCCGCGTCACCGCGCCGCGCAGCGCGGTACCGGCCATGGACGCCTTGATGCCGGCGTTGCCCATGAGGGCCATCGAGGCAACCGTCTCCTCGAACTTCAGCCCGGCGGTGTGTGCGATGGGGCCGGCGTACTTGAACGCCTCACCGAGATCGTCCACCGAGGTGTTGGCCTTGACGGACGCTTTCACCATGGCGTCGATGGCGTGCGGCATCTGCTTGACGGTCATGCCGTAGCCGGTCATGACCGACGTGGAGATCTCCGCAGAGCGAGTCAGGTCCAGCTGCTCGCTGGACGCCAACGCCAGCACCGACGGCATCGAGCCGTAGATCTGGTTGACGTTCAGGCCGGCCGTGGCGAGCTGCGCCATGGCGTCCGCGGACTGGGAGGCGCTGTACTGGGTGCTGCGTCCGAGATCCTTGGCCTGGTCACGCAGCTTCTTCAGCTGGGAACCCGTCGCGCCACTGAGGGCCTCGACGCGGTTCATGTTCTTCTCGAAGTCGCCCGCCATCTGCACGACGCTCGCGCCGAGCCCGGCTGTGGCGATCGCACCGATGGTCAGGCCCTTCTTGAGGGCCGCGCCCACCCGCTCGGACGTGGTCTGCAGACGCTGCGCGGACCGGCCGACGTTGTTGAACACGCGGGACGCGTTGTCGCGGGCGATGAGCCGGTAGACGACAGCAGTGGACGCCATGGCCGCCTCCCCTCACATTGCGGGCGAGTCAGGGCCAGTTGCGGCTGCTGCGCTTCTCTTCTTCGACCTCGGCGACTTCGCGTTCCTCGGCTTCAATGCGGTAGAAGATCTCCCACTCGGTCAGTTCCCTAGAGGAGATGCGCCTCAGTAGCTCTGCGACGGTGCATCCGAGGTCTCGGGCGAGGACGAAGTAGAAGCGGCGTCCTCGCTCGCCGTCACGGAGTTTCCCTCCATCTGCTCGGCCTCCTCGTCACTGAGCCCAGAGAGCCGGGACGCGACGTCGAAGAGCCGGTCGAGGGTGCGGCCGTTCTTCATGCCGAGCAGGCCAGCGTCCTGGTCAGTGAACAGGCGGTCGCCGTTCTCGTCGATCAGGCACTTCACGAGCAGGCCCGCCCTCATGTTCTCGGAGAGGATGACGAGTTCCTGCTGCGGAGTGCCGGCGTTGCGGATCTGCCGACGGGAGGCCTCGTAGGCGTCGCGCTCCTCGCCGGTCAGCCCGCGGACGATGACCTCGCCGCCCCACTCGGGAACGTCGACCTTCTCGGTCAGGAGGTCGTTGACGCCGAGGATGGCGTCGCGGTTGAGGGCCATGGTGCTCCTAGGAAATGTCTCGGGTGATGCCGTCGAGCACGCGGTTGACAGCTCGGCGGGAGGCGGCGCCGGCGGGCCGGACCACCTTGTAGAAGTAGGGGCGTGAAGTCTGGGTGACCCAGACCTCACGGTTACCGAAGACGGGGTGACGCCAGCGCTTCTTGCCTTCGGCCATAGACGGCAGGGATCGCATGTGGGTGGGCATCTTGCGGCCGTCCACACGGATCGACACGTTCGCATCCTTGCCAGTCGTGCGGACCTCGACCCGGACGGCCTTCGCCATCTGGGCGCGCAAGCCCTCGGGGCTGTAGCCCCGCTTGGACGGGATGTTCCGGATGGACTCCCGGACGAGCGGCACCAGCGGCTTGGCCACAGCCCGCAGCTCCTTCCGGAACCGCTTCTTGAGCTCCGGGTTGTCCAGCCGCCGCAACTGGGCGCTGATGCGTCGAAGCTCCTCGCCCGTGCGGATCTCGATCACAGCGCACCTTCCTCCGTGTACGGGATGTAGATGCGGTGCCGGGCTACGCCGCTACCATCGGACAGGCGGCGCCCCGCGCTATTGGTGGCATGGAACGCGACGTACAGGCCGTAGGTGCTGAACTCCAGCGACTCGACCAGCTTGGGATCAAGTTCCAGGTGCTCGCAGATGGCCATGACGGTGTGCCGGGATACAGAGTCGGGTACGTGCGGGAGACTCACGGGATGGTGACGTTCTCGGCCGGGATCTTGGTGATGGCGAACTGGAACGTCATGGCGGCCGGGTTCTCGACGTCGCGGCTCTTGGGGACGCCGGTGACCTTGACGGGGAAGACGTCCATCTTCTGCCCGGTGATGTCGCCCTCCGGGAAGATGACGATGTAGCCGGCAGTGTCCCGCGGCATCAGCGTGCGGGCGTCCGACGATGTCGACGACGCGTACATCGTGATGCTGGAGTCGTCGGCGGTGATCCGGCCAGGGATCTTGCCGGTGAAGCGAGAACCGAGGTCGGGGGTGTCCTGCTGGTCGCTGTTGGTGGCGAACCCGGACACTGCGGAGATCTCTGCGGTCAGGTCGCTGCCGGCGTTGAGCTCCGCGCGGGTCGGCGACTGGTAGTTCGAGATGGACGCGACCCAGTAGTAGCGGGTCGTGCCCGGCGGGATGTACCGGCTGGTTGCGGCAATCGGCGTGGCGACCATGTCTCAGCTCTCCTCGTCCTTCTTGGGGGCCGCCTTGGTGCGCGACCGCGCCGGCCTGTCGGTGGGTTCATCCGCCGGCTGTGGCTGCTCCGGCTCGTCGGTGGTCTGCTTATCGGCCGACTCCTCGGCTGCGGCCTTCGCCCTTGCGGCCCGCTCGTCGAGTTCCTCCTGCGGTACCAGCTGCCAGCCCGCGGCCGTGTAGTGCGGCATCGCGTCCTTGGGGACCACGATTTCCTGATCGGCGGGCAGGGTCGGGTGTCGCATGGTGATCGTCTGGTTCACGGGACCCTCACCACCGCTACGGAGACGCCGCTGGTCACGGAGTAGGTGATGGTGGCTAGCCCCGTCGTCGGGTCCGCGTACAGGTTGTAGATCAGCGGAATGACCCCGATGCCCGTGTTCGCGGCGACGCTGAACGTCGAGTCCGCCACGGCGAGGCGGCCGTCGATTTGCCCCGGTGTCGTCAGCGTCACCGTGCATGCGCTGGCGTTGGTGTTCTTGACGTAGAGGAACGTGCCGGAGCCGCAGGCGGCGGTGTCGCCGTTTGTGGCTGCCACGGGCAGTGAGCCGATGTCGAGCCCCGCATTGGGCACGACGTTGGTGACGAGCGCGGTCATCCGCGGTCTCTCCTTCTGACTGGCCCAACGGGCGAGATGTCGGCGCCTCGGTCAGGCGCCGGAGTAGGCGTCGCAAGACACCTCGAAGACGACGACAGCCTGCGCACCCTGCTGCGTCAGCTCCTGTGAGAGGCTGTGCGAGGCGACCATCGCTCTCATCACCGCGCCTCGCAGTCGACGATCCTGGGCGATAGCTGCCCCGGCCTCCGTCAGCAGCTCGTAGGCGCGGCGACGGGCCCCCGATAGATCGTCCGTGCCGCGCAGGACCGCCGCAGCACAGCGGATCGTGAACTGCTCCCGGTCCGCTGCACCGCCGAGGCCCTCCGTCAGCAGCGTGGACTCCGCGTCCGAGTCGTCCTCGCCGCCTGTCCAACCCACCGTCAGAACCTCCTGCAGTGTCTGCTGGGAGGTCGTCGGTCCGTCGAGGATCTTCACCTTGGCGAGGCCAGGCCATGCAGCGAACGCCACGACGAGTCCCTCGATCGCGGCAGGCACCTTCGAGGACCACGGCATCACGCCACCCCCGGCAGCTGCGGGCCGAGCAGCTCCAGGGCGCGGCGCGGTATCGCGAAACCGCGGCCAGCCGACCAGTTGTCGGAGTCGCCTCCGAGCTGAACGCCCATGGCGCCGCGCTGCGTCTCCCACAGATGCTGAATGATGATCAGCGCCGCGAGACGGTAGCTCTCTGGGATGACGGCCTCACCCGCCTGGTACGTGAAGTCCACGGCCCCCGCGAGCAACGCCCCAGACGTGACCGTCAGCAGCCCCGTCCCTTGGTCGACCCGCAGGTTCATCGGGTCCCACGCGGCCGAGCCATCCGCGGCGGCGACCGACGTCAGGGACAGCACCGGTACCTGCCGGAGCAGCACCTCCCTGGTCCGGCCGACCTGCTGCCGCTCCACAACCGTGCGCCGCACTACGACCCGGCCGAGCGCTTGCTCCACCGCGCTCGTCGCCGCCCCGATAAAGCCGCGCAACTCATCGTCGTCCGCGGTCTCCGTTGGGCCCATGTTCAGCTGGGCGCGCGCATCCGCCAGCGACACGATGCCGACCGGAACCGCGGGCCGCACATCGAAGACGTCCGCATACGCGGTCGTCGGATTCGAGGTGACCAGCCGCCACGCGTGACGGCCGACCTGCGTTGTGACGTAGTCGATCCGCAGCTTGCCCGCGGTGGTCGACGGCAGCGGAACGGCCGGGGTGAGCGTGCTGCCGTCGGGGAGGGTGAGCGTGAGCGTCGCTGACGACGGGTCCGTCAACGTTCCGGCCGCGTCGCGGACATCGACAGCGATCTGCTGCACGGCGCCGAGGTCAATCACGTGGAGCCTCCCGACGCCGTAGGAACCAGAACCTTGCCGCTCGATGCCGTCGGAGCACTCCCTGCGCCCGCACCCGCATTCGGCGAAGCCGTCACGCCAGGTCCCGACGTCCCCCGAACCGCCGCGGACGCCACCGATCCCGCGGCCAACAGTGCGACTCCCGCAGCCACAGCGCCGACGCCGTACCTGCCCCGAATGCCGCCCGCAGACAAGCCGGCAAAGCCTGCCAGTGACGCGCCGTCGGTGAATCCCGCCGTCCCGGATGCCGACAGGCCTGCCGCAGCCGAGGCGGGTGCGACCCCCACCGCGGCGACCGCCCCTGCAGCGGAGATTGCAGCGGTCACGGCACTGGACGCCGCCGCGGAAGCGTTGCGCGTGCCACCCGCGGTGAGCGTTGCGGTCACCGATTCGGAGGCCGACCCGCCTGCGGCCAGTTGACCTGCCGCCGAGAGTCCCGCCGTGGCCGCCTGGGCAGCGCCGCTGGCGGTGGCGCGCAGGCCTGACGCGGACAGTGTTGCGGTGCTGGACAGTGCTGCGTCGCCGGTGACGCCGGAGGTGACATCCGCCGCGGTGAAGTCATCGAAACGGAGCAGGTTCGTCGACTCGGCGCGGAGCCCGACGCTGGTACCGGTCGTGACGGCGGTATCGGTCACCGTGACGCGTGCGACGCCGTTGACGAACCCTTTGATCGTCGAGCCGACCGCCTGGATCTTCGCGACGTCACCAGCGACGGCTGCCCCGGAGAAGGAGCCGATGGAGGTGAAGCTGCCGCCCACGTTCGAGAAGAGAACCCACGACGTGCCGTCATTCCGCCACAGATAGCCGCTGGTGAAGGCCGTGTTGCCGCGGCACCAGACACCGTGGCTGACAGCTCCGGTGGCGGCGATCGTCACCTGCGCGGAGTGATCGTTGGTGGCCATCGCGGTCGCGGCACGGATGATGATCGTGCCGCCCGCAGTCCCCGACGAGAGCTGGTTGGAGACGATTGTCCAGAGGCCGGTCAAGTCAACCCAGTTGGCTCCCGGGGCGCCGTTCGCCCTGTTGAAGTCGTCGGTGAAGGTCGTCACGAGCCCTCCCCGTCAGGGCGTCAGCTCGCCTGCGGGCTGAGGCTCACACCGAGCGTGTTCAGCGTGAAAGTGTCGCCCGACGCCCACGCCTTCGACGCCGACAACGCCACGGAGAACAGGAAAGTCCCCGCGCTGCTGGCCGTCCACACCGAGATGTCCGTGAGCGTCTCCGACGTGCCACCGTTCGTCCACGGGCCCACCGCCC